>MHBL01000179.1 GCA_001803235.1 Lentisphaerae bacterium RIFOXYA12_64_32
GGGCGTGTATTCCGTGCCTGGCCTTGCTCCGGCAAGACACCCGGGTGTCCCTTGCGAAGTGCGCAGATGCCGGTATCTGTATAGGCATGCGGTTGGTGCTGTACAATATCCGGTATGGGACGGGCGCAAACTGGCATTTCCGTTTGCCGTTGCCGTTCAGCGGCTACCTGAAGTTTACGGGGCGGAACTTGAGCCGGATCACTGAGTTTCTGCGTTCGGAGCATCCGGACATTGTGGGGCTGATCGAAGTTGACGGCGGGTCATACCGGTCGCGGCTGAGGAGTCAGGCGGTACAGATTGCCGAGGCACTGGGCTTCGACCACGTGTATGAGTCCAAGTACTCGCGGCGGTCGATCGCACAGCGTCTGCCGGTGTTTCGCAAGCAGGGCAATGCGCTGCTGACGAACCAGAACATTCACGCGACGGATTTCCACTACTTCGATCATGGGATCAAGCGTTTGGTCATCGAACTGGAGTTGGAGACATGTGTCATCTTTCTGGTGCATCTCTCGTTGCTGTCGGGGCATCGGCAACGGCAACTCCGGGATTTGTACCACCTGTTCAAGGAGTCGAAGAAGCCCATGATTGTGGCGGGTGACTTCAATGCGCTGTGGGGGGATCGGGAACTGGACCTGTTCCTGGCCGCAACAGGTCTGCGAAACGCCAACCTCGACCGGCTCCCAACGTACCCGAGCCACCGGCCGCGACGCCAGCTCGATTTTGTGCTTCACAGTCCGGAGATTCACGTCTCGGCGTTCCGTATCCCGAGTTCTCGGCTTTCGGACCATATGCCGATTGTTTGTGATTTTGCGGTGCAGGGCGAGCCAGCGTCGTCTTAGGCGTCCGGTCAGTAGGCCGTTATCTCCGCCCGCCGGCAGGAGGGCAGGAGGGTAGGAGGGTAGGAGGCGGGAGCGTTGCCGGCTGTGGCCCCGGGGGCGGGGCCCCGAGCTATGCTGCCGGCAATGTGGTCTTCTAGCGCGTTTGGTTTCGAGGCTGACGGCACAGCGGAGCGGGTCCTGAGTTTGGCAGGTTGTATGTCCTGGACCATCCTCTACATCATTAGTGAGTGGCTGATCCGGCTCATCATGCTGGGGGTGGTGACGCATCGGCGGCGGCCGAGTTCGGCCACGGCCTGGCTGATGGTCATCTTCTTCCAGCCTTGGGTGGGGTTGTTGCTCTACCTTCTGTTCGGCGAAGACCGACTGCCGCGGTTGCGGATCGAGCAGCATTCGCGGTTGATGCGGCAGATGCGCACGGTGATCGGCCGCTTCGAGGATCAGAACAACGTGGTGCAGCCCGAACTGGACCCGACGCAGCGGTCGGTGGTGCGGTTGGCGCAGCATTTGGGGCACATGCCGATTCTCGGGGGGAATCATGCGGATTTCATGTCCCGGACGCAGGAGGTGATCGACCGGTTGGTGGCTGACATCGACGCGGCTGAAGAGCACGTGCATCTGATGTTTTATATCTTTGCTCCGGACGCGACCGGGGAGCGGGTCCTGGACGCGCTGGGGCGTGCGGCTCATCGGGGGGTGCGTTGCCGTTTGTTGGTGGACGCGGTTGGGTCGCGGTTGCTGGTCAAGACGAAGTGGCGTGAGATTGCCGCCCGCGGGATCCTGATGCGGCCGATGCTGACGGTGGGGAAGTTGCGGCAGCACATGGCGCGGATGGACCTGCGGAACCACCGCAAGCTGGCGGTGATCGACGGGCGCGTGGCCTACACCGGATCGCAGAACATCGTGGATGCGGGGTACGGGCACAAAGACTTGTCCTGGCACGATGTCATGGTGCGTTTGAGCGGTCCGGTGGTCCTGGAACTGCAGGAGGTTTTTGTCTTGGACTGGTATTTTGAGACGGGTGAGTTGCTGGGGGCTCGCAAGGTTTTTCCCGAACCGTCCATCACGGGCGATTTTTCGGTCCAGACGTTGCCGAGCGGGCCGAGTTACCCGATCGAGAACTACCAGAGGTTCGTCGTGGCGGCCGTGTATGCGGCGCGGCAACGCGTGATCATCACGACTCCGTACTTCATCCCGGACGAGCCGTTCCTGGAGGCGCTGCAGGTGGCGATCATGCGTGGGGTGGACGTGGACGTGATCGTGCCGCGTCGAGTGGACCAACTGCTGGTTGGAATTGCGGGCCGGTCGTACTACAGCGACCTGCTCGACGCCGGCGTGCGGGTGTCGCTGTATACGCACGGGCTGCTGCACTCGAAGACGATGAGCATCGATGATGCGATCGGCTTGGTGGGGACAGGGAACTTCGACATTCGTTCGTTCGACCTGAACTTTGAGCTGAATCTGGTCTTCTACGGCGAGCATGCCACGGCGGCGTTGCGGACGTTGCAGCACCAGTATCTGAGTCGGTCCTTCCGCCTAAACCGGGCTGACTGGGCCAAGCGTCCACTGCGGCAACGCCTGGCCGAGAACGTGATCAAGCTGACCAGTCCGCTGCTGTGAGGGGTGGGGTTGCGGTGACCACTTATGCGGATGGGCAGAGGGGGTTCAGGCGGCCTTGATGTCGTCGGACTTTCGGCCGCGCGGCAGCACGGTGGTATCCAGCGTGGCGAGACGGTGCTCGCCAAACGGTGACTCGGCCAAGGGGACAGAGAGGGTGACGCGCGTCCCGCGGCCGGGCGCGCTGCCAATGGTGAACTCCCCTTCGTTGAGCTGCGTGATTTTGCGTGCCAGGTACAGCCCCAGGCGCTGTGGCGGCCTGGCGCAACCCTCGAGCTGAAACCTGGCCGAGTTGAACACGCGCCGGATCTGGTTCCGGCGCATGCCCGGCCCATGGTCCCGGACTTCGACGACGAACCCCACGCTGGTCTTGCGGGCGCTTACACGCACGAGGGTGTCCGGGGGCGAGAAACGGAAGGCGTTGTCCAGCACTTCAGTCAGGACCTTGGCGAAATTGCTTTCGGGCATCAGGACTGGCGCCGCATTCTCGATCTCCAACTGCAGGTCGGCGGCGCGACCGGCTCGCGCCGCGGCCGCCTGCGCCACGGCCTCGACGACCATGGCCGGATTGCTCAGCGGCCCGGTCCGGCGTTGGGAGGGTTCCCCGGGCACATCCTTGAGAAGTTGCATCTTGATGCAGATGATGGAATTCTCGATGTCACGGGTGACGCTGCAGGAGACCTCGTCGGTGGCAGGGCGTCGGACCAAGGGCTGAAGAGAGGCAGCCGAGGCTGAGACGGCGGCCGGCGCCGTCGGGACGGCCCCTGGAGACGCGGCCCTGATCGGTCTGACGCTCTGCCACCACGCCACGAGGCGTCCGTACCATCCGGCCCAAGCTGCCGGGACTGAGAAGCACCGGCCCACTGCCCGCAGGAAGGCAATGGAGCGGCACCAGAGTTCCGGAAGCTCCCTGCTGATACGGTGACGAAGCTTTGCGAACAAGTACTCTGTCGAAACGGCAAGAGCTCGAAGTTTCCGGCCCGTTTCGCGCCGGACCGCAAGGACACGGCGCCGGATTTCCGGCGCCTCCTGAAAGGTGCGTCGACGGAGGTTCATCCAGGTCTGCGCTATGGCATGCATGCGGTTTCTCCCGCCACACCTTGTGGCACCCCGACGTCTCCCGTCCATCACCGTCCTCCGTATTGGGGTGATTAGCATAACGTGTGCCAAAGCCCGTGGCCGGTGTGGTTTCGCTGGCACGGCATGAATCGGCGGCAGGACCGGATTCGCATTTTTGCGAAACGGACTCGCAGGGATGAGGGGAGTGCGGAGCCTGAAGCCTGGAGTAAGGCGATAGCCTTTCCCTCGATACTCGTCTCGAGGACCGTGGAATCAGCAGTGGCGGCGAACTGTCCGGAGAGGGTGTCCGTCGGTAGTCGGGACTTGAAATCACGTTACCGGCGCCGCACGTCGTAGAGATACCAGACCACCTGGTGTCGCGGGGCGCCGATGGGGAAGTCGTAACGCAGGCGCCACGATAAATCGTTGGCATGCAGGGCGGCCTCGACCAGGGGTCTCTGAATGGGATCGGCGAGGACCATTCCGGGCCAGGACAGTGCGGACAGTTTCGACGCATCATCCAGCCATAGATAGTTCCGGCCCACGGCCCAGAGAAGCTTGTGGCTCTCGTCGCCGACCACGTAGAGCGGAGTACCCTTGGAGATGGCTTTGACGGGATAGGCCAGGCGGTAGTAGTCTTCTCCCCACGGTGTTCCGGGCAGAGCCAGGAACAGTACCGCAGCGCCGAGGGCTGTGACCATGGCGGTGTCGAATACGACCCGCAGGCCGTCCCATTTGCCGGCGACGACGAGCAGGGCGAGGAGGAGAAAAGCGGGGGCGCTGAGCCAGAGCGTCTGGCTGGCGCCTTTCAGGGTGAGGATGAAGACCGCCACCGGCGTGGCGACACAGACGAGGAAAAGGGCGCCGCGGTGCAGTCGGAGCGCGTACTTGACCAGGGGCACGTTCTGCGCATCGTCGGGCGTGTGCATGAGCCGTTCGCAGGCCAGGCCGATCAGCACCGTGAAAGCCGGGAGGAGCGGCAGGAAGTAACGGCTCTTCTTGTCCGGGACCAGGGAGAGGAAGAGCAGGCCGAGCATGGCCCAGAGCAAGGGGAAGAGCAGGTCGCGCCAAGCGGGTTGTGGTGCATTGAGACCGGGCGTGCGCCGGCGCCGCAGGACGTCGCCCGCGACGAGCAAGAACGGGATCAGGAGGACCAGGCTCCAGGGTGCCAGGAACGCAGGGGTTTGGAGCGCGTAGAAGTACAACGGCTCCGTATTCCCGTTGAACTTGGAGAGCAGATCGCCGGTGACGGCCTTCCAGGTTTCGGGATACTGGTATTGCAGGGTCCACCACCAGGAGTGCCCGAGCGCCATGGCGGCGACCACCATGCTGGTCAGTAAAGCCCATTGCCGAACGGTGCAGGGAAGGGCGCGGAACAGGTAAGGCATCGCGGTGTCGGCGGGCAGTGGCGGATCCAGCGGCGTGGGGCGCCGGTTGACCACGTGTCGTACGATAAATCCGGCGATGAGGAACGGGACTGGCAGCAGGACGAAGGCGACGGGGCCCTTGCTGAGGTAAGAGGCGGTCCAGAGCAGAATGGCGAGCGGAAAGTACAGCCATGCCTTTCCCGTCCCGGCGAGGACTCGACAGGCGGCCCAGAGTCCGCCGCACGCGAAGGCGGTGGTGTAGAGGTCCCAGCGCGCGATCTGGGCTTCGCGGATCAGTTGCACGGTGGTCGCGAGGACGAGCGCACAGAGCAGTGCCGGGCGGCGTCCGTAGAGGTCTCGGACTAGGAGGTACACGAAGCAGACCAGGAGGAAGGCCACCAGGCCGTTGGGGAGCCGGAGCGCGAAGAGGTTACGTGTGTCGCCCATCAGCCGCCCCATGGCGGCGCAGGCCCACGTGGGCAACGGGGGCTTGAGGATACGTGGCGCCCCGTTCAGCGTGGGTAGGAACCAGTGTCCACTCTCGACGATTTCCTCGGCGGCTTTCAGGTTTCGGGCTTCCATGATATTGGTGACCGGCACAGTGGGGATGATGAGGAGAATGAACAGGAGCACAGCCGCCAAGACCAGGGACGGGCCGCGCCAACTCGCGGTGAGCCGGGCCATGCAGGACGAGGGTAGTTCCGTGGTGCGCAGCCAACTTCGCACCGAGCCGCCGAACACATTCTGTCGCACGTCATGTTGTCGCGTTGGCGACAACTGGCTGAGGAGGCGGCTGGCCATCGCGGAGCGGACGCAGACCAGGTAGGTAACAACACTGAAGATGACTAGGGCGACGGAGGACGCGAGCACCCGGACCATGAAGTCTTCGCGCAGGCCGCTGCCGTAGAGTACGAAAACGACGGCCAGGGGAGCGAACCCCAGGAGTGACCCGAGCCCGAACGGTCCGAGTTTGACGGAACTGAGGCTGATCAGGACATTGGCCAGGAGTCCGGGCATGGGCATCTGGCGCGTGAGCAGGACGGCGAGGAATCCGTTTTCCTGAAAGTGGTGGTCGATGGGGTCTAGGAGTCCAGCCACGGCGGGTGGCAGGCGGGTGCCGGCGAAGAGGCTGCCGCGGATCCAGTGCGTCAGGGCGAACGTGAGCAGGGCGGCGGCAAGGGGAATGGCGAGGGCGAGGAGCAGGCCAAGCCAGAAGCCGAACAGGCTGCCGGCAAGGAAGCTGACCGCAGTGCGGGGCACGCCTGCTGCCACGACGATCGCGCCGAGCAGGAAGAAGGTGATGGCGCCCGCGGGATGAGCGGCCGCGGCCTGGGCGTGCGGTGTGGCCTGCGCGGCCCGGAAATCCGAACCCAGTGGCGAGGCGTAGACGAGGCACACGCACAGTGAGAGCCCGATGGCCACCCCCAGCGCCTTGAGGATCGGCCGTCGGTCGGGTTTGGGCGGCTCAGGAGGCAGGGGCTGGCTCATGCGTGCGGCCGCCTTTCTCCTCCAGAAGCCGGTCTTGGGGTACAGCCCGCAGGCTCCACCATCGGACGCCCAGGCAGTCGACGAGACCACGGAATCCGCGGTTCAGGATCCCGTAGTTGGAGCGGCCCCACACGCGTGGATGGTGGCGGATGGGAATCTGCGTTACGCGCCGACCCTGAAACCGCAGCAGGCTGGGCAGGAAACGGTGCATGCCGTTGAATACAGGAAGTTCGCGGAGGCACTCCCGGCGCATGGCGCGGAAGGCGCAGCCCGTGTCTCGGACCGAGTCGCCGGTCAACCAGGTGCGGACTCGGTTGGCGATCCTGGACGAAGCTCTCTTGACCCACGTGTCCTGGCGCTTCTGGCGGATGCCGCAGACGCAATCGGCGTCCGCGATGGCGGCGAGGAAGTTGGGGATGTCGGCGGGATCGTTCTGGCGGTCTGAGTCCATGGTGATGACGACATCACCGCGCGCCTGGGCGAAGCCGGTGGCAAACGCGGCGCTCTGGCCGAAGTTGCGGCGATGCCGGAGGAGGATGATGCGGGGGTCCTTCTGCCGCAGGTCGCGGATGGTGCTGACGCTGTTGTCTTTGCTGGCGTCGTCGACGCAGATGATTTCGAACTCGCGCGTGGTCGGTTCCAGGGCGCGGCGGATGTCCTCGATCAGCGGCACCATATTGCCTTCCTCGTTGAACACGGGAAGAACGACAGAATAGATTGGGCACTTCGGGTCCATGGTCTCCACTCGCAAGTCCGAGGCGCTTGCGACTATTGGCCGCAGCGACAGGGGGCTGTCTTTCCGGACAGCCTAGAACTTAATGCCGAAGCACCCGCTGGTCCACACGTCGATGGTACGTCGAGCGGTTTCGCGGACTCCGCAGGCCTCGTAGGCGGTTTTCACCTCATCGTACTGCCCGGTCAGAATGCCGGACAACACCACAAAACTGCTTTCGGCGTTCCGGTCCAGGAATGAGACTAGGCGTGGTGCATTCTGGACCAGTACCGGAGCGAGAACGTTGGCGACCACGACGCGGCATGGGCAGGTCGGTGCGAACTCCGTCAGGTCGGCGCAGGCGATGTCGATCTGTGGGGCGCCGGCAGCAGCGCAGTTCTCGCGGGCGATCTGGACCGCCAGGGGATCGTTGTCGAACGCGACCACAGGCGCGAACCCCAGTTTGGCGGCCGCCAACGCGAGAATGCCTGAGCCACAACCGATGTCGAGGAAGGGGACTCCGGAGTTCTTGGGTGGGCTGGGTGATCGATGCTCCGAGTTCTGGATCAGGGGCTGGCCAGGGGCGACTGGGGCAGGGGGCCGCGGGATCAACCGGGAAGCGAGCGCATCGATGAATTCGAGGCAGGCGTGCGTGGTGCCATGGTAACCGGTGCCGAACGACATGCCCGGATTGACTGGGAGGACAATTTCGTCCGGCCGGGCGGCGTATTCCAGCCAGACCGGTCGGATGGTCAGGCGTGGTGTGACGTGGAGGATGTGGAAGTGCCTTTTCCAGGTTTCCGCCCAGTTTTCGCTCTTCATCGAGGTGATCTTGAATATGGCCGGGTCGGACAGTTCCGACCCGAATTCCCGGAGCGCGGAATGGATGCGATCTTGCATGCCCCCGGCTTCGGCACGTGTAGCAGCGAAGATGCTGACGACGGTGTCGCGAGACTCTGGTTCTTCCCAGGTCGAACCGGGAACCTCGAGTGCCACGAGGAGTTCCTCCAGGGCGGGGGCGTCGTTTCGCGCCACGCGGATCTGTAGGCAGAACAAAGATTCATCCATGCCGGACGCCGGAAGGTCTGGGGATGACCGTGTGTTGCCCATCCAAGTTCCTACGGGCGGCCATGTGACTTCGCTGTCTCGCGGCCATACGGCGACAGCTCACGCAGCAGGCGGACAATGGGCGGCAGTTTCTCCAGAATGAGGTCCATTTCCTCCTTGGTGTTGTAGCGGCAGAGACTGAAGCGGATGCTGCCGTGCATAGCGGTTTGCGGCACACCCATGGCGCGCAGCACGTGCGAGGGTTCAAGCGAGCCGGACGTGCAGGCCGAACCGGAGGAGGCAGCTACGTTGAACTCGTTCAGTCGCAGCAGGATGGCCTCGCCCTCGATGAACTCGAAGCTGATGTTGGTCGTGTTGGGCAGTCGGCTGGCGGGGTTGCCATTGACGCGGGCGTCCGGGCATGACTTCAACAGCCCGGTTTCGAGGTAATCTCGCAGGGCCGCGACCCGGGTCCTCTCCTCGTCCATGTGCTGTGCCGCGAGTTGCGCGGCACGGCCGAGGGCAACGATCCCGCTGACGTTCTCGGTCCCCGCGCGCAGTCCGTATTCCTGGTGGCCGCCGATGAGGAACTGGTTGAATTTCAGGCCACGCCGGACGTAAAGTGCGCCGATGCCTTTGGGGGCGTGGAGTTTGTGGCCGCTGAGGGAGAGGAAGTCGATGCGGGTCTTCTTCAGGTCGATGGGGACCTTGCCCACCGCCTGGACGGCGTCGGTGTGGAAGAGCGCGCCGTGTTGGTGCGCGATCTCCGCAATCTCCTGGACGGGGTAGACGTTGCCCGTCTCGTTGTTGGCCCACATGACCGAGACGATCGCCGTGTCGTCGGTGACCATCCGACAGAGGGCGTCGAGGCAGACCTGTCCCTTGTTGTTGACCGGGACATAGTCGACATGGTAGCCCTTCTGCTGCAGTACTTTGCACAGGGACAGCACGGCCGGATGTTCAACGCGGGTGGCGACCACACGGCGTCGGCGCAGGTCGTTTTCCAAGGCGCTGAGGATGGCGGCATTGTCCGACTCGGTGCCGCAACTGGTGAAGATGGTCTCGCTCGGTTCGGCGCCGATGAGAGCGGCCAGTTGCGCCCGGGCGTTCTCGATATGTTTGTGCACCTGGCCGCCAAACGTGTGAATGCTGGACGGGTTGCCGTAGAAATCGGTCAGAAACGGCATCATTGCGTCGAGCACTTCGGGCGCGACGCGCGTGGTGGCGTTGTTGTCGACGTAGACCACATTTTTGTTCATGGGTTATTCCACCTGCTCCTCGACAATCAGGTCGGGGGAGACCATCTCTCGGAGCTTGGCTTCGATCCAGCGCTTGAGAGTCACATGGGCGCCCGGGCAGCCGGCGCAGGCACCCCGGAGTCGGACGATGACCTTGTCGCCGTCAATGTCGATGAGTTCCAAGTCGCCGCCATCCGCCTTGAGGCCGGGCCGGATCTCCTGGTCGACCACCTGCTGTACCTTGGTCATCTTCTGCAGATTGGTCAACTTCGGCGGCGTGGCGGGGCATTTGCGCGCGGCATCGTCGGGCGTCGGTGCCGCCTGGCCGCGCATGTCGTTGAGGATTTTCTCGATTTCGTCCTGGCAGCCGCCGCAACCGCCGCCGGCTTTGCAGTAGTGGGTCACTTCATCGACCTTGGTGAGGTGGTTGGCCCGGATCACATCGCGGATCTTGCGTTCCGTGACGCTGAAGCAGAAACAGACGACGCGGTCAAGACCGTCCGGGTCGTACGCCCCACCGTGCTCGGCGTGTGAATCCGCACAAGCGGCCGTGCTGGCACCCTTGCCCTGGAGGTTGGCGAGGGCGGTCTGCAACGCCTCCATGCCCATCACCGAGCAGTGCATTTTCTCCTCGGGCAAGGACCCGAGGTAGTCGGCAATGTCGTTGTTGGTTATCTTGGCGGCGTCGGCGATGCTCTTGCCCTTGATGAGTTCGGTCAGGGCCGAGGCGCTGGCTATGGCGCTGGCGCAGCCGAAGGTCTGGAACTTCACGTCCACAATGTTTTGCTTGGCGGGATCGAGCTTGAGATAGAGTTTCAGCGCGTCGCCGCAGGTGATATTGCCGACTTCGCCCACCGCGTCTGCGTCGGGTATATCACCCGCGTTGCGGGGATGAAGAAAATGATCCATAACCTTTTCGGTGTAATTCCACATGCGGCTTCCTCCTTCGTACCCCTTTTAGCGGCCAGAACCTTTCAGGACCGGGCCTCGCCAAGTTCCGTTACTCGCGCGTTCGGCATCGGCAATATACTTGGACACGCGCATAGGGACAAGAGTTTCGGGGTGGGACGCAGGGCTGTTTCAAGATCCGGCGCCGCGTCTCGAAAGGCCACGCCTCCGCGCACACCAAGTAGGGGCGGCCTGTCCTCAGGCCGCCCCCCCCGGCGTGGGGACACGCCGGGGGTACTCACCGCACGCGACGGTCACGGATCTTGAAACAGCCCTGGGTGGGACGTCGTCGTCGCTTGCCGTTCCCCAATCTTGCGGTATCTTTCGCCGTGTGTTCCACGGAAAGCAATTCCATCATCAACTCAACTTGCTTTGGAAGCCGCGCGCGGGTTATGTACGCCTGAGTTCCTCCGCGACGCAATCTACTTGCGCGGCAAGGTGCCCTCCGGTGATTGAACCGCGGCTGAAGTTCCAGATAGAACCCATGCCCGCGACGGGTACAAGACCTGAGTGATTTTCATTCAGGTGGCACATCGAAAATGGAGTTCGGGTGCGGTGTTGAACGAGTCAGGTGGCAAGCAAGAAGGGAGTTACTCATGACAGGCAATGGAAAACGGCTGGGATGGCGGGTTGGGCTGGCAGCGGTGTGTTGCGGGGTGGCGGGAGTCTTTTCCGCTTCAGCGCAGGGCGGGGATGACGGCTGGCCGCGCCCGAGCGTGACCCTGAGCCTGGACGCGGTGAACCAATACGTATGGCGCGGCATTCTTTACAATCAGGACCCGGTGCTGCAGCCGTCGGCGACCGTGAGCTGGTTTGGGTTTTCCGCCAACATCTGGGGCAGTTATGACACGACTGACTACGGTGCGCACGAAGGCGGCTATGGCGACAGTCAGTGGGAGTTTGCGGAGATCGACTGCACGCTGTCGTACTCGCACACGTTCGACAAGGCCGCGCTGGACCTGCCCGTATCCATCGGGGTGACGGTGGGCGTGATCGACTGCACCTACGAGAACACCTACTGGGAGGAGCTTGACACGACCGAGGTGTTCGCCGGCGTGAGCCTGCCCGACCTGCTTCTGAGCCCGAGCGTGACGGTGTACCGCGACACCAACCAGTCCGATGGGTTGTACGTACAGGGCGCGGTCAGCCACACCATCAGCCTGCTGAAGAACGGCGACGAGGACCGGCTGGGCCTGACCCTGGGCGCCACGCTTGGCTGGGGCAACCGGGACAACAACGAGTACTACCTCGGTGTGGACGAGAGCGGCTTTGCCGATGCCGGCGTCTCGGCGTCGCTGCCGTGGAATATCGGTGGCGGCGTGTCGCTGACGCCGTACATCCGGTATACGGACTTCGTCGATCACGAACTGCGCGACGCCCGCGATGCGGTTCCGAACGCGAGTTCCGAAATGTTCGTCGCGGGAGCGACGCTCGCCTGGGGGTTCTAGGGGGGAGACCCGGAGTATGGTTTGGGCGGCGGCGGGGCAGGCGTATCCGGCCTCTCCGCCGCCGCATGACACCCGTGCGCCCCGGCGCAGTTCTGAGCGAAGCCGGGACGCGCGAGTCGCCCCAACGTCTTTCCCCCGAGGGCATATGATATACGACGAGTGGTCCAAGAACGAGCGACGCTTTCCCTGCCGCGCGTCGGATGAACGCCTGGCGGAACTCCACGCCGAGATGCTGGACCGGGCCGGTCGCTACATCGGCTTCCCGAACAGCCGGGTCTTCGATTACTCGCACCTGGCCCGGTTCCTCAAATTCAATATCAACAACATTGGCGATCCTTTTCATCCGAATTCGGGGACCAACACCTGCGCCATCGAGCAGGAGGTCATCCACTTTTTCGCGTCGCTGTTCCGGCTTCCCGAGAAGGACAGGTGGGGGTATGTCACGAACGGGGGCACGGAGGGGAACCTTTACGGCATCCACCAGGGGCGCGAGACGTTTCCAGACGCGGTCCTGGTGTTCTCGGAAGAATCGCACTACTGCCTGAAGAAGATTGCGAACATTCTGCGCATGCCATCCAAGACCGTCCCGTGCCGTGCCCACGGTGAGATTGACTACGACGCGTTCGCTGATGTGCTCGCCGGGTTGGACGGACGTCCCTGCGTGATCAACCTTAACATCGGCACCACATTCCTCGGTGCGATCGACCGTCCGCAACGGATTCTGGAAATCCTGGAGGCCAGGAAGTGCCGTAACTTCCATATTCACTGCGACGCGGCGCTTTTCGGGCCAATGCTTCCGTTTGTGGAAGGTGCGCCGGTCTTTGATTTCCGGCTGCCGATCTCCAGCATTTCATTTTCCGGGCACAAACTGCTGGGTTCTCCGATCCCTTGCGGGTTGGTGCTCTGCCGGAAATCAGGGGTCCGCGCCTTCGACGGCAGTGCCGAATATGTCGGCTCCATCGACACGACAATCTCCGGATCCCGAGATGGATTTTCGGTTCTTCTGATCTGGGATTCGATCATGCGTCTTGGGCTTCCCGGGCTGGCGCAACTCACCCGGGAGTCCTTTGCGCTCGCGGAGACCGCGACACGAGCTCTGGCCGCGATCGGGGCAACCCCGCAGCGGAACGAATTCTCCAATATTGTCGTATTTGAGAATCCGGGACCGGCGCTGGCTCTGAAGTGGCAGCTCGCCACCCGGGGTGACTTTGCGCATATCGTCGCGCTTCCGGGGGTGACGGAGAGCATGCTCGACAGGTTCGTGGGTGACGTGAAGGCCGGAAAAGGACGGAGGCAGCCATGTTGAAGAATCCCAAGAAGGAATTCAGTGGCAGGCCGTATCTGATCAGCCCCACGGTGGAAGGGATTGCATTCGGGCTTTTCTCGCTGGCGGCTATGGGAGTCGCCATCTACTTCATCTATGTCCGCGCGGTGGAAGCGTTGCGAGCGGAGATCAAGGAGGGGCTGCTCAGGAACGTGTGCGCGGCGGCTACGACCATTGACGGGGATCTCCACAAGAAGTTCGTATCCAAAGAGTCAAAAGACGATCCGGAATACATTGCATTTCAAAGTAAACTGGAGGCCGTCAGGCAGGCTTCCAAGCATGTCCGCTATCTTTACACCAATATTACAAAGGGGGGTAAGGTCTATTTCATCGCGAATCCGAGCCCGCAGAACGACAATGACGGAGATGGCAAACCCGACGAAGCGCCGCAGTTGATGGATCCATATTTGGATGCGGGAGATGCACTTTTGACGGCACTGAAAGAGCAGTGTCCCTGTGTGGACAAGGAGCCTTACACGGATGTCTGGGGGACGTTCTACAGTGCCTACGCCCCATTCTACGATTCCAAGGGCCATTTTGTCGGCACTCTGGGCATGGACCTGGAGCTGGTGTCATTCAAGGATCGCTTGAACCCCATTGTCATCGCCACCCGGCGAGCTTTTCTTACGGCCATCGTTCTGGCGGTCCTTTCCGGGACCGTAGTGTGGTTCTACAGGCGGTTTTCCATACAGCTGATTTCGAGCCGGCTGCGGATGGAGGTCGAACGCGACGAGACCCGGCGGGTTTCAGTGGCCGCGCACACCGTGTCGGGCCAGTGGCTGGATGCGGTGTCGCGATTCATCAACGCCAAAGTCGGCAGTCTGCCGGACTCTGCCACGACCGGTCAGTTTGCGGCTTTCGGGAAGGAGTTGGGGGAGTACGCCCAGGCGCGCGTCCGGAAGACGGTGGAGGGCGGCGCCAATTTCGACGTCATCGCCGTGTCCAGGGAAGCGGTTCCTTCCTCGATGAAGTTTACCGCCGGCCCCAGCGTCCCGAAGCTTGCCCTTGGGAGGGGCGATCTACTTGCCACGGTGATCGGCATCTTCAGCAGCAATACGTTCCTGGCTGAGAAGATGGGGCCTGTGAGCGGAATGGAGCTCCGCCTTGCCGATGAGAGCATCGACGCCATTGAACTCGAAGTGGTGGTTGACTACTCGACCCGTGACATTCGTGAAGACGCACTGGCCGGATTCTTCGCGCCGTTTTCGCTGGGGAGTGACGGGGAGCTCGATGTGCGGTCTCTGGGGGTGGGAAAGGCGGTCGAGACCCTCAAGGCCATGGGCGGAGAATTTCACGTGTCCTTGTCCGGCGACGGGATGCCTCGGTTGAGCGTCCGGATCCCCTTCAGCAAGTTCAAGGAGGATTAGCCGGTGCGACAGCAGCAATCCGCCATGGGGCAGGTATCGACGCTGATCGTCGTTCTCGCCATCATTTTCGGTACCGCGATGGTTCAGGCGGCGGTCGGATTCAATGCCGTGCTGCTTCCCGTGCGCCTGGAGGAATACGGGTACGGGAAGAGCCTGATCGGCATCTGCCTTTCCATGGAAGTGGCCGCGGTGGTGCTGATCAGCAAGTACATCACGCGGATCATTGCCAGGCTGGGGATTTTCGGTGCCCTGGCGTTGGCGACGGGGATCAGGGTGGGGGTGCTCTTCCTGGTGGCTTCCAGCCGTAACTGGGTCCTCTGGTGCGTCTGTGTGTTCTTCTTCGGAATGAACACGAACATCATGCTGATATCGCTTCAGACCTGGATCAACACCATACCGATGACACGGTTCAAGGGGTTGGCCATCGGGTCGTTCAGTTCGGCGTTGTCGCTGGGCACGGCGTCCGGCCCCGTGATGGTACATCTGGCGGGGATCGATGGCGGGGCGCGGCCGTTCCATGTGAATATGGCGATCGTCGCGTTCACCCTCCTTCCGTTCTTGCTTTTGGCCAAGTTCATCCCCAAGATTCCGGCGGGGCCGAAACTGCGGCTCGGGTTCGTTCTGCGGATGGCCAAGATCGCCATGTTTTCCAGCCTGGTCGGGGGGGTGACGTTCTATGGATTGCCAGCGTTCCTGACGCTCTACGGGATGATGAACGGACTGTCCGTGGAGCGGGCGTCGTACCTCATCAGTCTCTTCATGCTCGGTTCGATCACGCTGGGCTTGGGAGTGTGTGCGCTTTCGGACTTCCTCAACCGCACCGTTGTCATCGTGGTTTGCGTGTTTGTGGGTGTGCTCTGTGCCGTGTATCTGCCTCTGGCGATCTACACGTACCCGGTGGCGCTTGGGCTTCTCTTTGTCTGGGGCGGTGCGGCGGGCGGGATCTATGGGACGGGCTTGGCCATCGTCGGCGACATGTTCCGGAAGGAGGACCAGGTGTCCGCAAATGTCGCCTATTCGCTCATGGACTGCCTGGGCGGAGTCATCGGCGTCAACCTGATCGGTTTTTCCATGGATTTTGAGGGTTCCGACGGGATCGTGTATGTTATTATTCTTGCGGCTCTGGTATACTTCATCTACTGCCTTTCAAAAGTGCGGGTGGATTGACTTGGTCGCCGCCCCCCTGAAAAGGGAAGCAGGAGGGCCGGATCGGTCGTCTCAGAGGGCGGGATGGAGGCAGGCCAGGCCGGCTGTGTGGCGCGACGAGAAAAAGGGGCTGCCATGTTTCTGAAGAAATATCTGAGTAGTACGGAGGGGCAGGCGCGTCCCGTCCATGAGGGGATTCTGATCGGCCTGCTCTGCCTGTTCGCCCTTGGTGTGAGCCTCTTCTGGGTCCACCGTCAGGCGGTCCGCCTGATGCACTCGGAGATTCGCGAAGGTTTGCTCCGGAACGTCTGCTCCACCGCGACCGCCTTGGACGGCGATATCCACGGGAAATTCCGCTCCAAAGACCAGAAAGATGCCCCGGAGTACAAGGAGTTCCTCAAGAAAATGGAACTCATCCGCCAGAACTCCAAGAACGTCCGCTACATTTACACCAACATCATGGAGGATGGCAAGGTCTATTTCATTGCCAACCCGAGTCCGCAGAACGACAACGATAACGATGGAAAACCCGACGAAGCCCCGCAGTTGATGGATCCGTATCCCGATGCGGGTGAAGCGCTGCTGACGGCGCTCAAGGAAGGCCGACCGTGCGTTGACAAGGCCCCCTACACAGACCGCTGGGGCACCTTCTACAGCGCCTACGCGCCGTTCTACGGCAAGGACGGCAAGATCGCCGGCACCCTGGGCATGGATCTTGAGATGCCCGACTACAAGGCGCGCATCGCCCCGCTCCACATCGCCACGGTTGTGGCCGTCTGCGTGGGCGCCGTCTTGTCGGGGCTCTGCGGCATGGTCGTCTGGGGCTTCAGAAAGGACCAGGCTCGGGCAGCGGCGGAACTTGCCGAGAAGCACAAACAACTCCAGGCTTCGAACGCCATCATCAAGAGCGAACTCGCCGAGGCGGAGAAATATATCCGATCGCTGCTCCCGATCGTCTTGAACCTTCCTCCGGTCGAGTCCCATTGGGTCTATATCAGTTCATCGGACGTCGGCGGGGATGCATTCGGTTATCATTGGATTGATGACGATCATTTTGCGGCGTACCTGATTGACGTATGCGGGCACGGCGTCGGTGCGGCCCTGCATTCGGTGTCGGTCATCGGCACCATACGGAACATGATCCTGCCGGGTGTTGACTTCAAAGATCCTCAGGCTGTTCTGTCAGCCTTGAACGTTGCTTTCGACATGGAGAAACACAACAACATGTTTTTCACCGTTTGGTATGGGGTCTTTGAAAAAGGCACCAAAACCTTGAGCTATGCGTCCGGAGGGCATCCGCCCGCCGTGCTGGTTCACGGCGATACGCAGGCAGAAGAGAAGCCCGACCTCCTCGACTCACACGGCACCGTCATCGGCGCCATGCAGGGGGTGCCGTTCAACTCCGGGAAGATCCAGGTCAAGAATGTCAACCGGCTCTATGTGTTCAGTGACGGAGTCTATGAAGTGGACATTCCCGGCGGTTCCGGCATGATGAGCTATGAACAGTTCGTCGACAAACTGGCTGAACCGCTGCAACCCGGTGAAGACAGGGTCGATGGCATGGTGAAGTATGTCCGTGGTGTACAGTGTGCCGAGACCTTCCAGGATGATTTCACCTTGGTTGAGATTCGCTTCTGCTGAACGGGCCGGATAGAGGATGCCGACGCGATCCACGGGGCTGCCGGTCCGAGGGGGCGTTCGGCGTTCACCTTCTCACGCGTGGAATCGCCTTGAGTTGAGGGGCGTCAGGCCCTCACCCGCAGGGCCAGGTTGATCGGGCGTATCCCCAAGATCCGGGAACACGCCCCTCCCAGTTCGTGGCGCCTCGGCAGCCCCATCCCCCCTCGGTGGGGCACGGCGGAGTGGCTACGCGTCGGTGAAGCCGTGGTTCCGGCGCCAGCGCGAGAATGCGGACGGACAGGAGAAGCCGAGCTCGAACGCGATGTCCTTCTTACTGTAGCCTTGCCGGGCGAGTTCGGTCATGCGGCGTTCGCGGCAGGCGTCGATGTACTCCTGCAGCGACTGGCCGGTGTGGCGCTGGAACAGGCGCAGGAAGTGAAACTTGCTGTAGCCGGCGAAGCGGGCGAGCGTTTCCAGTGAATCGCCGCTGCCTGCTGTCTGGCGCAGATGACGGCGTACGGCATCCACAGCGTCGCGTTGAGTCGACAGCCGGTCCTGGGATGGCGGTGCGAGCAGGCTTTCTGCGACCCGTGCCAGCAGCAGGGCCAGGCAGCCGGTCAAGCGGCCGCGGACAATCGCCGGCGGCAGGTTTGGCGTCTGCCGCAGCGCGGACCAGCAGGCGTTGAGGCAGCCCTCCCCGGCGGTCTGCGGCAGCGTGACGGTCCCTGAGCTCGGCATGCTGCCGCGGGGCGTGCCGGCGCGGTGCCGGCGCGCGAAGTACTGCTCCGGTGCGACGGTGATCCAGAGGTGCTCCATGGGCGGCGAGAACTCGGGGTACCCGGAGTCGTGTTCCTCCTGCACGTCGAAAAGGAACACCGTCCCGGGTCGGCAGGGGTGGGCCCGCCCGGTGTGGGCGTAGGCACCTGTGCCGGTCAGGGCCACCATCACTTCGCGGTACGGGTGCCGATGCGTGTGTGTGGCGCTCCATGCGGCACGGCGCGGGTCGTCGACCGGCGCCACCTCCGGTGGGAGAAGCGTGCCCACAAACTGCCAGGCGGACGGGTCCTGAAGCACCCCGAGAATGGCCGTGTCGGCACTGGTTGTGGGCATACGGGCCTCCTGCCCCCTCGGCTCATTGTTTCTCGCAATCCTCGTCGGAATCGCCTATTCGATCACCAGCTCTGAGCAGGCCGCAAGATACGTCCATAACTTACGAATACAGCAATAAATGTCAATCAAAAGCAATGGAAGTCAATAGGAATATAATCTAAAAAGTGTTAGTTTCATGGTAGAGATAAAGGAGCGCTAGAGCAACTTCAGTTCACAGCACCCCATATTCAGGAGGCAACGCACCATGGCAACCACAGTCATCACGAAGAACGATCTGGCGCTCTGCGGCGGGCAGCCCACGGTAACCCTCCCGGCGCCGAAGTGGCCGGTTGTGGGCGAGCAGGAAGTGAAATGGATGGAAGATGTGGTGCGCAGCGGCAAGTGGAGCTGGCTGGGGCCGCACGAGCAGGCGTTCTGCGAGGAGTACGCGCGGTTCATCGGCACCAAGTACTGCATCGGCATGGCCAATGGCACGGTGACGCTGCAGTGTGCGTTGCAGGCGGTCGGAGTCGAGCCGGGGCACGAGGTGATCGTGCCGGGTCTGACTTGGGTGGCGACGGCGCAGGCGGCCATGGACATCGGTGCGGACGTGGTTCTGGTTGACATTGATCGGGAGACGATGTGTATTGACCCGAAGGCGTTTGAGGCGGCCATCACGCCGCGGACCAAGGCCGTTATTCCGGTGCACCTCTACGGCTGCATGTGCGACATGGATGCGGTTATGGAGATTGCGCGGAAGCACAACCTGAAGGTGGTTGAGGATGTGGCGCACCAGCAGGGCAGCCGCTGGCGCGACCAGGGCGCGGGCGGGATCGGCGACGCCGGGAGCTATAGCTTCCAGCAGAGCAAGGTCCTGACGTCCGGCGAGGGTGGGGCGGTGACGTGCAACGACGAGAAGGTCTACGAGACGGCGTTCTGCCTCAAGCAGGTGGGGTGGATGCCGAACGTAAAGGAACCGGGGCGGCGGTACGGGCACAACTACCGCATCACGGAGATGCAGTGTGTCCTGCTGCGGGCCGGGTTGCAGCGGCTGCCGGAGCAAACGCGGTTACGCGAGGAGAACGTGCGGTACATCAGCGACAGCCTGCAGGCTATGGGCGGACCGTTGCGCGCGGCGCGGCGCGATCCGCGCGTGACGCGTCAGGCGTATTACACCCTGACGCTGCACTTCGACCCGGCCCAGGCGCAGGGCGTGACGCGCGACTCGTACATGGCCGCACTCCAGGCGGAGAAGGCGCCGTTCGGGGGCACCTACGCGCCAGTGTACCGTAACCCGTTGCTGAACCTGTACGACCGCACCAGCCCGGTTCCGTTCCGGGACGCGTCGCGCGTCCAGGACTATGCGACCCTGCGTCTGCCGGAGACCGAACGTGCCGTCACTGAGACCGGCGTCCTGCTCAGCCACACGCACCTGCTGGGAAGTCGTGAGTACATTGACCAGTTGCTGGCGGCGGTCGCCAAGGTCAACGCGGGGCTCGACGCCGTGCGCGCGAACGCCGTGGCGAAGAAGGCGTGAAGAGGACGCCAGTGGCTCGGCGCGTCCCGCGCCGAGGTGGGGTGCTCGGGCCGGCTGTGTCCCGGCGAAGCTGCCTGGGCGAAGACGGATCCCCCGGCTGAGGGCCTCGTTCCAGGACAGCTTGCCCGCCGTAGCCAGGTGACGGCGAAGGCGGGGACCTGAGCACCCCGTTGCGTGCCCGGAGTGCCCGCACCACCGGCATTCTGTTTCTTGCGGGGTCAGCAACCATAAGGAGACTAAATTCCATGCGCATCGGGTTTGGCAGGCAGGACATCACACCGCGCGTCGGTGTTGAGCTTTGCGGGTTCGGTCCCTTCCGCTGCCGGCACAGCATTGCGATCCGCGACCGGCTCTGGGCGCGCGCCATGGCGGTGGAGCATGACGGCGTTAAGGCGGTCGTGGTCAGTTGCGATCTGATCGGTGTCCCGTTGTCCATGACGGACCGGGTTCGGGCTCTGGTCCGCCGCGAGACCGGCCTCCCTGAAGACCGACTCATGATCTGCTGCAGCCACACGCACAGCGGCCCCGCCGTGGGCAGCTACAGCGGCTGGGGCGAGTCCGACCCGCCCTACTGCGAGACTCTCCCGGCGCGCATCGCCCAGGCTGCCATCCGTGCCATTGCCGATCTGGCCGAAGGCAGCTTCTCGTACGGCGAGGCGCCCTGCGAGGGCATCGGCCTGAACCGCGAGTACGACAAGGATGCGCAGCCGCTGGACGACGTGCTCAAGGACACCTGGCGTCCATCCAAGCCAGAGCTTACCGACACCGTTTGTCGAGTGCTCACGGTCACGGACCCCACCGGCGGCCTGCGCGGGTTCGTCAGCTACTTCGGCTGCCACCCGGTGACGTGTTGCGCTGCGACGCGCTACATCCACGGCGATTATTGCGGCGTTGCCACCGGAGTGCTGGAGCGCGAGAATCCCGGCGCGACCGGCATGTTCATCCAAGGCGCGCAGGGCGATGTCAACACGTGTGTGGTGCACAAGCCCGAGCAGGAGTCGCTGCTCGCCCTGGACGTGATTGCTTCCCGCTACGCCAATGCCGTCCGGCACGGCATGCGCGCGGCGGTCGCCATGCCGATTGACCGCATCGCCACGGCCCGGGAACGGATCGCGTTCTCACGCAAGCCCTGGGGCGCTGCCGAACTGCGCCAGCGCCTGGCGACGTGCGAGGAGTTCCTGCACCGGTTCGACGCGCATGATGACTTCGCCGAGGGGAACCGCAATGTCCGCCTGGAGATGGTCTACGCCTTGGCTCTGCGCAAGATGCTGGCGCGGGCCGAGCGCGGTGAGGACCTGGCAGACCCGACCGAGGTCATGGGGCTCCGTCTTGGGCCCGCGACCATTCTGGGCAGCGGCTTTGAGACCATGCAGGCGATCAAGAACGACGTCGTTCGCGCCGCGCGCGGTCCGCACACCTGGGTGGCAGGGTTGACCAGCGACTCGGTCGGCTACGCGCCGGACCGCACCGTGGCTGCACGTGGCGGTTACGCCGCGGACATGGTCCCGCTCATTATCGGGACGCTGCCCTACGCGCGGGTCCACGACGAGCTGGTGGACGCGCTGCTCCGTCTCGACCACGTCCTGGCCTGAGGTGTCAAGCCCTGACTTCCGTCTCAAACCTTTTCCGGGGCATGTGCCGTCGTTTCCGACTCCACGACTCCATGGGCGGGTGTCTCGGCTTCGCCGAGAGGCTACGCCGTGGCATGCACGCGGGTGGCGAGTGCCAGGTGGGGGGCAAGGCTCCCATGAAACTGAAGGCGCCCAGAGCCCGCGAGGACGCGGGCGCTCCAGGGACTGGCACGGGGGCTGACTTTGGAGCGCCCGCGTCCTCGCGGGCTTTGGGAGCGTCGTTGCCAGCTTCACCTTGGTATGACCGGGCCGTCTGCTGCCCGGGAGCCGCTGACGCATTACACGGACATTGGGGTCGTACTTGCCGGGGGCCATAGTTTCGGTGTAGAGTACAGCAAATCTCGAGTTCGCGGGACGGATGCAGTCAAGGGGATCAACTCCATGGCCAGCCATGTGTTTCCAGGAGAGGCTCAAGCCACGGTCGTCTCCACTGTGCCGCTGTCGAAGTCTTCGCCCGGCGCTTGGCCCGCGTTGTTCGGTTCGAGCCATGAGAGCGAGGGTGGCGACCAACCGCCCGACTTCTCGGGCGTCATCGAGTCGCGGAACCGTATTTCGCACGTGGGCCGCAAGGCGAATTACATTTTCATGGACGCGCATGTCCAGGCCATCCCCAACGACAAGAGCATCCTGGCCTCGTCGGAGAACCGGAAGTACTGGTACTGGTGGTGATGAGTTGGGTGTGTGGGGGTGGCATGTCTGGCAAGGTGGGGGGGGAGAAAGCGTGGTGTCGGCCCTGTCCCACGCGTCCGATGATCTCGATGATTTCGATGGTCCCGATGACCTCGACCCGCGCTCCCCGCATTCTTCCGCGAACAGGAGGCCGATGAATAGCAAACGCAAGGTTTCGAAGCGTGGCGGTGTTCTTGCGGGGCAGTGTGCATTGGTCACGGGCGCGGGGCGCGGCATTGGCCGGGCCGTGGTCTTGGCCCTGGCTGGGGCGGGTGCGAAGGTCGCACTGCTGGCGCGGTCGGAGGATCAACTCGACGGCGTGGCGGCCGAGGTCCGCAGCAGTGGCGGCGAGGCGGTGACGCACCCCTGCGACGTGGCGTGCGAGGGCGAGATCGTGGCCGGAGTGGCCGAGTGCCAGCGACAGTTGGGGCGGGTGGACATCCTGGTCAACAACGCCGGGGTGTTCCTTGACAAGCCCATCGCGGAAATCACGCTCGCGGATTGGGACCGGGTACTGCGGGTGAACGCCACGGCGCCGTTCCTGTTCTGCCGCGCCGTGCTGCCGCACATGCGCGAGCAGGGCGGTGGCCGGATCGTCAATATCGCCAGCACGTCCGGCGTGCAAGGCTATGTCGGCCAGGCTGCGTATTGCGCGAGCAAGCATGCGTTGCTGGGCTTTTCACGTTGCCTGGCCCTTGAGGCCAAGCCGTCGAACATCCACGTCTACACGTTGTGTCCCGGCGGAGTCCGCACCGATTTCATTGCCGGCACGTTCCTCAGTAAACGGCTCGAAGGACAGCCCATGATCGAGCCGGAAAACATGGGCGACATGGTCGTGTTCCTCGTCTCGCAACCGCCGAACGTCGACATCGCCGAAGTGGTCGTGCGCCGGTTCTCGACGGCGTGAGGGGGGGGCAGTGTTCAGTGAACAGTGAAGCCCACCCCCCCCGAACCCTGGCTCCGCTTCGCCGTCCCTATTTCGCGGGGGAGGGGAGGATGGCCACGGAGCGAAGCACGCGCTGCGCGGCCCGCATGCCATTCTTCTCCTCGCTGAACAGGCACAGGATGTGCACGCTCCGGGTGTCGGTGTCCACGAACGTCCCGACGACCCGCGAGGGAACTTCCTGGTTGAGAAATATCCCGGAGACTTGCCACGCCGGGGGGGTGGCGGACGGCACGGTTGTGACTTCGTAGGTCAGCTTGGTGATGCCCGGTCGCGTCGCGAGGTATTTCATGGCGCGATCGATCTGGAACTGGGCGCCGACCTTTCCGTCAGGCGTGCTGCTCCGTGGAAACCCGGCCAGCACGGTGGCCAGGTGCGGCGAGCGCGACTCTACAACCGTAGGGCTTTGCGCGTCGCCGCCGCTGACCAACTGCGGTGGTGCGGGCAAGCTGACGACGATTCCCAGGGGTGTTACCTGGTAGTCGTTCCAGGCAGAGAACGACAGCCAGGCTGTCAGGACGCCGACCCCGAGGCCAACGGCGACCACTACGCCAGCGCCGATGGCACGTCGTGGGTGACTCCGGCAATACTCGCGCATCTCGTTCATGGTTTCTGAGCCCAAGGGATTCACCGTTCCTTTCCGCGGAAGCATCTCGTGAACCGGCGCACTGCCTGTGTCGGAAGCCCGCCCCGGCTTGTCGGCCGAGGCGGGGGCAGTTCGGGCGAAACCTCACCGAAACAGGCCCCCTACCGTTTTGTACGCATCGGACTTTATAAACTTCGAGAGAGACAGTAACTTACTTGTGGGTGCACGTTTCGGCAATCGCCGTTGAAGTGACCCGGTAATGCGTCAGTCGCGGGTGGACGGTTGGGCGGTAGATGGCCAAAGTGGCGGGAGCGGCTCGCTCCCGCGGGTGTCGGAGCGAGCCGCTCCGACCACTTTAGGCGTCAGCCCAGGTCAAACTTCGACCTTATCTCCACCCGCAACTGACGCATTACGTGACCCGTGGGGACGGCTGGAGTATAGCCATGCGGGACTACAGGAAGATCGGGGCCTGGGCGGAAGCGGATGCCATGGCTGTGGCTGTGTACGAGTACACGCGCTCGTTCCCGCCGGATGAGAGCAACGGACTGCGCAAGGATTTGCGGTGTTGTGCGCACTCGGTGCCGACCAATATTGCCAAGGGCTCGGTGTGCGAGTCCATTCCCGACTACCTCGAGTTCCTGCACCAGGCGCGCTGCGCCTTGATCGACACGGACTACTTCGTCCGGCTCGCAGGCCACCTGGGCTACCTCGGAAGCGATGAGCACAAGGTGCTCAAGGCCCTTGTCAAGTCCACGGCGGCGCGACTGGACAAGATGATCGGCGAGGCCCTGGCGCGGACCTGAGGTCGGCTGCCGAAGGGCTTCCACGCCGAGTCCGGACCGGCTTACCCATGTACGCATTGTCCCGGCCCCACCTCATACGTTTGGGGAGTTTCTGTGTTGAGAGTAGCCATCCTTGGCCGTGGTCCTGCAGCAGCGGCACACGCGGCGGCTTACGCGCGCCTTGCCGGGGTCGATGTCACGACGACCGTCGACGCAGCGGTCGCGGAGATCGGCACCGCGGATATCGTGGACATCTGCGTTCCAGTGTCGGACCGGGCCGACGCGATTCGGCGCCTGGTGGGGCAGGGCAGGGCGATCCTGGTCGTCCCGCCGCTCGCCGCCAGCCTCCAGGACGCGGACCGATGGCTCAAGAGCGTCAAGCGTCGGCACGGCAGGCTGTTCGTCACGCATACGTTGCGATTTCATCCTGTGTTTGCCCGCGCCAAGGAGATGGTCTCCGGCGGCACAATGGGGGCCGTGCGCCGGATTGACCTGCAGCGGTGCTGGCAACCTGCCGCGCCGGAGGCGGCGAACGACACAGATGGCATTCTCCTATCCCAGGACTTGGACTTCTGCCACTGGCTGCTCGACGGCGGGGCAACACTCCCCGAGGTGTCGGGGCTGACGCCGGCGCGGGCCGCATGCGACACAGCGGCATGCCGCCTGACCTACCCGAGTGCTGCCGTCGTGGATCTGTCGGTGCGGCAGGATTCGGGGACCGGGCTGGGTGTCTTGCGGCAGTTGACCATCGAGTGCGAACTGGGCGCCGTCGCGTGCCGGGTGACCAGCAAGTCCTGGCTGGGCGATACCCCGGACCAGGTCGAACAGTGCGAAGTGACGCGCGCCGGCAGGGCGCGTCGTGTGACCGTGCCGGACGCGTTGCCGTTGCTGACGGAACTCGGGTACCGAGTCGGCGCGCTGGCGCGCGGCGAACCCTGGCTGTGCCCGACCCTTGTCGAAGCCCGGGCTGCACTGGCCCTGAGTGAGGCGATAGGCGGGAGGCGTGAGAAGGGTTCTGGTGTCAGTGCCCAGGTGTCAGAGGGGCAATAGGCGGGAGACGGTTTCTGGTCTGAGGATAGGGCAATGGGCGATCGCCAGATCCGCCTGTTACAGGAAAGGTTTCACATGAAAACGCTTCGCCCAGAGACGATCCGTGAATGGACGCCGCATCCGCAGGTCGCCGCCAAGACGGCGCAGCAGCGCAACGGCCGGTTCCTGGCTGCCGCCAACGGCACTCGGAGCTGTGCCGGCGGCTGGCAGTTCGAGTACACGGGGATCCGTCCCGGGGCCAGGGTGAGCATTTCGGTCGACGTCGAGCATGCGGGGGTGGTGCCGCGCGACGCGCTGCTGTGCACGGCACACTGGTCGATCCTGGCCCCGAACGTGTGCCGCAACGCCTGCCAGCACTGGGACTACCTCGTGCCGCAACTCGTCAGCGAGGAACGGGTCTGCTTCAGCCGTGTGGTCACGACCCCTGCCGATGCGTCGGGGCTCACGGTCCGGTGCACGTTTCGTTGGGCGTCGTCGGGGAGTTCGCTCTGGTCGACCCCGCGCGTGCGGGTGCTGGATGGGGCGCCGCCTGAGCCCCGGCGGGTCAGAATCGCCGTGGTGTCCGGCAACGTCCGCACGCGACCGCCGTCGCCCGCGACGCTTCAGGGCAACACCGAGTACTTCCGCGGCCTGTGCGAACGGGTGTGCACGGAGGTTCGGCCGCAGCTCATCGCGTTGCCGGAGATCGCGCTGCAGTGTGGCCTGAAGGGGCATGCCGTGGAATGGGCCGTGTCCGTGCCTGGCCCGGAGACGGACGTGTTTGCGCAGATCGCGCGGCGGCACCGGGTGCGCATTGTCCTGCCGGTCCACGAACGTGACGGGGATGCCGTCTTCAACTGTGCAGCCCTGATCAGCCCGAAAGGCCGTGTCGATGGGCGCTACCACAAGGTGCACCTGGCCGTGGGCGGTGAGGCGGAGTCCGGGATTCAGCCGGGGGAGGGTTTCCCCGTGTTCCGGACCGAGATCGGCCGCATCGGCTGCAATATCTGTATGGACAGCTCGGCGACCGAGTCCTCGCGCATGGTCGGGCTGAACGGTGCTGACTTCCTGGTCCTGCCGATCATGGGCGACCACCGTGCCGATCGCTGGAGTGCGGGCAACCCGTTCTACAACGAGAGCCGCTGGCTGGCGATCATGCGCACCCGCGCCATGGACAACCAGCTCTGCATGGTCGTGGCCCGCAACAGCGGCCACGGCAGTTGCGTCATCAACCGCAAGGGCGATGTCCTGGCCTGGAACGAGGGCGACCGCGATGTCGTCTGGGCCGAGGTGAACCTGGACGAGGAGTTCCGGGTCTGGAACGGCGGCTGTTTCACGGACGCGAACTGGCTGCAGCGGCGTCCGCACCTGTATGGCGCGTTCACGGCCCCCGGCAACGTTGGTTCGTTGACGTCCGAGTAGGCCATGAGAGACCGTCGGGCCTGTCGGACCTGTCCGACGCGTCTGACAGGTCTGCCGCCGCCGCCTCTTTGCGCTTCGCCGCGTCTCTGGCGTTGCGAGGGGGGGGGCGTACGTTCCCCGAAAAAGGCTCAGCCCGCTTCCGGCAACGGGGTCTTGCGGCCAGCGTCGTCTACACGCACGAACGTGACGTGGGTCGTGAAGACCGCGTTCGCGTCAGGGATCCGGTCTTTGCCGTCGTAGACTGTGACGCGGTACTGCACCGAGGTCGTTCCCTGTCGGACACGCTCGATTTCGAACCGCAGGACGGTGCCCTGCCGGACGCTGCGCCGGAACTCTACCCGGTCCATGGCGAGGGTTACGAAACTGCACCCGGGATAGTCCAGTGTCGCGGCGATCCAAGCACACTCGTCCACCCACTTCAGCAGGTGCCCGCCGAACAGGTAGCCGTAGTGATTGAGGTGCTCAGGAAGAACGAGCTTGTGGTTTTCCATGGGCCTTGAGTGCTCCGGTTGGCGGCTTGGCCTTCTGGGCCGTCGGATTCCCCGCGTCGTCCGAGCCCGAAACGTAGTGGGCGCAGGGGCTGAGCGCAAGCCGTGTGACCAGGGGCACAGGGCTGTTTCAAGATCTGGCACCACGTCTCGGAAGGCCACGCCTCCGCGCACACCCGGTAGGGGCGGCCTGTCCTCAGGCCGCCCCCCCCCGGTAGGGGCGGCCTGTCCTCAGGCCGCCCCCCCCCCGGCGTGGGGACACGCCGGGGGTACTCGCTGCACGCGACGGTCACGAATCTTGAAACAGCCCTGCCAGGGGCAAATGGGACCGGACGAGTGCCAAGACCGTGTGAGCAAGGCTGGAGCCATGCTCTACTTTGCCGTTCGCCGCTTGTGACTCCTAGCTACCCCATGCGCCGGGCGGGGTCCCGGTGCGGTGGCGGAACCAGCGGCTGAAGTAGTGGATGGAGTTGAACCCGCACTCTTCGGCGACCTGGCCAACCGCCAGGCTCCGGGCTTCCAGCAGCCATAACTGAAATAGAAATGGCGTGGACAACAGGATAAGGTGATTGCATAAGTCAAAACAACCCACGCGGTCGGGCCTTGAGAACTCGAACTGCCCGGTTGCCCGAGACGAGGAGTACGGATCATGGCCACGAAGAGTGCGAATCGCCTGGTGATCGATGCGGACAGCAGCGGGCAGACGATAAGCCGGCATATCTACGGGCATTTTGCGGAGCACCTGGGGCGTTGCATTTACGAGGGTATCTGGGTCGGCGAGGATTCGCCGATTCCGAACACGCGCGGCATTCGCAACGATGTCGTGGCCGCACTGCGGAAAATTCGGATCCCGAATCTGCGCTGGCCCGGCGGCTGCTTTGCCGACACGTATCACTGGATGGACGGGATCGGGGCGCGGGCGAAAAGGCCGTCGATCGTGAACGTGCACTGGGGCGGCGTGACGGAGAACAACCATTTCGGCACGCACGAGTTTTTCGACTTGTGCGCGCAACTCGGGTGCGAGCCGTACGTGTGCGGCAATGTCGGCAGCGGTACGGTCCGCGAGATGGCCGAGTGGCTGGAGTACATCACCATGCCGGGGCAGTCGCCGATGTCCGACTTGCGCCGCAAGCACGGGCAGAAGGCGCCGTGGAAGTTGCGCTACTGGGGCGTGGGCAACGAGAACTGGGGTTGCGGCGGGAACATGCGGCCGGAGTACTACGCCGACGAGTACAAGCGCTACGCCTGCTTCTGCCGGAATTTCGCGGGTGACAGCCTGTACAAGATTGCCTGCGGCGCGAACTGCTGGGACTTCCGCTGGACCGAAGTGCTGATGCGCGAGGCGTGCCGGCACATGGACGGACTGAGCCTGCACTACTACTGCGGTTCGGGGGGTGAGAATCGGTCTGCAACGCAGTTCGGCGAGAAGGAGTGGTGGCACCAACTCCTCCACGCCTGGCGTTTGGAGGCGCTGCTGCGCCGGCATGTCGCGATCATGGATTCGTTCGACCCAACCGGGCGCGTCGGTCTGATTCTGGACGAGTGGGGCACTTGGCACGCGGTCGAACCGGGCACGAACCCGGGCTTTCTCTACCAGCAGAATTCGCTGCGCGATGCGCTGGTGACCGGCATTTCACTGAACTTGATGAACCGGTACAGTGCGCGTCTGCGCATGGCGAACATCGCGCAGACGATCAACGTGCTGCAGGCCATGTGCCTGACCGAGGGTGAGAAGATGATCCTCACCCCGACGTACCATGTCTTCGAGATGTACGCGGTGCATCACGACGCCGCGCTGCTGCCGGCCGAACTGGCGACTGCGACCCGGCCGTGTGAGAAGGAGGCATTGCCGGTGGTGCAGGTTTCCGCGTCGCGCGATGCGGCGGGACGCGTGAATTTGACCTTCTGCAACCTTGACCCGGAGTCGGCACAGGAGGTGTCGGTCGAGGTGCGCGGCATGAGCGTGAAGAAGATATCGGGCCGAACGCTGACCGCCGCCGAGGTGACGGCACACAACACGTTCGAACGGCCGGACGCCGTGGCGCCGGTCGACGAGGTCGAGGCGAAGCGTCTCAAGGCCGGCGGCCTCGCTGTGAAACTGCCGTCCAAGTCCGTGGTGCTGGTGACGGTCGAATAGTGCGCTCCGGCGCCAGGATGCGAGATCGCGCAGTGGCACGGCGCGTCCCGCGCCGAAGCGGGGTGCGCCGGCCGGCTCTGTCCGGCGAAGCTGCTCGCGCGAAAACGGATCCCCGGCCGAGGGTCTCGGGCCGGGACGACCCGAGAGCACTCTGCTGCGGTCCCGGAGGTCCCGCGCCACTGCCGCTCCTGGCCCTGACTGCGCGGCCTTGTTGCTCCGTAGATTCAACCGCATAAGTCTCTGGAATCCGCATGCTGACAACGCAACCCACAACATGCAAGGGCTGTACGGCGTCGGTGCGGCTCAGGGACGCTGACGTCGAGCGGATTGTTGCCGAGTACGTGGCCGCACATCCGGCGGCGGCTCTGGCCGCCGTAACCGTATGGCGCGCGCGCCTCCAGGTCTGTCGCGCCTGCGCCGACCTGCAGTATGGCACGACCTGCCGGCACTGCGGTTGTCTGGTCGCCGTTCGGGTGCGGTTGACCGCGTCGGCATGCCCGCGGCCGGGGACGCCGGCCTGGTGAGGCCGGAGGCGAGGGGAATGGAGGATCGAGATCAAGGCTACGCCGCGAATCGCGGGACCACGAAACGCGTCCCAACTTGGCGCAGAACGGGGGGCAGCCCAGGCTTGTAGTTCCGCGTTTAGGGCGTGTCGATTTAGTGCGGCAGCACAGGCCTTCCAGAGTGGCCGGACCGAGCCGGTCCGGCCACGTTGGGCGTGGTGGCGCATCTGAGGTGGTTAAATCGACGCGCCCTTTACGCGGTCCAGGTTGCGCGTGGTCACGGGAAGGGGAACCGCCTGAGATGCCGCCCGGGGGGCCGGGCGGGGTACGGGGGCGGCGGCGCATCGCCGCGGTCGTGGTCAGTCGCCGGGTTGTTTGACGCCGCCGAAGGCACCGAGGTATTGCCGTTCATCGGTCATCTGCGCCTTGAACGCGCCCCCCAGCGCTTCGGCCGTCTTGCCGAAGAAGTCCGCCTGGATGGCACTGGTCGACGGAGTTTCGGCTGAACCGGCGCCCACCGTGACCGAATCGATTCTCCCGACGATGCCGTTGGCGGCGTCCGTGAAATTACCACTCATCTGCATGCTTACGGAGGGGACGCTCTCCGCCCCCACGAAGCTCAGCAGGCCATCGACCAGACGGCTGCCGAAGTTGACGTTGATGTCGCTCTGACCCGGGCGCTGGATAACGGTCGGTCCGAGTTCGCCGGGAATGATCTCGGTGCAGTGTGCGTCGCCCACGTACCGGCCCTGAAGCGACGACCCGCCGCCGAGGGCCGCGGGGTTGACCTCCCACGTGCGCACCCCGGCGACGACGTAGCCCTGCGCCGCAACGTCCGGGTCAAGCGCCAGTTCAGTCGGGTCCGGCAGGTTCTGGTTCGGGACCATCGAGTTGAGCCAGTAGACCCAGTTGATCTCCGTTTCCGTCGCCTTGGCCAGGATCATGACGTCGTCGTAGTCGCCTTGGCCGGGGGGTGGGGGATCGCCCGGGGGGGTCGCTTCATTCGGTGCGGCCTGCTGGGCCGAGACAACGGGCCGGAACCGGTCGGCTTCCCTGTGGACCGCGTCGAGGATCGAGGCCAGGGAGAGTCGTTCCCCCGACAGCCCTGCACCTTGCCGTGTGCCGCCGGGGGCGTCGCCGTCATTCGCCCCCGCTCCGGTCCCTAGCGCATTGATGTCTTTGGCCGAGAACTCGCGCGGTTCGTCAGGGGGAGTGTCGCCGGAGCGGACCACGGTCCCGAAGCTTGGCGTTTGAATCTCGACCGTGCCGGCCGGGTTCTGGACGGTGATGCCTTTCCCGCCCAGGAAGACGACCGACAGGACCGAGCCCGTGAGCCGACCGGCAAAGAATGAGCCGCGGATACCGATGGTGGCCGTGGGCGTCTTGGTCTGGAAGTTATCCGGAGAGATCTTCGTGATGGCGCCGCCCATGATGCGGAAGGCGCCCTCCTTGACTTCGGTCACCATGGCCCCCTCTTTCTTGGTCTCGTTGAACTGATAGTTCTCGAAAACGACTTCAGTGTCACGCCCGAGATTCACGGTGGTGTTGTCGCGGAAATTCAGCTGGACCCGCCCGCGCGGGCCTGTCTTGACTGTGTCGCCGAGGAGGATGGGCCCTTTCAGTTCGAGCTTGCGCGTCTCGCGCTTGGCGTCGATGGCCTGCACGTCGCCGCGCACGGCCACGACCATGCCGATGGTCTCCGGTCCGGCAGCATCGGCCCCGAGTGCGCCTGGGGCCGCGGCCAGGCACGTGACCACCGCCCATACCGCGGTCGCCATCCCGAACTGGCTGACACGCGGACACGCGACCGTTTCGCGGCGAATCATGCCGTTAAGCCACTTCATGGTGTGTCTCCCTGTCCGTCCAATCGCTCTTGGCAATCGCTTGTCGATGACCAGCATCTTGTCGGGAACCCGATGGGCAGCCGATTTCGACACCGTTTGTGATAGCGACTATCGGTTCGTGACTCTTCTCTCATGTCGAACTTGACGTCAGCCGTCGTTTCGTTGCCCGGGACCGTATTCCGTCGTAACTCACTCTCCGCCCTGTTCAAGCGAGAGACTGTCACTGCGTGCGCCGTAGATGAAGTACCCGCGGCCGAGCAGGAGGGCATCCGTGACAAGCTGGTAACCGCCCGCCTCCCACTGGTAAGCCGGCGGCAGCCATTTGCCTGTCGACTCCGCCAGCCAGCGCGGGACCACGGTCATGTTGTCAGGGAACGTCTGGCCGTCGGGCGGCGTCGCTATCGGGCCAAGGCAATTCCATCCGGAGACCACTGAGACTGCAGTCCGGGTCGCTGCATATCCCGTGACGGCGACCTGCACGGTCTCGCCTTCCGCGCCGAGCAGGTACGCCCAGTAGGCATAGCCGGGCTCGATCGTCGAGGCCTTGGACGCCTGTCCACCCGTGCCCAGGCGCCAGACGGTTCCGAAGTTCACGCCGCCGAGCACGCCGGCCACCGACGGATTCACTGGCGTGATCGGGACCGAGATCAGATTCCAGCCGCTCTCGAGCACTAGGTTGAACTGGAACGATTGCTCGATGACCGTGACCGTGACCACGGCGGACACTGCGCAGTTCCCGTCGCCGTCCCGCGCTTCGACCAGGAGTTCCGTCGGGCCGGTGGCGTCCGGTGTCCATTGGAGCTCGAACGGCTTGCTGTCGTCGGCGGCGATAACGGTGTTGTTCACGAAGAGTCGAACCGAGACGACACGTCCGTCCAGGTCAAAGGTGTCGAGTTGCACAGTCAGGGCGATGTTCACCGGCACCTCGGCCCCTGCCGCGGGCGAAAGCAGTTCGACCAAGGGGAAGAGCTGCGGTTCGGACGGGCGGAGGCGGAAGCCGCGCTGGAGGCCCGCCAAACCGGCACCGGTGCCGGCGAGCAGGTCGGTGTCCGTCACGGCGCTGGCCGTACGCAGTTCGAAGTCCGTGACGTCGCTGAGCATGTCCAGGCGGCGCACCGCGTTATTCTTCCAGACCACAGCATGCTGCGTCCCGTCTTCGGCGGCGGCCCACCCGGCGGCCAGTTCCTTGACGTTCACCGCGTTGGCCGCCGCGTTGGCTACGCCCAGATCGGGTTGGTCGAGCATGCCCTCGGCCGCACTGCGCCACAGGAACGCACGCTGACGGCCGAACGCGTCGGAACGGAATCCGGCGACCACGCCGCTGCCGTTCACCGCGCGCGCGGCGCTCAGTGTGCTTTGCAGGTTGTCGATGTCCTGCATCACACCGTCGGCGTATCGGAACGCGTGCCACACATTGCCGGCCGTGACGGCGTCACCGACCATCACGCCGGTGTCGTTGACGGCGTACCCCATGCTTGACTTGCCGGTCTCGTTCAATGAACCGAGACTTACCGGGTCCGCGAAGGTCAGTCCTGACGCGGCGTCCCAGGCGCAGGCCCTTCGCTGGCCTGTGGCGTCATAGCCGTAACCCACAACGCGCAGTGCTCCGCCGGTCTGGCGGCAAATTCCGTACGCCTCGAAGGGCTTGGTGGACGGGGCTCCGGCCAGGGCATTGAGGAAGACCGGCACGGCGTCGCCGGCGGCGTAGGCGAACGCCTGTGCGGGGGTGCCACTGGTGGGCGGCCCATAGCCGGCAATCATCCCATCCGAGATGGCCGTGGCCAGGGACGCGAAAGGTGCGATTTCGGGGATTTCAGTGGCGAACCCCGAGTCCGCGGGCCAATAGCAGGCTTTCAACGTGGCGCTGGTTCCCGACGTATAGCTGAAGCCCCCCGCGACGCCGTCCGCATTGAGCCCCAGCACCTTGCAGTGGTCGTACAAGGCCAGCGGTTCAAGGACTTCGCAAAGGTAGCGTTTTTCCTGCCCGGAGATGTCCACGATTTTCAAGGCGACATCGCCGGCCAGGCTCGCAGGGCCGGCGGGAAGCACCGACAGGTCTGCTTCGTTGCCCGCCTCGTCGATCAGGGCGCCGCCTGCCCTTATCCCGCCCGCGGAGACACCGACGGCGCTCACATCCAAGGCCTGGGCGGCATCGCCCTCCTGTACGGTGTAGACGGCGGTGGCCGAAACGCCGCCGTCGAGGGTGTCGATGGTGATGGTGCGCAACTCGACGGTTCCGCTGTTGAGGGTCAGGACCAGTTCTGCACCCTCGGTCAACCACACCGGTTCACTGAACTGAACGGTGATGTCGATCCTGCAACCGACCGAATACGAACCGTCGGGAGTGGCCGTGCTGAACGCCGCAATCGTCGGGGGCGTCTGGTCGGCCGCTACGGCGAAGGTATTGGAGGCCGTGTTCGGGTTGCCTGCCGCGTCCGCGGCCTGGTTGGCCGTGACCGTGACGGTGATCTCAACCGTTCCGTCACCGTTCAGGTCAGTGGTCAGGTCGGGGTCAACGTTAACCGTGTAAGTGTCGTTCGCACCGAGGAAGTTGACGACGTTGCCGCCACGGACCGTGACGTTATCGGCGGTGAAACCGAAAACGGGTTCCGTGAACCGGATGGTCACGGGGATGGGGAATACGCTGGCCAGGACGTCCGGCGCGGTCGAAATGGTGACGCCCGGCCGAGTTGTGTCAACCCCAATGTCGCTGCCGTCGGCAATCGTGGTTCCCGGCAGTGCCACCGGGACAGCGACAGCGGCGATTGCGGCGTCACGCAGGGCAGCCCCTGAACCTAGGCTCAGGCTGATCACGTCGATGTCCGGGGAGTTCTGCCCTTCGGCGACCACGTAACTGGCGGTGGCGGCAGCGGCGTTCGTAAACGGCGCAATGGCCACGGTGGCGCCGGTGTCCAGGCCTACGAGCAGGCTGCCGCCGCTCAGCGTGACGGCCTTGGAGAACGTCACCGTCACATTGATGGCGGCCCCAGTCCCGTACTGGCCGTTGGGTGTGGTCGAGGTGACGGACACGATCGAGGGCAGGGTGGTGTCGTAGGTCACCTGGTTGTCCGTGCTGGTCGAGGCCGTGCTGGAATTGCCTGCGGCATCCGTGGCAGCCGAGTTGCGAACCGTGACCTGGACCGTGCCTGCCTGGGTCATGCCTGAAACCGCGACGAGGTAGGTCGTTGCGGACTCCGCGATGATCGTGGCCGTCGTCGCGCCCGCCGTGCCCGTGATGGTCACATCGGCAGGTTCAAAGCCTGTTACCGGCTTGCTGAACACCGCCCGGAACCGGATGGGCGAGGAGTTGACCGGGTCTGGTTGGCCCACGCCCTGATTGATGGTTACCGTGGGCCGCGTCCGGTCGCTGGTGATGGCAAAGGGCGAGGTGGCGCCCAAGTTCCGGTTTCCTGCCACATCGATCGCTACGTTGGCAGGCACGCTGAACGTGACCCGACCATCACTGCTAGGCGCCAGGCTCACGGTGTAGTTCGAACCAGACCCCGTCAGGGCGCTGACCGTGGCATTGGTCGCCAGGAACGACGACGTCGTCAGGCCTGTGACCGACTCCGAGAAGGTGACGATGACCGGAATCAGGGCCAGATTGCTGGGGTCGGGAGCGCTCGTCGTCATGCCGGTCACGGTCGGTAGCCGGGTGTCGATAACGATGTTACTGGTCCCGGCGATCGTGGACCCAGGCCGTGTCAATGGGACGGCGTTGCCGGCGTTGTCTACCAGCGTCGCTCCCGGTTGCAGCGTCACAGTGGCGGCGTCCAGGTCAGAGCTGTTGTGTCCTCCCGCCACGATGTAGTTGCCTGAACCCGAGGTGGCTTTTGCGAATGGCGCAATCACCGCCGTCCCGCCTGTGTCGAGGCCAACCAGCAGGTAGCCGCCCACCAGCGAGACCGGCTTGGAGAAGTTCACCGTGACATCGATCCGCGACGCGGCGCCGTACGCGCCATTCGGCGTGGCCGATGTGATGGAGGTGACGGCTGGCGGTGCGGGGTCGTATGTCACCTGGTTGTCAGCCCCCGCCGGGACCGTTGATGCGGAGTTCGCATTGCCCGCGACGTCCGTGACGCCATTCGCCGGGATGGTGACGGTTACCGTGCCGGGGGGCAGGTCGGAGACTTCGAGGGTGTAGGTCGTTGCCGACAGGTAGCTGCGCAGGATGGCGACCTTCGGTGTCACGCGCAGACCGCCCACGTTCACCGTCACGTCTGCAGGCTCAAACCCAAGGACCGGTTCGGTGAAGTTGGCCGTGAAACGGATGGGTTCGGTGTTGACCGGGTCCGCCTGGCTCGTGGCCTGGCGGACGGTGACGCCGGGCGCGGTCCGGTCGCTGACGATCGACAGCGACGTGGCCGCCGTGTTGCCGTTGCCGGCGGCATCGGTGGCTGCCGCTGCAGGCAGCCCCACAGTGATCGTGCCATCCGCCGTTGGCGACAGATTGAAGCTGTAACTGGCGCCCGTTCCCGTGAACCCGCCCACCGTGGCATTCGTCACGGCCAAGTCGGAGGCGGTGAAGCCGGCGACCGGCTCGGTGAAGACCACCGTTACGGGAATGGACGTCACATTTGAGGCCCCCTGGACCGTTGAGGTGAGGGTCGGCACGGGTGCGGTCGTATCGACGACGATGGCGCTGCCTGTGGCGATCGTCGTGCCCGGCAGGCCGACCGGCACGTTGTTGCTGACTTGGTCGCGCAACGTGGCGGTCGTGGCCAACGAGATGTCACGCGCATCGAGATCGGGCGAGTTTTCGCCCACAGCCACCGTGTAGGTGCCGTTGGCAAATGAGGCGTTCGTAAACGGTGCGAGGGTCACCACCGCGCCGGTGTCCAAGGTGACGCGCAGGTTCCCGCCGGCGAGCGTGACGGGCTTCGAGAAGTTCACCCTGACGTTGATCGCAGCGCCCGCCGTGTAGGTACCGTTGGCTGTCGTCGAGGTAATGGAGGTGATAGCCGGCAGGGTGGTGTCGTACGTGACTGAGTTGTCCGTGAATGTGGCCGCAACACTTGCGTTCCCGGCCAAGTCTGAAGCCGCCGCTGCTGGGATGGTGACGATCACGGTCCCGGCTTGGGTCATGCCGGAGACCTCCACTTGGTAGGCATTGACCGCCGTCGCCGTCGCGGCGATGGTCGCCGTCGTCGCACCGGCGGTGCCGCTGATCTGGATGTCGCCCGCCGTGAAGCCCGAAACGGCCTCGCTGAATACGGCGGTGAAACGGATCGGTGAGGAGTTGACCGGGTCGGGTTGGAGCGCCGCCTGGTTGATGGTCACCGTGGGTGCTGTCGTGTCGTGTACGATCGAGAACGAAACGTCACCCTTCAAGGCGTTTCCGGCCGCGTCGTGGACGTTTGCTGCCGGAATGCCGACGGTGATGGTCCCGTCCGTGAGGGTGGGCGTCAGGTCGACGGTGTAGGCGTTGCGGTTGGCGGCGAAGTTAGAGAGCGTGCCGCCGACCGCCGTCATGTCGCCGAGCACGAAGTCAGTGACCGACTCGGTGAAACTCACGGTCAGCGGGATGAGGACCGCGTTGGTCGGGCTGTTCAACGCTGAGGAGATCGTGCCGGTCGGCGCCAGGGTATCCTTGATCAGGGCCAGTTGCGTTGAACCGTCGTTGCCGGCCTTGTCCTTGGCCCTGAGTTGCAGGTTGAACCCGCCTTGTCCGAGCAGTCCGAACCCGTTGACATCGCCGAGGCGCGAACCGCTGGTGACGAAGGTCCATACGTTTCCGCCGACCGAGGCCTGGACCGAGGTGTTGTCGCCGTTCGTGAACGTCAGCACCGTCGAGTGGTTGGCGCTGGCGCTGGCGGCAGGCGTGAGTACGGTCAGCGTCGGTCCGGTGCGGTCAATGGTGATTTCGAAGTGGTTCGAGGCCTGGTTGTGGGTGTCGGAGGCGCTCTCGGCCCGGCCAGCGGGAACGTCGGCGGTGACCACGCCCTCACCGGCGGGAAGAAGAGTCGCCGCATACGCTCGACCCGAGCCGGCAAAGCTGCCTGGCTTGAGGGACGCATTTCCAAGCACTACGTCCGAGCCTTCGAAATCGGTCACGGATTCCGAGAAGGTGATTACGAGCGGCACCTCAGCGGCACTGGTCGGCCCCGTCAGCGTCGAAGAGATGACGACCAGCGGACCGATGGTGGCTTTCCGGAGGTTGACACCGGCCTTGCCCGTGTTGCCCGCTGCATCCATGGCACGCACCTGCAGCGTGAACACCGTGCCTTCAGGCAGAGCGTTGAATCCGATCAAGTTCGCCATTGTTGTCGTATTGCTAGTTGCTGCTTGCCATATGTTTCCGTCGATGCTGGCGTCGGGGTTGGCGCCATCGCCGATGCCGAAGACGAGCAGTTTGGCGCCGTTTACGGCGGCGCCATCCGGGGGTTGCGTGATCGCCACCAGGGGTGGCGTGCGGTCGCTGGTCATGGCCAGGGGGATGGCGGCGGTGTTGCCGTTACCCGCCGCATCCGCGGCTTTGTCAGTGGTGACCGAGACCAGCACCGTTCCGTCCGCGACTGGGCGGATGGTCGCGGTATAGATGCTGCCTGAGCCGAAGAATGCCGCCACGGTACCGTTGGTCAGGGTTAGGTCCGAGGCGTCGAAGCCTACCACCGGTTCGGTGAACGTTACGGTCACGGGCAAGGTGTCTCGATTTGTGGGGTTGGGCACGGTTGTCGTCACCGTGACCTCGGGGCGTGTTGTGTCCTTGGTCAGATTGATCGTGGAGGTCGAGGTGTTACTCGCTCCGTCTGTCGCGTACAGGGTCAGGGTGAAAGAGGCGCCTTCCGCCACCGGGCGGGACAGGAATCCGGGCACATCGGCAATCCGGGTGGTCCCACTGACGGCCGGGACCTGCGCTCCCCCGTTGATGGCAACCTTGGTATCGACCACGTTGACGGGAACCGAGAAGCGGATGACGGCGTTGCCGTTTGCCGCTGCGTTGTTGGCGGGAGAGGTGATGGCAATGCTGGGTGCTGTGCGCTGGCTGACGATCTGGAACGTCACCGGACCGGGGTTGGGATTGCCGGCTGCGTCACGGGCCGCTGCGGTTGCCACGGTGAGGGTGACTGTACCGTCGGCCAAGGGCGCCAGGTTGACCGCGTACGTCGCGCCGACGGCGGTGAACCCGGACGCGGTGGCGTTGCTCACGGTCAGGTCTGTGGAGTCGAAGCCGAGCACCGGTTCCGAGAAGCGCAGTGTGACAGGGATGGCCGTGGCGTTGGTCGGGCTGGACAGAGGCGTGGTGATGGTCAGGACCGGGGCCGTGACGTCCTTGATCAGGGCGACACTGGCTTCGCCCAGATTGCCTGCCGCGTCCATGGAACGGAGTTTCAGATCAAAGGCGCCGCCATCGGCGGTGTTCTGGAAGATGAGCAGTCCGCCGAGCGTTGCCCCGCTCACGGCCGGTATCCACCCACGGCCACCCTCGAACACCTCGACGGGTGCCGAGTTGTCGTTCGTCGTGAATGTGAACGTGCTGCTCCCGGTCACGCTGGCATTGCGCGGCGGGGCCGTGATCGTGATCGCCGGTGCGGTGCGATCGCTCTCAAGACTGAACAGGCTGGAGAGCATATTGCCGTTCCCGGCCTCGTCGGTCGCTCCACCCGCCTTGACCCGGATGCTCACCGTTCCGTCGGCGACAGGCTGGATCTCCAGTGTGTACACGGCCGCGTTGCCCGAAAGGCTCCCGATCCTGAACGAGGCGTTCGTCAGGATCAGGTCCGTGGCGCCGAAGCCGGTCACGTCTTCCGAGAAGGTGACGGTCACGGGGATCGACGCGGCATTGGTCGGGCTGGGTGATGTGGAGGTGATGACGACCGTGGGGCCGCCCGCGTCGCGCTCGAAGCTGCGGTGTTTGGTGTCCTCGTTGCCGGCCGCGTCCTGTGCCCACAGGGTCAGCGTGAAGCCGCCTTCGCTCAGACTGGCAAACTCCGGAATGTTGCCCAGCGTGAAGGCGTTGCCCGTCAGCGTGGTCCAGTGCGCGCCGCCGTCTACCGAGGCTTTGACGACACTGGCGCCCGTTGCCGTGGCGACGACGACGGTCTGGTCATTCACTTTCGCGTCCTCTGCCGGGGACAGGATGGCGACGGTCGGCGGTACGGTATCCTTGGTCAGGCTGCGGGTGGCAAAACCGTTGTTCCCCGCCGCGTCCGCGGCGCGCACCCGCAGAGTGAAGTTGCCTTGCAGGATGGTGGCAAAGCCCGCGACCTCGAACAGCGGCACGGGGCTGGTGACCACGCTCCAGTCCACAGCGTTGGCGGACGCCTCTACGGTGAACGGCGGCGAGGCGTCCGTGACGGTGAACTCCAGCACTGCATCACCGTTGACGCTGACATTGAGGTCGGGTTTCAGAATGGACACCACCGGGTTGGTGCGGTCACTGACAATGTGGAACGGGTTGGACGCCAGATTGCCATTGCCGGCCAAGTCGGTCGCTTGGTTTGAGGGGACCTGCACCGTCACGGTGCCGTCCGCGGTCGGTTTGATGATTGCGGTGTAGTGGGCGCCGACACCGGACAGGTTCAGGACGCTGCCGTTGGCGACCGTGATGTCCGGCGCGTTGAACCCAAAGACAGCTTTTGAGAAGTCGATGTCAACCGTGAACGACAGGGCCTTAGTCGGATCCGGTTCGGCCGACGTGATGAGAACGCCCGGACCGCTGGTTTCCTTGGTCAGGCTCAGCGTCGCTTCGGCCTTGTTGCCCGCCGGGTCGCTGGCGCCGACGAAGAGTGTAAAGGGCGAACTGTCGGCGACAAAGCCGAACTCGGGAATCGCACCCAGTGTGGTGGTGCCGCTGACCGCAGGCGTCCAATCAATGCCGTTCACCGACACCTGCGGGTTGACGCCGCCAATGACCGTGAACGCAATGACGGCACCGGCGTTGACCGACGCGCCGTCCGCCGGGCCGTTAATCGTCACCGAGGGGGCCAGGGTGTCGATGTGGAACAGGTTGGCTGCCGTGTAGGGCGCCATCGGGTTCCCTACCAGGTCTGTTGCGCCGGCGATGGCGACGTCGATATTGGCCATCTCAAGGTCTGCCGCGTTGGCGATGTCAAACCAGGCGGTCCAGGTGCTCCCGCGTCCGGCACTCCATGCCCCCGAGGGCGGCAACGGCAGGGCTGTGCCCGGATCCTCGACTGGGAACGTGAGATTCGGGTCGGAATCCTGCGCCATGCTCTTGTTGAAAACGAACGCGAGACTGAACAGTCCAGACTGCATGACCTGCGTGTTGAGAACCGGTTTCCCCAGCAAGGATGGTGCCGACACGGTGACTGCGGTGACGACTGGCCGGGCGGTGTCCTTGACGGCGGTCGCCGTGTCCGTGGCCATTTCGTTGTCGAGGTTGGTCACGCTGGCGCTCAACGTGATCGGGCCGTCCGCGAGTGAGGTCACTGGCGCCGGACCGGCGGCCCAGGTCCCGTCGGGTTGCACCGCACCGGTCAGTACCACCGTGGCGCGGTGGCCGTCGGAGAGCGTGACCGTGACGGTCCGGCCCGCTTCGACGTTGGCGGTGGTGCCGTTCACAATCAGCGACGCGGCTTCGGCGCCGTTGATGACGTTGTCATCGCCGAACAGCGTGTCGATCGTGATGATCGGGTCCGGCCCCGCACTGATGGTGATGTCGGCATGGTCGGCCAGGTTTGCGCCCGGCGGCAGGAGGAGTGCGCGGCCGGGACCGGTCTCCGTGTCGTTGCCGTACCCGTCCACGAGTTGCGCGGTTTCGGACAGGTAGACTCGGCTCACGTTCAACGTCTGCACCGGCGCATCCGCGCCACCGATCACATAGTCGACGCTGAGCTCCTGCTGCTTGTCGAGTGTTTCGATTTCGAAGCTCACCCCGTTGTTGAGTTCGATCACCAGGGCGCCGCCGTCGTCGTTCTTCAGGGTGACCGGTTCACTGAACAGCAGTGTGATCGGAATCGTCTGGTCGGCGGCGTAGATGCCCGATTCGGCCGTGGTGGTGATTTCGGGGATGAACGGCGGCAAGCTGTCAACCACGAACACACCCTTGGCGGCCACGCGGTTCTGGGTCAGCGCCGCGCCGAACCGGGCCGGGTGCAGAACGAAGTCGACGCCGGTCGCGTCCGGCACCGCCTGCGTCAGCACAATCGGTGTGCCTGGCCAGATGTTCTGCTGCGCGGGGTCATAGAAACCCTCGGATTCGCCCGCGTCCAGCAACTCGTTGCCCACCCCGTTGACCTGCAGGTCGATATGGGCCGAGATGGCATATGTTCCGAGTGGCAGGCGGAGCAGGAACGGCGCGAAGGTCGGGTTCCCGCGGATGAGGTGGTCTGCAAAGCGATAGCTGTTGAAGAACGTCCAGCCGCCCTGGCCGTTGTCCTGCATGACGCTGACGAGCAGCGGTCCGGTCCCGGCGCCGGCGTCGAACTCGACCTGGCCGGAGATGGTCCCGATGTCGCCGCGTGTGCCGGTGTAGGCCCTGCGGGCGAACCGGCCGACCTGACATGCGACCCCATCGGCATTGCGGAATGTCGGCCCGGCGCTGGCGGCATTGAATGTCAACGCCCAGACCCCGTCCTCGCTGAGGCCATTGACCGTGAACGTGGTGTCTGTCGGCGGCAGGTAATCCTCCCGGCCCTGGTCGTGGGGGCTGTTGGTCTCGAGCATCAGGACGGTCGTGTCCGCATCGATGTTGCTGACGTCCCCGGTCCATGAGCAGTCGAGGGTGTCGCCAACGATGGTGAATGGGTCGCTCGGGGTGGTGAACGCCGGCGCGGTCTCGATCGCTGCAACCGCTGTCCCGCCCGCCGAGCCATCCGCGGTGAAGTGGACATCGGTTTGAATCGGGATATCGCTGTCGAACAGATGGAGCACGACCGTATACGTTCCGTCGCCCCCGAACGCGTCGAGGGCGGTGCCGTCCGGGAAGGCGCGTTCGAACTCCCACTCGGCGACACCACGCTGAACGTCATACTCGTACCGGACTTCCTCGCCCGTCTGGCTCTGGGTCAGGACGGCGAGCGGTTCCGACACGCCGAACTTGAACAGTTCGATTTCGCGCACCGCGGTGTCGGTGATCGCATCGAGTTCGAAGATGAAGCTGGTCTTGGCCTCGTCTGCCGAGGTCTCGAAGCCCTGCCACACGTTGACGCTGAAGAGGTGTGAACGAGCGCTGTGCGGTGAATCGCCGTCGGTGAGGGCGAACCGGACCGTGCGCTGGTCGACGGGCGTGATGAGATTGTGGCTCTGGAACATGAGACTGCGGGTCAATGCCGACACCGCCGCGGTGGTGGCATCGGCGTTCAGCGTCACCTTCAGAGGAGCCTGGTTGGCTCCGCCCTCGAACGCTCCGATCGGGAGGCTGCCATAGGTCACCGTCCCGCCGATGACTCCGATCTGACCGGCGCCGGTGCCCTGGTTGCGGATGAAGATCGCGTCGGTGTCCGCGCCGTTGCGCAACAGATCAACGAAGAGCACGCCGCCGTCGAAATTGGCCGGGCTATCGGCGTCGATTGCCGCGGCCGAGGCGGGATTGAACTGCCAGTCGGACGGATCGTTGTTGGCGTTGAGCCAGACGGGGTCGCCGGCATCGAACCCGGCGGGCCCGGTGTCGTAGTAGAGGAACGTTCCCGGCAACGGTCGCCCGACGGCCCCGTCAACGAGTTGGGCGGTCGGATCATTGATGGCCACGTCCGTCCCGGCGTTGTAGACCCCGTTGCTGTCGGTGTCGTGCCAGATCGGTTCGTCGGTCGCGCTGTTGACCAGGTGATTTCCGTTCCGGTCCCAGAACAGGACGTTGTTCAACAGGCGGATCTCGCTGTGCGAGCCCGTGGGCGGGGTGCCGCTCAGCACCAGCTCGCCGTCAAGCGGCATCGCCATGGCGCCAATCTGGAATTCCGGCGCCTTGCCGCGGTTGGCGCCGAGGTCGATGACCGGTTGGTGGTTGCCGGCAATGCGCTCGGGATTGAACGGCATGGGCATGAACAGTTGCGGACTGCGCACTTCGCCCCAGATTCCGTCGGCGGTGATCGTGAGCGGGACCTGTACCTGGAAGCTGAAGTTGAGCGGCGAGTTCGGCAACGTCCGGGCCGTAAAGCTGAGGGTCAGCGAGTCGGTGGCGCCATCGAATACGAAACTCGGTGTTCCATTTCCACTGGTGTCGCCGGAATCCGGGACGTAGTCCCAGCCGTCCGGCAGGGAGTAGACAAGGCTCAACCCGTTCTCGTCAAAGGTGGTCCATTCCACGACGCCGGTGATGGTCAGGACAGAGTCCGGGAGGGGCACCATGGGCGAGCAGGCGTGCTCGGCGCGGGTGATCCCTGTCGACGGCGTCTGAGTGCCGGCGACCGTGAACGACACTCGAGTCTGGCTGCCGAGGTGCGACGAATCAGTGCGATTCACATACAGCGTGCTGTTGCCGTCGGGCAGTGGCGTGTTCTGCGGCACGGTGACCGAGCTGACGGGAGTCTGCGGTTGCCGGAATTCGAAAACTTGCGTCTGCACGGAATCCAGGACCCAGATGCTTCGCCAATTGTAGTTTGCCGGCCCCATGTCGAAGGTTGGCGTCGCGGTGGTCGTGTCGCCGGGTTGCGGGGTCTGCACGGTCACGTAACCGGGGAAGTCGGTTTCCACGTAGCTGACGGGAACCTGGACTCTGACCCGGCGCGTGAACGAGGTTCGGGCTACAGTCACCGGCACTTTCAGTCGGTACGTCCCCCCGGGCCAGTCGGTGCTCAAATCGCCAAAGCCGGCGTATGACGAGTCGTAGGTCACGGGCGCATTTCCGCCTCCCAGCAGGCTCACCGCGCCGGCGGTGCCCGGTTTGGCGACGTCGCCGGTCCCGTACGTTTCGCCCGCGAGCGGCACGAGTTCAATGTGCACCCCGAACCCGGCATTGGTGAGTCCGCCCCCGGCCTGCTGGTCGGCAAGGCGGAAGAGTTCGAAGCCGAACCTGCCGTACCGGTTTTCCACGGTAAAGGCGGATGACGCATCCGTCGGGTCGGTGCCGTTGGCGTACTCGGTGGCGTTGGTCTCGTTGTCGCCGTCATAGTCGTCGGTGGGGAGGACGTCCGTGATGGCGAGAATGGCATCACTCGGGTCGTCGTCCACGATCTGCTGCTCCCAGGCGTCGGGCAGCCCGTCAGTGTCGGTATCCGTGCCGGTGGTCACGGTCAGCGTGGCCGCGTCGCTGGCCACGCGATGGTCGCTGTCGCCGCCCAGGCCATTGTTGGCCACGCACCGGAACTGGTCCCCGTCCATGGCCAGCGTCGTCGCGTGGACGGTGAGCGTTCCGCTGGCGGTGCCGGTGTAGGTCGAGTCCTCAGCCAGGTCTACCCAGGTGGTCCCGGAATCCACGGACTTCTGCCAGCGCAGGCCCGGGGCCGGATCGCCACTGGCGGCGGCGCTGAACGTCGCGTCTGTGCCTTCCGTGGCGCTGAAGTTCTCCGGTTGCTGGGTGAATTGTGGGGCTTCGCCGCCTTGGCCTTGGATAGCAAACGTGAAGGGGTTCTCGTCCGTGTCGTTGTTGGGAATGCTGACGGTGGCCTGGTCCAGCCCCGAGGCGGTTGGGGCATAGGTGATGGTGAAGGTCGTGGAACTCCCGGCGTTCACGAAAGCCTCGGGCGGCGCCGTGACCGAGAACGCGGTCGAACCGCTGAGCTGAACCGGCGTCAGGGTTTCGGTGAGAATCAGCCCTTCGGTCCCGAGATCGCGAATGGTAAAGGTCTGCGTGACCGTGCCGCCACCGATCGCCGCGCCGCCAAAGTCGGTGCCATTGGCCGAACTCGGCGAGTTGTCGCCGTTGAAGATCGGGCGAGTGTTGCCCTCCACGGCGATCTCGGGTCCGGCGGCGGTGGTGTAGGTGACGCGATTGTCGATCAGTCGTGCGCGCTGGTTGCCGAACCCGTTCTCGTCATGCGCCGCGCCGGGCATGATGTTGACCAGGACGTCGCCGTCAATTCCCATGCCGGTTACGGCCAGGTCGTACACGGTGTCACTGACCACCGTTGTCACCGTTGCCGACGTGGCGCCCGTGCTGCCATACACCGGCACGTCATCGGCTGCGAAGTCCGCAACGTCTTCGCTGAATACGGCGCGGAAAGTAATGGGCGAAGTTCCCGTCGGGTCCGCCTGGCCGGGCGCCTGGTCGATCGTGACGGTCGGGCCCTTGGTCACGCACAGGCTGTCGAACCCGAGAAAACCGGTCGGTTGCGCGCGGCTGGCAAGCGTCTTGAGCATGAATCCCCACTGCGGCGGCCGCACCAGCAGGTCGGCGAGCTGGTTGCCCGCGCCGGTCAGCGCGCCGTACTCGGTCCAGTTCTCAACCTCGCCGTCAAGCTGCAGGAACCGGAGCTGCCACTGGCCGTTGTCGACATAGCCGCCCGCCGTGTCCAATACCGGAGTGTTGAAGACGAAGTACTTGCCGGCGCCCACGCCGGCGTTGGCGGTCGGGTCCCACTTGCCCACGAAGAAATGGATCGAACCGCCCTGAAGGTTCGCGGAGTTCAGGTCGTTGACCGCGACCGAGATTGACGCATCTGCAAAATCGCCGTTGACCGGCTCTGAGTCGTAGATCGCCTTGGACGGGTCGGTCACGCGATAGCACACCCAGTACAACTCGGGGAGGACGGAGGCGCGTGCGCCGCCCAAATCTGCCCTGGCATATCCGCTGCTGTGGTTCTCGCCGGCACCGGTCCCCAGGAAGTGCATCAGCGGCAGGTCTTCCGGCAGGCCACGAGTCTGCTCTGCCCAGTACCGCCATCCGTGCGCGCCATCCAGCGAACTCTCCCAGTCTTCGAAGGCAATGAAGGTGTCATCGAGCGTGACCCAGAACTCGACGGAGTCGCTCTCGATCTCATTCCCGTCGATCGCCGTAGCCGCGATGAGGTTGCTGCCGCGCGTCAGTGGCGTCAGCAGCGTGACCTGCCATCTCGTGCCCGCCCCAAGGTTTATGGGCGAACCGGAGGGAGAACCGTTCAGGGACACTTGGACCTTGTCCCCAGGCCTGGCTGTCCCTGACACCGTCAGCACCGGATTGCTCCGCGTCGACCCGTCCGGCGGCCAGTCGATCACCGGCGGGGGAACCGCGCTGCCGTCCATGGCGACGTTGAACAGGTTCGGGGCGTTGAACGACGCGGGCATGGACTGGCCGCCGAGGTTCTTCGCGCCGTTGACCTGGACGTCGATCTGTGGCATGGCCAGGTCGAAGTCGGTGACCGTGTAACTGGCCGTGTAGGTGTCATTGGCGAACGTGGTCGTGCTCCACGCGCCGCCGGTGAACGCGAGCGTGCCGTCCAGGGTCGGGTCCTCGCCGCCGCCCGGGAACGTGATGAACGGCGGGTAGACGTTGTCCATGGCTTCGTCGAACAGCACGGTCAGCGTGAACATGTCCACGCCGACGTTGGCGTCCAGCACCGGGTTGGGCGCGGGTGTGGCCGAGACCACGCCCGGTCCGGGCGGCGGCGCCATGAAGACGTTGAACAGGTTCGGGGCGTTGAACGGCGCGGGCATGGACTGGCCGCCGAGGTTCTTCGCGCCGTTGACCTGGACGTCGATCTGT
>MHBL01000180.1 GCA_001803235.1 Lentisphaerae bacterium RIFOXYA12_64_32
AATGGTTGCGCTGCCGCAGGGTTGCCGCCGCCCGCCTTCCCGGGCGCACGCACGCCCCCTACTGCGGGCATTCAAGTTGCGCGCAACGGTGAGGTCTGGAGGACAATCCCCACTGCCATAGACATCTGCTGAAGGATCTCATTGAGGTGGCCATGCAAATGTAGCCGCGGGGCTGGCGCGTTCCTCGATGGCCCGGCTATGCCAGGGCATTTCGCCCGAAGCCAGCATCCGGGCGCATGGGTTAGGTAAGCACAAAGGGAACGACAAGGCTCTTGGAGGTTGGGGCGAATGGGACTGTTCTCAGGTGCGAAAGACAGTGAAACCCACCACCAGACAACTGATAGAGGTCGCGCTACGCGGCGACGAGACGGTCGCGGCGAATGTCCGTGACATGATCACAAGCGCGTTGGATGGCCACACTCCAACTGCCGGGGCGGCCGAAACCGAGGGACCACTGCTCATGACCATGACCGACGCTGCGGGTTTCCTCGGCGTCAGCCGAGTCACAATCTGGCGCATGGTCAAGCAGGGCGCTCTCCGCCCGGTGGAAATCAGACGCGGTGTCTTCCGCATCCGCCGGTCCGACCTGCATAGGGTCAGTGCGAACTACGCGCCGTACAGCCCTGTGCCTCGTGGACGGTTCGCGGAAGACGCCGACCGCAGTCGGTAGCCACCAAGAGCCAGCTCTCCCCGGTTGCTGTTTGGCAGGCAACCGACAACACGCTTCACAGTGTCTTGCCCCGATGCATGAATGCGGCGGAAAAAGTCCTGTTGCGGCCCTGAATCCCTGTCTTGACGAGCGCGGAACCGCTGCTTTGCCCTGCCGTATGGGCCGCCCCGCAGGCGTCCTGTCTCGGGGACTTGGGCCAAAGTTTGGCGGCGTTGGGGGGACTATTGGGGGGGCCGGAGCCGGATGGGCACTTGGCATGCTCTCCGTCATTGGGGGGATTATTGGGGGGACTGGCTGCATTCTACCCCCCATATTTCGGGGTATTTCACGATGATACAGCCAAGCGCTGGAAACGGCATTTTGAGAGGGACAAAGTGGTCGGGACGGAGAGATTCGAACTCTCGACCTTTTGACCCCCAGTCAAACGCGCTAACCAGGCTGCGCTACGTCCCGACACGGGGAAGACAGGCACATACCTTAGCGCCAGAGGCCGGACAATCAAGACCCGGAAGGGCGAACACAGGTAATGCGTCAGTGGCGGGTGGACGGTTGGGCGGTAGATGGCCAAAGTGGCGGGAGCGGCTCGCTCCCGCGGAGCCTCGACCCTCGACACCGCCAGACGCCGGGGGACCTACGCGCCGGCGAGGCGGCGGACGTGGGCGCCGGTCGCGGTGGCCAGGCCGGGCAGCCAGTAGCCGCCCTCCAGGACGGAAACGATTCTGTCCTTTGCGGAGTCCGCAGCGATCTGCAGCATGATATCGGTCAGGTCAGCGAAATCCTGGTCCTTGAGTCGCAGGTTGCCGACCAGGTCGGCCTCGCGCGCGTCGAACCCGGCGGAAATGAGCACGAACTCCGGCTTGAAGCTGCGCATGGCCGGCAGCAACGCCTCCTGAAACGCTCCCAGGATCTCCTTGCGTCCGGCGCCGGCGGGGACCGGACAGTTCAGCGTAAATCCCTCGCCCTTGCCGACGCCTCTCTCGTTGGGCAGGCCGGTCATGGGGTAGGCCGGCCACTGGTGGGTACTAAAATAGAAGACGCTCGGGTCGTCGTAGAAGATGTCCTGGGTGCCATTGCCGTGGTGCACGTCCCAGTCGACGATAAGCACGCGCTCGACGCCGTGCGTCTTCTGCGCATGCCGCGCCGCAATTGCGACGTTGTTGAAGATGCAGAATCCCATACCGCGGTCCGGCGTCGCGTGGTGCCCGGGCGGACGGACGGCGCAGAAGGCGTTCCGCACCGTGCCGGCGAACACGGCATCCACGGCGGCCATGGCGCCGCCGGCCGCGCGCACCGCGGCGGCCAGGGAACGCGGACAGATGTCGGTATCGCCGGTCGAGAGGGTACCGCAACCGCCCGTGATGTCGTGCTTCACTCGCGCGACGTACTCGTCCGTGTGGCAGATCGCCAACTCCGCGTCGGTCGCGTCACGTGGCGTCACGGCGACAAGCTTCTCCTTCGGAACCGCGTCGTCGATGCCCTGCCGGACCGCCTCGAGGCGGTCGGGGCACTCGGGGTGGCCGAAACCCGGAACGTGTTCCTTGTAGACCGGATCGTAGACCAGTCCCGTCCTGTTGTCTGCCATGCGAGCGGTTCTCCCAAGCGGCAAGCCCCATCCCGAAACGGGCCAGCAGCCTTCTGACCACACGACGCGTGAACCGGCAAACATAAGCTGCCAGAACGGAATATCACGCGGAAGGGTGCGCGGGGCATGTAATGCGTCGCGGGTGCACGGTTGGGCGGTAGATGGCCAAAGTGGCGGGAGCGATCGCAGACGCTGAGCCTGTCGAAGGGCTCGCTCCAGCGGGCGTCGGAGTGAGCCGCTCCGACCACTTTAGGCGTCAGCCCAGGTCAGACTTCGATCTAATCTCCGCCCGCCACTGACGCATTACTGCGGCGCGACTGGGGTCGGTGGCGGGCGATGCGTTCCGGGGCTATGGTGGCAGGCCGCTCGCGCTGCGTCGCCGGAGGCCGCGCCTGGCGACCGGCGGGAGGGCGTGGAGTCGCCCACCCCGACGCGGCGCGAAACGCAGAGTTCAGGAGTAAGGTTGTGTTTGATCCAGTACCTGCCGTAATTGTCCAGCCGGGGACCGGGCGAATCCTGGTTCGCTGCCTGGGCTACCTGCGGCCGTACTGGCGCATGACGGGCGGCGCCTACGTCGCACTGCTGTGCACGACCGGCCTGGCACTGATCATTCCGCAGTTCATCCGCAGCGCCGTTGACGAGGGCATCCGCGGCGGCGATCTGCGGACGCTGCAACTCGCGGTGCTCGCCATCCTGGGCCTGTCGCTGGGCAAGGGTTTCCTCGGGTTCCTGCTCGGACGGTGGACGGAAGTGGCCTCGCAGGGAGTGGCCTATGACCTGCGCAATGCCATTTACCGCCGGCTGCTGGCCCTGTCGTTCTCGTACCACGACCGGGCCCAGGTCGGGCAACTCCTGTCGCGTGCGGTCCAGGACGTGGACCGCGTCCGGTTCCTGACGGGCCGGGCGCTGCTGCGTCTGGCGGAGGGCGTGGTGCTGTTGCTCGGCACCGCGGGGTTCCTGATCGTGATGAAACCGTCCCTGGCCCTGCTGGCGTTGAGCACCATGCCGTTCATGGCCTACTGGGCGCTGCGGTTCGGCCGGCGGTTCCGGCCTCTGTCGCTGGCCATCCAGCAGCAGTTGGCGACACTGACGGTGCGCCTGGAGCAGAACCTGCGCGGCGCCCGCGTTGTCAAAGCGTTTGCCCAGGAGGAGGCGGAGATCGCGCGGTTCGGGTCGGACAACGACCACTGGTTCGGTCTCTCCGCGACCGCCGCACGGCTGCAGGCCCTGAACATCCCGTTCCTGGACCTGGTGGCCAACCTGGGCACGGTCTTCATCATCTGGTACGGCGGCACCCTGGTCGTCCGCGGGCACCTGACGCTCGGCGAACTGGTCGCCTTCGCGACCTACATGGGGCAGTTGATCCAGCCGGTGCGGCGCCTGGGCATGATCCTGCCCGCCCTGGCCATGGCGACGGCGGCGGGCGAGCGCGTGTTCGAGATCCTCGACACCACATCGGCGGTCCAGGACGCGCCGGACGCCGTGCCCCTGCCGCCCGTCCAGGGCCGGGTGAGTTTCGAGCATGTCTCGTTCAGCTACTTCAAGCGGCACAAGGTCCTCGATGATGTGTCCTTCGAAGCCCTGCCCGGGCAGGTGATCGCACTGCTCGGCCCGACCGGGTCCGGCAAATCCTCGATCATCAACCTGATCCCGCGCTTTTACGACCCGACCGGCGGCCGTATCCTGGTGGACGGCCTGGACACGCGGTCGGTGCAACTGGCGACGCTGCGCGACCAGATCGGCATTGTCCTGCAGGAGACGACCCTGTTCGCGGCCACGGCCAGGGAGAACCTCCGGTTCGGCCGGCCGGATGCGACCGAGGCGGAGATCGTCGCGGCGGCGCAGGCCGCATGCGCGCACGAGTTCATCCTGGCACTGCCGCAAGGGTATGACACGCGCGTCGGCGAGCGCGGCGCAACCCTGTCGGGGGGCCAGAAGCAGCGAGTCGCGATTGCACGGGCGCTGCTCAAGGACCCGCGGGTGCTGATTCTCGACGACGCGACCTCGAGCGTCGACACGGACACGGAGCGGCAGATCCAGGCGGCACTGGAGCGGCTGATGCGGGGGCGCACGTCGTTCGTCATCGCGCAGCGGCTGAGTACCGTGCGCCTGGCCGACCTGATCCTGGTGCTTGACCAGGGCCGCATCGTGGCGCGCGGCACGCACACCGAACTGCTGCGCCAGTGCGAGCTCTACGCGGACATCTACCACCGGCAACTGGAACCCCAGGCAGGCCCGGTGCGCCCGCCGACGGACGGGAGGCAGGGGCCATGAGTTTCTCCATCAGTCCCGCCGTCCCGCGCATGGGCCCGGGCGGCGTGCTGGAACAGTTTGGCGACAAGACCACGGGGCGCGCGTTCGACCGCAGGATTGCCCTGCGCCTGTTGCGGTTCCTGCGCCCGTACTGGCCGCAGATGCTGGCCGCGCTGCTGCTGATGACCATCACGTCGCTGCTGACCCTGGCCGTGCCGTACCTGGTCAAGATCGCCATTGACCGGCACATTGCCGCCGGCGACATTCCCGGCCTGATGCATGTTGCGCTGCTGATCGCGGCCGCGTTCGTGGGCATCTACGTGGCCGGCGCCGGCCAGCGCTGGCTGCTGTCGCGGGTCGGGCTGCGGGTCCTGGCCGGCATGCGCCGCGACCTGTTCCGCCACCTGCAGACGCTGCCCCTCGCTTACCACGACCGGCACATCGTCGGGGTCACCATCTCGCGGGTGATCAACGATGTGACGGTGATCAACGACCTGTTGTCGCAGGGGCTGGTGACGCTGGTCGGCGACAGCGTCGTGCTGGTCGGCATCGTGGTCGCCATGGTGTCCATGAGCCCGCGCCTGGCGCTGCTGTCGTTCAGCGTGCTGCCGCTCATGGTGCTGGCCACGGCCCTGTTCGCGCGGCGCGCGCAGGTCGCGTTCCGTGAGACCCGGGCCGGCATCGCCGCGGTGGTCGGGGATCTGGCCGAAGACCTGTCCGGCATGCGCGTGATCCAGGCGTTTGCGCAGGAGGACGCGACCCAGGAGCGGTTCGACCGCGTCAATCGCACCAACCGCGACGTCGCGATCGCGGCCATGTCTCTGTCCTTCGTGTTCCTGCCGGTGGTGGAGTTCCTCGGTATGCTCGCCCTGGCCGTTGTCCTGTGGTTTGGCGGGGCCGCCGTGGCCGACGGTGAGATAACCCTGGGCGTCTTGGTCGCCTTCCTGGCCTATGTCGCGCGCTTCTTCGAGCCGATCCAGGAACTCAGCCAGCTCTACACGACCCTGCAGGCCGCCATGGCGGGCGGCGAACGGGTCCTGGAACTGCTGGATACGGCGCCCGCGGTCGCCGACCGGCCCGGCGCCGGCGACCTGCCGCCGATCGCCGGCCGCGTCGAACTTGACCACGTCCACTTCGCGTATGCCAAGGGCGTCGAGGTGCTGCACGACGTCAGCCTGAACATCGATGCCGGGCAGACCGTGGCGCTGGTGGGTCCCACCGGCGCGGGCAAGACCTCCATCGCCAACCTGGTGGCGCGGTTCTACGACGTCACCGGCGGCACGGTGCGGGTCGATGGCATCGATGTGCGCGAGGTGCGGCAGTCCGCTTTGCGCGGCCAAATGGGCCTGGTCCCCCAGGACCCGTTCCTGTTCCCGGGCACAATCGTCGACAACATCCGCTTCGGGCGTCCTGACGCGCCGATGGCGGACGTCGAAGCCGCCGCGCGCCTGGCGCGCGTGCACGACTTCGTCACCCGATTCCCCGACGGTTACCAGACCGCGATCGCCGAGGGCGGCGTCTCCCTGTCGATGGGGCAGCGCCAGCTCATCTGCATCGCGCGCGCCGCCCTGGCCGACCCGCGCATCCTGATCCTCGACGAAGCCACGGCCAGCGTGGACACCCTCACCGAAGCGCTCATCCAGGACGCCATCGAGCGGCTGCTGGCCGGCCGCACTGCGATCGTCATCGCGCACCGGCTCAGTACGATCCGACATGCGGACCTGATCTGCGTGGTGCAGAACGGAACGATCGTCGAACGCGGCCGTCACGACGAACTGCTGCGCCACGGCGGGTTGTACCGCGAGCTGTACGAGAAACAGTTCCTGCGCGAACCGGAGCCTGGCGCGTGACAGCGTGTCGGCACGTGCGCGGTGGCAACGCCGTGCGCGCGCTCGCTGAAGCGTCGCTGCCACTTCCGCCTGAAAGGCGGTACTCAGACGGAAACGCCAGAGTAACAGCTTGGTATGACCAGGCCGTCCGTGGCCCGGGGGGCGCGAAGGCATGTCCAACGTGCTTGACAGGGGTCCGACGGCGATGTAACTTTGTGATGTAGAAGCCAACATTTTGGTTGGTTATTTCACTCCTGCTGCGGCCCGCGAGACATCGGGTGCGGCGGAGTTGCAGAGCCGCCCCCCCCGGAGGCCCCATATGGAACACGACTCGACACACCCTGGGACGACCCCTTGCCCGGGGCACGCCGTCGCCAGAACGGCCCGACGGCGCTTCACGCTGATTGAGCTCCTCGTAGTGATCGCGATCATTGCGATTCTGGCGTCCATGCTGCTGCCCGCGCTACAGGGCGCACGCGAGAAGGCCAACGCCATCGACTGCAACGGTCGCCTGAAACAGATGGCGACAATGTGGCTGATGTACGCCGACGACCACGACGAGACGCTCGGCGGTGCGATGATCTATCCATCGACGACCAGCTACCTCTGGTGGTACCAGGTGTTGGAGTCTTACGGGTGCGACAGCAACCTGCGCAAGTGCGGCTCCGCTCCCAAGCAGGACCCTGGATACGGCTTCAACTGGCGCGGCGTCGGGTACCAGATCAACCATCCGACCCGCGGCAAGAACGCCGTTCCGGCGGCCCCGAACCCGATCTACGACGGGGTCAAGCTGGCGAAGGTCAAGCACCCCGATGTCATCATCATGATGGGTGACTGCTACGACATTACCGCGACCCAGAATCCGCTCGGCTACGCGTTCATGCTGAACTACCTCTACTCGGAAGCGAACCAGTTCCCCGGCATGTGCGGACGCCACACGTACGGCAACAACTTCAGCTACATCGACGGCCACACCCGGTGGCTGCCCTGCAACCAGGCGCTGGCCGCGAAGTGGTTCTGGTACGACTGACATACCCGTCGGCACTCGCCGGCCGCCTCGCCGCCAACGGTCAACGCCCCAGGGGTGACGTGGGGGGCGTCACCGCGTTCTGCGGACGGGGCCACGGGCTGATCCTCCTGCTTCCGGCGGCACGGCTACGCCGTTCTCCATGCAGGCCCAACAATGGCCGGACGATGGCCGGACGCAGCGCCCCCCGAACCTCGCATCCCGCGCGATGTTGCCATGGTATTCTTGGACGCGATGCGAGACACTTTTGATTGAAAGCTACCCGATAAGAGATATACTACGTGCAATGAAGGACATTCTTGAAAGACTGATCGCCGACTTCCAGGAGTCGGTCCTCCCGGAGTTGCTTTCGCGGCGAGTGCTCCTCAAGCAGATGCCGGGCAAGGTGGCTGTGGTGGCCGGCATGCGGCGTTGCGGGAAGACGTTCTTCTGCTACCAGCAGATGCGGGCCCTTGAAGCCGCCGGGTCCCCGCGTTCCAGCATTCTGTACCTGAACTTCGAAGACGAACGGTTGCTGCCCTTCAACACAACCGATCTCGATCTGCTGCTGGATGTGTACTATGCGATGTTCCCCGAATCGGCAACGCAGGGCTGCTGGTTCTTCTTCGACGAGATCCAGCGCATCCCCGGATGGGAGATGTTTCTGCGCCGCATTCTGGACGAGCGCCGCTCGCGGGTCGTGGTCACCGGGTCATCGGCCAAACTGCTGAGTCGTGAGATCGCCACGAGCTTGCGCGGCCGTTCCCTGACGACCGAGATGTTCCCGTTTTCGTTCCGGGAATTCCTGACCTTCTCAGGCATCGCGGAACCCAAGGGGCGGGTTGCCAGCACTCGCGGGAGAGCCCAAATGGCACACGCCGTCACCCAGTATCTCGAAGCCGGCGGTTTTCCCGATGTGCTCCGTGCGCCGGTCGGGCTGCGCGGCGAAATCCTCCGTGGTTACCTCGATGTGGTGATCCTGCGCGACGTGGTGGAACGGCACGGTGTCTCCAACGTCACCGCGTTGCGGGCGCTGCTCAGGCAGATCCTGCATTCGCCAGGGGCCAAGTTCAGCGTGAATCGATTCGCCGGCCAGTTGCGTGCCATGGGGATCCCTGTGGCCAAGAACGCTCTCTACGAGTTCGTTGAGCACCTTGCGGATGCATACTTGGTTTTCCCGGTCGAGTTGCACACCCGTTCCGTACGCCAACGCCAGGTGAATGCCCGGAAGATATACGCCATAGACACCGGACTGCTGCGGGCCGTGTCCCTGGGCATCACGGTGGACCGTGGTGCGTTACTGGAGAACCTGGTCTACCTGGCACTGCGACGCCAGGGTTTCCAGCCGGACTACTACGTTACGGGCACCGGGCATGAGGTGGATTTCGTCTACCTTGACCACGACGGACAGCGCCAGCTTGTGCAAGCTTGCTGGACCGTCGAGGCGGCCGCGACACGGCAGAGGGAGTTGCGGGCGCTTACCGAGGCCATGCGCGAGTTGGGGTTGGGGGAAGCGTGGTTGGTGACCTGGCTCGATGAGGGCGAGGAGAACGGCGTCCGCATCATTCCTGCATGGAAGTGGCTCCTCCGGAGCCCGGCTGACGGCTGACCTGACGACGTACCCGAACAGCGGTGAGGCATTGTGATGGAACCTTCTGATGACAAGTCCACGATCACGACCGAGTGAGCATGCGGCGCGACTGCTCGAGTACACGTTGCCGGGCGGGTGGCAAGTGCTCGTGGGGCGGTCGGACGCGGACAACGACTACCTGAGCCTGAAGCTGGCGCGCCCGAACGACTGGTGGTTTCACATTCGCGGCATGCCGGGCAGCCATGTCGTGTTGCGCGTGCCGCAGGACGGCGCGGAACCGGACCGCGACACGCTGAAGCAGGCGGCAGCGATCGCGGCGTTCCACAGCAAAGCGCGCGAAGCGGGCGTGGTGGCGGTTTCCGCCACCCAGGCCAAGAACGTCTCGAAACCGCGCGGCGCGAAGCGGGGCACGGTCCAGATCCAGAAAGAGATCGTGCTGAAGGTCCGGCCGGCGGAACCGCCGGCGGACGGGACGGTGTAGCGCCTGTGGCCGGTCTTTGCACCGGTATAAGAGCCCAACGGCCGGAGCCGCGTGCAACGCGGCCACTACAGCCATGCGGGCGGGCCATACCGCGCTACTGGGGGCGGCCGGGGCGTTTCGCACTGCGGCGCTTCTGCGGCGGCTGGGAACCGCCGCCCTTGCCCAGCGGCTTGCCTTGCAGCGTGTAGATCTGATCGCGCAGCATGGCGGCGCGTTCGAACTCGAGCGCTTCCGCGGCCTTGAGCATTTCGGTCTCGAGGCCGTGAATCGTTTCGTTGACGTCGTAGTCGCCGCCGGCTTCCTTGATGACGGACGCCACCGTCTGCCCAGCCGCTTCGTACAGGTGCAGGCTCTGCTGCACGGCGCGCTGCACCGAGCGCGGGGTAATGTGGTGCTCCGCGTTGTAGCGCTGCTGCCGCTGGCGCCGTTCGGTCGTGACGGCAATCATGCGCTTCATGCTGTCCGTCATCTCCTCCGCGTACAGAATGACTTTGCCGTTCAAGTGCCGTGCGGCGCGCCCGGCGGTCTGGATCAGCGACGTTTCGGAGCGTAGGAACCCTTCCTTGTCCGCGTCGAGAATGGCGACGAGCGAGACTTCGGGCAGGTCGAGGCCCTCGCGCAGCAGGTTGATGCCCACCAGGCAGTCGAAGTCGCCGAGGCGCAGACTGCGGATGATGTCGACGCGTTCGAGGGCATCGAGTTCGGAATGCAGGTAGCGCACGCGCAAGTCCAGCTTGCGCAGGTACTCGGCCAGGTCCTCGGCGGTGCGTTTCGTGAGTGTCGTGACCAGGACGCGCTCGTTGCGTTCGGCCCGGGCCCGGATTTCCTCGATGACGTCATCGACCTGCGTTTCGAGCGGCCGCACGTCGACCTCGGGGTCCAGCAACCCGGTGGGACGCACCACCTGCTCGACCGGCGGGGCAAGTCCCAATTCGTACGGGCCGGGCGTGGCCGACACGTAGACGACGTTCTTCTGGAGCGCATCGAACTCGCCGAAGTTCAGCGGCCGGTTGTCCAGCGCGGACGGCAGGCGAAAGCCGTTCTCGACCAATACCACCTTGCGGCTGCGGTCGGCGTTGTACATGCCGCGGACCTGCGGGACGGTGACGTGCGACTCGTCGATGAAGGTGATGAAATCGTCCGGGAAATAGTCGATGAGCGTGTAGGGCCGCGAGCCGGCCGGGCGGCCGGCCAGGTGCCGCGAGTAGTTCTCAATGCCGGGACAGTAGCCGAGTTCGCGGAGCATCTCCAAGTCGTACATGGTGCGCTCGTGGATGCGCTGCGCCTCGACCAGACGGTTGGCGGCCTCGAACTTGCGCACCTGTTCGTCCAACTCGTCGAGGATGGCCTGCTCTGCCGCCTTGATGCGTTCGTGCGGCAGCACGAAATGCTTGGCTGGGAAAATGGCGATCTCGTTCAGTTGCTCCGTCACGCGGTTGGTGAGCGGGTCGCGGCGCGTGATGCGCTCAACCGTATCGCCCCAGAATTCGACCCGCACGTAGTCATCGCGGTACGACGGGAAGATGTCGACCGTGTCGCCGGCGGCGCGGAAGCAGCCGCGGCTGAGTTCGATGTCGTTGCGGTTGTATTGGATATCGACCAGGCGGCGCAGCAGCTCATCACGCTCCAACTCGCCCTGAATGCACACCCGCGCCTGCATGGCCTCGAAGTCTTCCGGCGAGCCTAAGCCGTAAATGCAGGACACGCTGGCGACCACGATGACGTCGCGCCGTTCCAGGAGCGCGCTGGTGGCGGCCAGGCGCAGTTTCTCGAGTTCCTCGTTGATCGAGGCGTCCTTGGCGATGTAGGTGTCCGTCTGCGGAATGTACGCTTCCGGCTGGTAGTAGTCGTAGTAGCTGACGAAATACTCGACCGCATTGTCCGGGAAGAACGACTTGAATTCGCTGTAGAGCTGCGCGGCGAGGGTCTTGTTGTGCGAGATCACCAGGGCCGGGCGCTGCACGCGCGCGATGAGGTTGGCGAGGGTGAACGTTTTGCCCGAGCCGGTTACGCCCAGGAGCGTCTGGTCGCGCTGGTTCCGGGCCAGGCCTTCGGCCAGCGCGGTGATCGCCTCCGGCTGGTCGCCGGCCGGTGCGAACTCCGCCTGGAGCACGAATTGTCGTTGGTTGCGGGAGTTGACCATTGCGGGGAATATAGTGCCGGCGGGTAAACCGCAACAGGCGGCAGACGGAAGGGGGTAATGCGTCAATGAAGGTGCAAAGCGGAGTGGCGCTCCCAAGGTGGAGGCCAGGTCTCCCGGCCTGGCCCGGTTCGGCCGCTTCACTCCATCGCGCCGGGTCAGGAGGCCCGACGCCCACCTTTGACGGACGCTTCAACGTGAGGGATCAGGCCGCCCTTTGACTTCCCCTCGCTGGACCGTATCGTATGGCTTGGCGGCGCGGCACTTGCCGTCAGGCGAGCGGCGGCGCATCGAGGTCGTTCCTCGCGCCAGAACCAGGACGGGGAAGTCGGACTACATCATCAGGAGAGCTCCGCATGAACGTCATCCACAAGTCTCGTTCCGTCATCGCGTTGCTGTTGGGCAGCGGCATCTGCGCCGCGACCCTGTTCGCCGCCGACCCGGCCACGGAGAAGGCCATGGCGGACATGGAGAGCAAGGCCGCCGAGGTGAAGACCTGCCAGGCGGACGTGGTCAGCAAGATGAAGATGATGAACCAGGACCTGGTGAGCCGCGGCACGGTCTCCTTCAAGCAGCCCGGCAAGTGCACCATGGAGTTTGAGACCGAGATGGGCGCCATGAAGCTGAAGCAGATCATCGTCTCGGATGGCAAGACGATGTGGACCCATCAACCGATGATGAACATGGTGACGAAAATCGACCTGCAGAAGGCCGCGGACGCCGTGCCGGGCGCGGCCGCCGGGAACCTGTCCAAGCCGTTCCAGGGCCTGAAGCGCGACACGATCAGCCTGGTCGGGTCCGAAACCTTGGATGGGGTCGAGACACAGGTTTTCGAGGCAACGCCGGACGCTCAGGGCGCCCCGAATAACCCGCTGCCGTCCGACGGCAAGATGAAAGTGTGGCTCGGCACGGCTGACGGCATGGTCCGCAAGGTCGCGATGGCAGATCCCGCGGGCGCAGAGGTCATGACGCAGACCTACAGCAACGTGAAGATCAACGGAGACATCCCGGACAGCAAATTCGAGTTCACGCCGCCCGAAGGGGCTCAAGTCATGGATATGACGGAGCAGGCCTTGAAGATGATGAAGCCGGATGCGGCCGCAGCGCCCGGCGCCCCGGCGGCGGTCCCGGCCGCCCCAGCGGCACCGGCACCGGCGAAGTAGCAGCATGGCTGCAGCCTTGCTGCCCCGACCCCGCCCGGCGCGGAACGCCTGCGCTTTGCTGCGTGCGTACTCGCACGTCGGCAACAGCGCCCTCGGGTTCCGGATCCTCTGTTTTGCCCGATGCGACCCGAATCGGTATTGAATCGCCCCCGGGCTGGCAACCGTTTGCCACTGGTCGACACGTGAACGCAGGGTGACGCTATCGCTCTGCCCTGGGCTGGTATGCGTTGCCCCTTCAGGGCAAGCCGATGGTCGCCTCGCGGCGGGCCTGATCTTGTCGGTTTCGCTGGCGCTGTTCTCGGTCCCGAAGAACGGTTGGACGGCGCGGGACACTGCAAGGCGGGAGCCTTGCGCTACATCCCGGGCCAGAGCCCCTCGCAACCGGCCCCACGGGACGCCGCCTGCGGGCTGGCCGCCCGCCGCTCTTGTCAGGTCCGTTTGGCGACCGTCTCCAGATCGCGCCGCTTCGCCTCGGTGTCCACGCCCATTTGGAACTGCTTGCTGCCGCGCCGCAGGGAGAGGAAGTCTTCCTTGCTGATGACGCCGACCTCCAGTTCGTCGACGGCGCGCACCGTGGCGTTGCGGGGCGCGTCCATGATCAGGGCGATCTCGCCGAAGTAGCTGCCTTCCTTCAGTTCGGCGACTTTCTCAGCCTTGCCGTCCTTTTCGATGAACACATCGGTCTTGCCGCGATTGATGATGTAGAAACAGTTCCCGATGTCGCCCTGGCGGATAATGGTCGTGCCGGCGGCGTGTTTCTCGTACCGGATCCGGGCCAGGAGGAAACTGGCCAGTGACGGCGACAGTTCGTTGAAGAGCGGCGTCTTGCGCAATCGCTGCATGCTCGCCACGTTCCGGCGCACTTCCTCGCCGGTCTGAGTGAAGCTGCGGCAGAACTGATCGAAGTCCACGCTCTTGATCCGGCACACCGTCACCGGCTGTGCGGCGCGGATGCAGAAGGGATGCGTTCCATGGTCGCTCGGCAGCAGGGCGGATTCGCCGAAGAAATCGGCCTTTCTCACGTAGGCGCCGATGACCATTTCGCCGGTGAGGTCCCACTCCTCGGAATGCGCCACGCCTTCGACCACGACGGTCATGGCATCACACGGTGTACCCTGCAGCACCACGGGCTGTCCCACCTCGAACCGCGCCACTTCGGTGCAGGATGCCAGGGCCAGCAGGTCCTTGGCCGGCACGTTCCGGAGCAGGTGCACGCCGCGCAGCACGTTCAGCCGCTGGTCCGTGCCTGCGGGGGGGATACCTTTGGCGCCTTCGGGCTGCAGGAGGGGCATGAGGAGGACGCGGCAGTCCCAGTGCACGCAGGTTAGCGCCCTGTCAAAAACGCCGTCCACATACCGGTGGCCACAGAGGTTCTCCAGCAGACCACGCAGGCGCTGGAGAAAGGCCCCATACTCCGTGGACTTCAAGTTCAGCCGCTCCACGCGCGCGCTGGAGTCCGCAAAGATGTCTGCCCCGCCGCTCCGACGGGCGTCGGCATTGCAGGTTGCTTTCAAGACGGCTACCGCGCCCGTCCCGAACGACGTCAGGACGGTATCGAACAAGGTCGTGACAAAGAAGGAGAAAGCCCGGTCCAGGCGCTCCTGATTCTGCTCGGCGGCAAGGAACGGGAACGGCTGCGCCGTCACCTGAGCCCGCTTCAGGAAGCTATGCACCATGCTGAACCCGAAGAACAGGAAACCCGCACCCAGGACAAGGAACGAGAGGGTGAAACTGTGAGACGCATAGTCTTCCCAACTGCGGCCCAACCGGATGACGTCCGCGGTACAGTAGAGGAGCAGTCCCACACCGATCCAGACGAACCCCTCAGCGAGTCCGAGCGTCGGCCCGCGCTTCAGGAAATCACCCCCGATCAGCGACAGCACGAAGAACACGCCCGCCAGAATGGCAAAGGCCTGATAGGCCGTCCAAGGCACGCTGATGAACGAAAGCGTCACGATGTGGGCGAATATGCACGCGAGGGGTATCCAGAGAATCTGGGCAAACAGAGCCAGGGCCAGCAACCGGTATCCGGGGCGCGTCCCAAGGGTGGCGCCAATCACCTTCCAGGCCAAGTAAAGAATACCGAGAACGGAGATGAACACGATACTGAGGCAGAAGACCTTCTTAGCCATGGCAGGCAGGAAGAAGGTAAACAGGAAGACCGCGCCCAACCCGGCCAGTTCGGCCATCAGCCCACTGCTGGCGCTTTTCTCTTCGGCAATATCGCGTCGGAATCCCTCGGCCAGGATCCGAGCCCCCCACACAACGATCGACCCGGCAATCAGGACGACAGGAATCGCCACGGCCATGGCCCCGAAGATGACGGGCGTCCCGACCTCGCCGTGGCGCGCGCCCATGGTCAGGGAGTGGGAGATGCTCAGCACGCACTCGATCCAAAACACGCACAGCAGAGCAAAGCAGATGTACGGTAGATACTCTCGAACCCGGTACTCGCCGAACGTCCGGCCGAAATTCCGTTTCACGAATCCGAGAGTTCGGCGTCGCAGGCGCGGTTCGTCGAGAAGGTCTCGGATCGCGACATACAGGTCGTTGCACAGAAATGGACATGAGGAGAGAATCAATCGAACCAGAGGCAGCAAGCCGATCACAAGCCACACTTTCCTCTCGAGCAGGAATCCGGTTTTGGTGCCAGTGAACCCCCAAGCCACCGCCGCCAAGCTGGCGAGGAGCAAGTCAAACCACACCCCGATGACCAGCGCATTCAGCCGCTTCCGGCGCGGTTCGGCCAACAGCATCGGTGCATCGAAATAGACCAACGGGACGAACCATCTCAGCAGCACCCCGCCCTCGTCCACGTCAACGTCGCCCTTGGTCACGAGCACCGCCCTGAGCAACTCCCGCACACCAGACACTGCCAGGTTCAGCACCAGCGCAAAAACCACCACCTTGACCAGGGTCGAACCGGCGCTGCTGCCGAGAACCTCCACGGCCAGGGCAAGGCTGTTGCGAACGTCTTCGATCTTCAGGTAGGCGATCAAGACACAGAACACGATAAGCACGGAGAACAGAGCGAAGAGCGGCACGCCCAGAAGTCGTCCGAGCCCCACTTTCCACAAGGCATCCGGCAGGACGTCCAGCCCCGGGACCGGAATGCGGATGGCATGGAGCCGGTCGAGCAACCGGGCGGCGGGTTTACCGCCCTCCCCCTCGCCCAGTCCCGGGTCATCGAGGAGCAATTTCCGCTTCCAGAGGTCGCGGATAAGGGTAACCAAGCGGTCAACCGGCAACGTCTTGAAGTTCTGTACATACTCCTGGAGCACGTCCTGCGCCGAGCGCTTTCCATCGAACATGTTCCAGAGGTTCAGGTCCTCTTCGGCCAGAGCGATGAACGCGCCCGAGTTGGAATCCTTTAGCACATACCGCTTGCCGACTTCATTGGCGCCGCGGTCGAGCACCTCGATGCCGGGCTTTCGGCGTGGCGTGTAGTCCTCGGGGACGAACCTCTTGCGGAAGTTGCGCGTATCGCTGACACCAGGACTGCCGTCGGCCGTGGGTGTTGCCTCTGTGCTCATGGCCCCTCGCGCCGGCCCGGGATTGCCCGCCGTGCCGGTTCTATCCAGTCCTCAATTCCAGTAGCACACCGAGGGGCAACGCCGTTCTCCCCTCAGCCCGCCCCCGCACCCCGGGTGCAAGGCGGCACGCACCATGCATAACAAATCCTTACGGGACACAAGCTGAACCTGCCTCCCGTGGACCCAGACTGACGCTGGAAACATAGTCCACAACCGCCCGGTCTGTCAAGCGCTCGCGCGAGAGACGCGTAATGCGTCAGCGCCCCCCGGCCGGCGGACCGGCCGGTCATACCAAGGTGAAACTGGCC
>MHBL01000181.1 GCA_001803235.1 Lentisphaerae bacterium RIFOXYA12_64_32
CAGCCCCGTGGCAAGGCCAGTCCCCTGGCCGCGAACCCCTTCACGTCATTGGTGCGTTTCCTGATCCACGTATTTGGAGACATCGCATGACGAACCGCAAGCACCTTCTCAGGCTGGCTCTGGCCTCGTTGTCGATCGTGTTCGCCGGGCGCGCCGCCGCCACCACGTACTACACCGACGCCGCGGCTGGCAGCGACCTGTACGATGGTTTGGCTGCGGTGTACGATGGCACACACGGCGCCAAGGCGACCCTGCAGGCGGCGATCAACGTGTCGGCCCCCGGCGACACGGTCATTGCGGCGCAAGGCACGTACTACGAACAGATCAACTTCAGCGGCAAGGACATCACGGTGCGCAGCACCGACCCGACCTCCTCTTCCGTCGTGGCCGGGACGGTGATCAACGGCGGCGGCAGCTACGACACTCCCGCCACGGTGGCGTCGTTCCTCAGTGCCGAGAGCAACGCCGCGGTGCTCAGCGGATTCACCATCACCTGTTCCCAGGGCCAGGGCATTTCCTGCCGCAATGGCTCGAACCCGACGATCTCGTACAACATGATCGCCAACAACTACGGCGAGATGTCCGGCGGCGGCATCACCAGTGCCGGCTCGTCGCCTTTGATCCTGAACAACACCATCCGGAACAACGGCGGCAAGAGCGGCGGCGGCGTTTACCTCTACAGTGGCGGTACGCCGGTGCTGCGGGGCAACCTGATCCGGAACAACGGTGGCAAAGGTATCGGCGGCGTCTACTGCTATAACTGCAGCCCGGAGATCACCAACAACGTGATTGTGAAGAACACGTCATTCATGATGGGCGGCGGCGGCATCGCTCTGTCAAGTTCCTCGCCCACTATCGCCAACAATACGATCGCCGACAATACGGGGGGAGACCCTTCCTTCGGCGGTGCTGCGTCCGGCGGGATAGTGTGCTACAGCGGCAGTCCGGTCGTCAAGAACTGCATCCTCTGGGGCAACAAGGTCGCTGATGGTACGTTCAGTCAGATCGTGGACAGTTCCGGTTCCCTGATCGTGACCTATTCGGACGTCCAGGGCGCCTGGATCGGCACCGGCAATATCGACGCCGATCCGCTGTTCGCGGACCCGGCCAACAACGACTACCATGAAAAGTCTCTGACCGGCCGCTGGACCGGCACGCAGTGGGTGACGGACGCCGTGGCCAGCCCCTGCATCGATGCTGGCGATCCGGCGGCGGCGTTCACCAACGAACCCGTGCCCAACGGCGCCCGCATCAACATGGGCGCCTACGGCAACACCGTCGAGGCCAGCAAGGGCGTCAGTACCGTGCAGTTTGTGATCACGCCGCCGTCCGTCACGGTTCCGGAAGGCGGCACGGCGACGTTCACCGTCGCACTCGATGCCGCACTCAGTGCCGCCATCACGGTGACTGTCGCCCGGACCTCCGGCGACGCGGACATCAGCGTTCAGAGCGGTTCGTCGCTGGTGTTCACGACCACCGATTGGGACACACCGCAGACCGTGACCCTGGCCGCCGCCGAGGACAACGGCGACGCCGTCAACGGCACCGCCACCGTAACGGTGAGTTCGGCGACCCTTCTTCCCGCTCAGGTCACGGCGACCGAGGCCGACAACGACCTGACGCTGACTGTGACCGGCGGCACACCGTCGGGCACCACCGTGCACCCGCAGGGCGCGGTGGTTGCCATCGCGGCGACCCCGGCGGCTCATTACCACTTCACGCAATGGACCGGCGATACCGGCATCGCGGATGTCAACGCGGCCAGCACCACGATCACGCTCACGGCCAACGCCGTGATCACGGCAGGTTCTACCATCGATCAACACACCGTTGCCACCAGCGCGGTCAACGGCTCCGTCACGGGCAGCGGCACGTACGACTACGGCAGCGTGGTCCAGCTTCAGGCAGTCCCGGCGGTGGGGTTCCATTTCCTGAACTGGACCGGCGATGTGCCGGTCGGCCACGCCGCCGACAACCCCCTGAGTCTGACCGTGACCGGTGACGCGAACCTGACGGCAAACTTCGAGAGAGACCGGCCCGAAATGCAGCTCTCGGCGACATCCCTGTCCGTGCCCGAGGGCGGAACGGCGTCGTTCACTGTGCGGCTGACCATGGCCCCGGAGGCCGACGTGACCGTGAGTGTCGCGGTGCTCGCCGGCGGGGATCCAGACCTGACCGTGCAGACGGGCGCCTCACTCCTCCTCACCATGACTGACTGGGCCACACCCCAGACCGTGACGATTGCCGCCGCGGAGAACGACACGGATATCGGGAACGGTTCGGCGACCGTGCGCCTGACCGCCCCGAACATGTACGATGCCAACGTCTCCGCCGTCGAGACAGACAACGATGTCTCGCTGACCGTCACCGCCGGGGCCAACGGGACCGTGAGTCCCTCGGGCACGAGCATCCGGACGCGCAGCAGCGTCGTGCCGCTGCTGGCGACCCCGAACCCCGACTACAAGTTTGTGCGCTGGACCGGCGACACGGGCGGAATCGCCGACGTCAATGCCGCGTCCACAACCATCACGCTGAACACCAACGCCGGCATCACGGCGACGTTCGCACTCCTGGCCCCGACCTGGTACGTCAATGCCGCGACCGGGAACGATGGGTATGATGGTCTGGCTGCGGTCTTCGACGGCGCACACGGACCCAAACTGACCATCAACGCGGCGATAGGCACGTCCGCTTCGGGCGATACCGTGATCGTGGCCCCGGGCGCCTACTACGAGCGGCTCAACTTCAACGGCAAAGCGATCAGCGTCCAGAGCACTAACCCCGACGACCGTTCTGTGGTCGAGACCACCGTCATCAATGGCGGGGGCGAGTTCGGGGGCGACGAGGGGTACACCGTGACGTTTGGGGGCGGCGAGAGCAACGCCGCGGTGCTGACAGGCTTCACCGTGACCTGCACTGCCGGCATCGGCGTGTACTGCACTAACGCGTCGGCGCCGACGATCCGGAAGAACATCCTCCGCAACAACTACGGCATGATGAGCGGGGGCGGCGGCGTCTACAGCAATGGGGCGGCGCCGGTGATCGAGGAGAACCTGATCCGCAACAACGGCTGCG
>MHBL01000182.1 GCA_001803235.1 Lentisphaerae bacterium RIFOXYA12_64_32
CGCCGGTCAGCGAGCTTGAGGTACGAGATCAGCTGCGCCTCATGAATGGGTTCCAGGTGCGAGACGGACTTCACCTCGATGATGACGCTGTCCTCGACAATCAAATCGGCCCGGTAGCCGCAGTTCAATCGCACGCCGCGGTAGACTACCGGAATTGGCTGCTGCTGGATGACCCGCAATCCCAACTCCGCCAGCTCAAAGGCGAGGCACGCCTCGTACGCGGATTCAAGTAGGCCGGGGCCGAGCGCTCGATGTACCTTGATCGCGGCGCCGATGACGCTTTCGGTTATCCGGTTCGACCTGGCCGCCTCTTGCTCTGCGCTACGCGCGGTCGGTGCTTCGTGTTCCAGACGTTCGAGACTGGGCTTCATCCCCGTACCGTCGCACGTGCGTCTGACAGCTTCGTGGGCTCGACCGCGGCGCGCCGCGGCCACGCGGCGCTTTGATGCCCGGTGGCAGTAGAAGAGATCAGTGGCCTGGCAGAAGCGAGGGACAGACGCGGCCTTCGGACGCCGCCTGGACCGCCTCGGTTAGATAGCTGAGCACGTGCCGGCCTTGCTGGCGAAGCGTCGTGGTGGCCGTGAGGATGCGCTCGACGAAACGGCTGCCCCTGGCGCTCTGGGTGCCGAAGCTGACCCGGCGCCACATGACTCCGCGGCGCAGGGATCTTTCGGACCGATTGTTCGTTGGCTCTACGTCCAGCACGTGGACAAAGGTCCACAGTGCGGCCTCAAGTTTGAGTATCTCCGTCGCCGTGCGAGACGTGCGCAGATTCCCGCATCGCTGCGCCTCGCGCAGCAACCGTCCTACTGTGGTCTCGACGGCCTTCATCCGCTGCTCGAAGGCGCTTCGCGATAACGTGCCGTCGCGTACTCGATGCCACCACTTGAACATGCGCTTGCCTTCGCGAAGCAGCTGTCGGCCAATCCGCCCGCTCTTGCCTCCACGTTCGGCGATGGCCTCGAAGTCCCTCATCAGGTGCGCCCAACAGAGCTGACGCAACAGCGTCTCGAAGAAGCTGTAGACCGTGTAGCGATCGGTGACCAACACCCCGACGAAGCCTTCGAACATCTCCTTGGCCACTTCCCCGGCCCGGCTCGGGGCGATCTTGAAGAAGGTCACCAGCTCCGTCGCCGCGACCCACAACCACGCCTTCTTCGCTTTGCCGTTGCCTTCCGACCAGCTCGTCTCATCCCCGTAGGCCGTCTTCTGCGCCACCACGTGCTTGCGCGCCTCTTCGCACGGCTGAGCCAAGGCATCGCCGACGTGTCCTTCCATATTGGAGACGCCGCCCAGGCTCACCTTGATCCCGAACAAGTCGGCCAGCAGCTCCTGGACATCACGCTTGCTCACCTTATACCTGCCGGTGAACAGCGACACCATCGCGGTCAGCCGCGGCCCGAAGCCGCTGATGGGTACGTCCAATGGCAGCTCGGCATACGTCACTGCCGCACATTCGGGGCACTCGACGCCATGGCAACAGTTGTCCGTCACGTGTGGCTTGGGCTCGGGGACCTCGACCACTTGATGAACGCGCGGCTCCACATCAGAGCGACGCGGCAGGTCACACCCGCATTGCCCGCATGCCTCGGGGTAGTGATCCCGAGTTGCGTCGGCTGGCAGCCGCTGCCGCTGATGGCCTTCGTGTCCGGGCTGTCCGCCTGGTTTTCGCCCTGAGCCCCCGCGCTTTCGAGGAGGCGGCGCGTTTCCCGGCCGATCCGACGATGGCGGGCGCGACGAGTTGCTGGAGTTCTTGCTCAGCCTCTCCTGAAGCTCGGCGACGAGCTTGCGCAGCTCGCGCACCTCGCCTTCGAGCTGGGCAATCCGTCGGTCCTGCTCAGCAATCCGCCGGTCTTTGGCTTCGATCTCGGCGAGAAGGCGTGCTCTCTCTTTGGCGCCGCGTCCAAACACGCGGCCACACGATCATGAAACCGAGCTGAACGCGATCCCCAAAACGCGCCCCGATGACTCTTTTGCGTTCATCGCGTACCTAATCGACCTCGCCAGACCTCCGCTCAGCGAATTACCGCCCACGAAGGCTCGCCCCAAAGACCTCAGAAACTCCGCGGTCTCCGCGCTCTCTGCGGTTGATTTCCAACCGGCTGAGCACCGCACCCCGTGAACGGTTAC
>MHBL01000183.1 GCA_001803235.1 Lentisphaerae bacterium RIFOXYA12_64_32
GTCAGTAACCCGCAGGGTATGATCGGGCGGTCCCCGCCCGGGGGGATGCTGACGCATTACCCTCCCGCTTCCCAGCGCCTTGACTTTTCACGTCTGCCACGTTATAAGTCCTGCACTCTGGGTTTGACATCGTCTTGCAGGCCGGCTAGCCAACCTCGCAAGGCAGGGAAAGGATGTGTCCATGAGAAGGGTGTTGCTGATCGCCGCCGGCATGGCGCTCGGCGTGAACCTGTCCGGATGGGGCGCCACCTACTACGTCTCACCCACAGGCAAAGACAAGCTCGACGGCGCCCAGACCCGTCCGTTCGCCACCATCCAGCGGGCGGCCCTGATCATGGAACCGGGCGACACCTGCATCATCCATGGCGGCATGTACCAGGAGACGGTGCGCCCGCTCAACAGCGGCACGGAGGGGAAGCCCATCGTGTTCCGCGCCTACAGCGGCGAACGCGTCATCATGGCAGGCGCTACCGACCTGACCAAGTGGCAACCGGCGGACGGGGCCCTGTGGAAAGTCGGCGGCATGGGCGACATGGGGCAGAACAACCAGGTGTTCCTCGCCGGCCGCCAGATCCCGGAAGCGCGTTGGCCCGACGCCAACCAAATCGACCCGCTCAAACCGCAGACAGCCCGGGTCGACGACTGCGGCAAGGACTGGGTCATCTGCAAAACCATCCCGGACAAGTTTCCCGACGATTTCTTTACCGGCGCCACCATCTGGGTCCTGGCCGGGCGCAAGTGGACCTCGTGGACATCCAGGGTCAGGGGCTACGTTGCGGCGGAGAAGAAGCTCATCATCGACCCCATCAGCGACCAGGCTGCCACGTTTCACACCGGCCCGGGCGAGTGCTTCCTCTCAGGGGTCAAGAACCTCCTCGACCACCCCTGGGAATGGATTTTTGACGGCGGCAACGGCCTGCTGCTGTTTCCGCCGCTGGGCGTCGAACCCGACAACTGCCTGGCCTACGCCAAGACGCGGCACCTCGCCTTTGACCTCTACAAGCGGTCCTACATTCACATCCAGGGCATCGAGGTCCAGTGTGCTTCAATCCGGTTGACCGAATCGAGCCACAGCCGGCTCGAAAACATCCGCGTCACCTACGTCTCCCAAACGCGCGGCGGCAATACCGACTACTCCCCGGAGGAGGAGTCCGGCATCGTGGTCCAGGGAAACTACAACGTGATTCGCGACTGCGAGATCGGCTACAGTTCCGGCAACGGCATCCACCTCAGCGGGGCCCGCAACCAAGTGGTCAACTGCTGGATTCACCACACCAATTCGCTCGGCTCGTTCGACGCACCGATCCGCATGGCCGGCCGCGAAAACCTGATCAGCCACAACACCATTCACGACGCCGGACGGGACGGGATCCTGGTCAGCGGCACCGGGCACCAGATCCAGTACAACCACATCTACAACACCGGCCGCATCTGCCACGACAGCGGCATCCTCTATGCCGTCAACAAAGACGGCGAAAGCACCGAAATCCATCACAACTGGCTCCACGACAACCTCTCGCCCGGCCTCGGTGTGGGCGTGTTCCTGGATCGGTACTGCGCCAACTACATCGTCCACCACAACGTGATCTGGGGCACACTGCAGGAGGGGCTGCGCCTGAACAAGATCCAGAACTTCACGCTCGTCGCCAACAACACCGTCTTCGGCGGCCTGGCCGAGTGGGGCCGACCTCACTCCGACGACATGTACGGCGTCCGCGTCTGCAACAACCTGTTTACCGCTCCCGTGGCCAGTCAACCGGACATCCGCCTGGCGAGCAACCTGATGAACATCGAGGTGCAGGATGTCGCCGCACGCGACTTCCGACTCAAGGAGAACAGCCCGGCCATCGACGCCGGCATTCCCATTCCCGGCATCACCGATGGCTTTGCAGGCAAAGCCCCGGACTGCGGCGCCTACGAGACCGGCGTGGAGCCTTGGGTGTGCGGACACGATTTCAGTGCCTCGCCGGATCCGGTCTTTTCCCGGGCGTCCACCGCCTGGCGCAATCGCGTCGCCAACGCCTCGTTCGAGGACGGAGCCCGCCGGGGAATGGCGGGCGGCGGACAGGACATCCCGCGCTGGACCAAGATCGGCAAAGGGACAGCCAAACTCGCGCTGTCCAAGAGCAGCCTGGTCTCCGACCCGGACGACCGCACCGCGCGGCTCGGCCGCTACAGCGTCGTGCTGGGCACCGACGGCGAGGATGGAGTGGAGCAGAAGATCGAGGGGCTCGCACCCGACACGGCCTACACCGCCTCGGCCTGGGCCAGACTGGCCGAGGCGCCGGAAGTAGCCGTCACCGTCAGGGACTACGGCGGCGAACCCATCGTCAAGTCCGTGCGCAGCACCGCCTGGGAACGAGTCGAGATTCAGTTCAAAACCGGCCCTGGCAGCACGTCCGCCGTCATCTGCCTGCGGAAACCCGACGTGAGGGGAGCCGCCTACGGTGACGACTTCGGGCTGATCCCGACGTTCGCCGGGAACTGAGCCGGCACCAGCCCAACGTCCCACGGCGGGACAACACTCCCTTCATCACCCAGGATCGGAGCCGGGCCGTCCGGAAACTGGGCAAGGTCACGGTCGCCGGGGACGTCACAAACCGTCGGTGTCAACCGAGTTGACGCAACCGCGGGACGCTTGCATCACAGCGTCACGGCCCCGCTGCCCCAGGTTCCAGAGTTCGCGGCCATGCAGAGCGACGATCGTCACCGCACGCACGCGATCCACGAAGCCCGGGTCCTGATTCCGCATCCCAACAGTGACACCCTTCTGGAACACGGAAACCACGGTCTCAGGCGAACCCGCGGTGTCGCCCCCTGCCGGGTCAAGACGGAAACACACCAGGAACCACGGCGTCAGGACATCCCCCCCTTGGAACGAGACGGAGGCGACAGGCCCGGCCTGGCCGAGGATGCACTGGGTCCGCCCATCGGCGGAGCACAACGTCCGGCGTTGCCGCTGGGCGGAGACAGACACAAAGGAGTGACACTCGGCGCTTCCGACCACCAGTGGCGGCAGATCGGCGGCAGGGGGGCAGAGATCGTTGGAGACCGGAAACGGCAGCGTGCTGACCACGAACAGATCGCCGTCACGGAACGCGGAGTCCATATCCATTCGCGAGCGAGCGGGCACGGCAGGGATCGCGCGGTCCACGAAGAAACCGATCGAGTCGGGCCCCACATGGTACATCTTATAGAACGGATCGCCCGCAGGAAAGTCACGCGTGTCAGAGTAGACCGCGTACAGGAACCCAAACCAGAAGATGCGCCGGTCTTCGCGCAACCGTGAGCGTACTTCCGCCACGACCTCGCGGGAAAAAGGCGCCGAGAACCGCGACTCGTTCAGGAACGCGACTTCCCGCACCATCGCCGCCGTGGGCCAAGAAGCCACACCGGCAAGAATCGCCATCTGCAGAGGGAAGCATGCGGAGTTGGCCGGACACCGATGCGAGACCGCGTCGAGTCCCCTCTGAACGGCGATCATCGCCAATGCGTAGGACGCGGGAACCAAGGGAAGCAGATACCTGTACTCCCAATGCCGGTTCAGGAATGTCATTGCGGCGAGGAATCCCGCCCACCAGGCGACAAGAAGGATAAGCCTAGGGTCTGTCCGAATCGAACCCGTGGCCAGGAAGATGCCTGCCAGCATCAGCGCAAAGCCCACGGGGGTCATGTGATAGGCCAGGAACGAGAGGTTCGCCGCAGGGTTCGCATGTGGCGCGACTGGCGACGGCGGAGCTTGGGTTGCCCCATCCCGGCCGCGTACCGCGAAGTCCGCCACCCGACAGGCGAAAGGCGACACGCTCCGACGCAGGCTCTCCAAAGAGAATCCATAGATTGGTGCGAAGCTGATGAACCCGACCAGCAGGTAGCAGGCCAACGAGCCGGGCACCAGCGTCCACACCAGTTTCCACCGGACGGCCCGCCGCCAGGTATGGCCGGGCGCGGTCCGCCACGCGACGAGTTCGGCCAGGGACATAAGGGCGGGCATGATGACCATCGAGTATTTCATGGCAATTCCCGATCCCAAGAGCGCGCAGATGCCGATCACGTCCCGCCAACGATCACGTCCCCTGCTGCGCAGCTGGCACAAGACGGCCGCGGCCGCGAACAGGGCGACCGGGACGTCGGTCATCGTCTCGAAGCTGTAGACCAACATGCCGGGGTGGATGAGGAGAAGCAACGCACCGAGCGCCGAGACCTCGGACGACACGAACTGCCGCAGCAGGCGGTACGTGACCATGACAAGACACGACGCCAACCCCAGGGAGAAAAGGTGCATCAGTGTGGAAATACGTTCGTTGGACACCCCCAGATGCCGGAGTGAAGCCATGGGCGTCAGAAGCAAGGGCAGCAGCGGCGGGCGCTGGGTCTCTTCGGGCGGAAGACACACCTCGATGCCGGCGTTGGCTTTGGCCATTCCCTTGTAGACGAAGCTGTCGTAGGAGGCCGTGCCGAGATGCAGCGTGAAGACGGTCAACCCGATCAGGATCCCGACGGCGACGCAGGCCAGCCCCATGGAAACGTACTCCATGGGCGCCCGAGTCCTGCCGGTGCCTGACGGGGAGGACGGGACCTGCGGCATGCCGGGAACGCCGAACCCATGGGACGAACCCAACCCCTTGGACGGGACGCTCAAGAGCGAAGCTTCGCCCTCGGGCTTGAGGCCCGACGCAGACGCGCAAGTCCGAAGCGATCGGACCGGTGACTGTTGACACTGAGAGAGCACAAACGTGTGAACCGTCCTGGCAACTGAGACCGAACCGCGGCGTTTGGCCCGTGAAACTAACCATGTGCCGGCCGAAAGTCAAGGGCCGGCCCATGTCACGGGGCAGTGCAGCGGGGGACGCCGGGGCCGTCACCTGTTGCGTCCCTTTTCCCTGGCGGTATGTTTCCTCGTCCGCACTGACGTGCGGCGCGGCGCTCGTGAAGTGACGAAGCCCAGGCTGGTAGCATTATGGTCAGACGAATCTGTGCACTCGCCAATCTCGTGTTCAAGCCTCGCATCCCGTGGGGATCTCCGATTCACATCCAATTGGAACCGTGCAACTTCTGTAACCTTAGATGCACCTTCTGCTCGTGGTACCGTGCGGACGCTGAGCGACGATGCCTCCGCATGGACGAGTTTATGATAATCCTCGACGCCTGCCGCCCGCAATACATCACCTTCAGCGGCTACGGCGAACCACTGCTGAATCCGGAACTGGCGGACATGATTCGCGAAGCGCGCCGCCGCGGGACCGTGCTGAACACCACAACCAACGGCGTACTCCTGAGCGAACAGGCGTCGGCGCTGCTGACGGCAGGAATCAGCCTGATCAACGTGTCTCTGGACGCCGCCGACCCGAGCGTCCATCGCGCCGTGCGTGGGAGTGAGGTCCACGCGGCCGTACTCGACGGGATCCGCAGGTGCCGCCAACTCCGGGATGACGCACGGCACCGCTGTCACCTTCGGGTCAGCAAGGTCCTGCATCCGACGCTGCTGGACGACCTGCCCGCGTTCCTGCAACTAGTGCATGAACTGGGCGTTGACAGCGTCCTGTTTCAGCCCTATGAGCCCCCCGCCGATTCGGACTCGGCGGGGGCCGTGATGCCCGGCCCCGACGCCCTGCGCGCCAAGCTGACCGAAGCGGCGCAACTGGCTCGGCAGATGCACGTGCGTGCCAATCTAGCGGCCCTCCTGCGCGATCTGCCCGAGACGTGGGCCACGAAGTATGCGCGCGGCCTCAACGCACGCCCGTGCAAGGTAGTCTGGTTCTCCGTTTATGTCACCGCCGGCGGCGACGTCCGGCCGTGCTGCGCCTTTGCACCCAGCGACTACGCTTGGGGGAACCTCTTCACCGCACCGCTCGCCGAAATCCTGCGGCAACCGCCCGCCGTGGCCTTCCGCGAGCAGTTGCGCCAGGGCCAGCGGCCGCACCCCGTCTGCCGGCAATGTGTCCCCATCAGCTACAGGGAAATATTCCTGCCGTCCTACGCGCGGTTCTGAGGGGAGCGGGCAGGAGCGTGGATGCGTATGCAAAATTGGCTGAGAAACCAGTGGACGCGACTGAACACCGAGACCATCGGGACAGACCGGTACTGGTCGCTGGCCGTCCAGAACGCCAGCCATTTCCACGCCATGCAACCGGTCCTGGCACGCTACGCCAGTGGCCGGCTCCTTGATGTGGGGGCCGGCCGCCTGGCGTGGCGAAACGCGTTGCTGCCCCACTGTTCGCAGTACCTGTGCTCCGACCTGGCGCCAGAACACGCCGACCTGAACCTGCGCTTTGACGCGACTCGGGGTTGGCCGCTTCGCGACGGAGCGCTGAATACCCTCTTCCTCTGTTCGGTTCTGGAACACGTCCCCGAGCCGTGGGCCTGCCTCAGGGAGGCCGCCCGAGTATTGGCGCCCGGAGGCGTCGTGCTCCTCTCCACCCCGTTCCTGTTCTACCTGCATGGCGAACCGAACGATTACTACCGGTTCAGCCCTTACGCTATTGCCCGGCTGGCAGACGACGCCGGGCTGGAGGTGGTCGAGATGGTGCCGGAAGGCGGTTTGTTCCATCTCCTGCTGAACGCAGTATCGGTGCCGATCTCCTGTGTCCTGTACACTCTGCGGCTCACACGGCTGATCTCCGCCAGCACACGGTTCTTGGAGTGGGTGGCTCGCGCATTGGACACCGGAGACCGACGCCGAATCTACGCCTGCAATACCATCGCCGTCCTTCGACGACCGGGATAGATGACCCCACCGTTTCGAACCCAACCACGATTGACTTGGCTGTCGCCTACGGTACGGTAATCGGCGGTGACGGCGGTCGGGGCGTATGAGGGATGCCACCGTGCAGCAACAGCGATGAGCCCGACGTCCAGCGCGTGCTTGTGCTCCAAACGGCGGCAGACCGGCTGTCCCTTGAGCAGCGAGGCGTTGCGGTCCGGTTCCGGGCGCCGGTGCTTTGCCTGCGGCCCGAGACCGAAAGACCTGAGCCCGTCGTGACGCCGTGTCGCACGGACAAGGATGGTCACCCCGGGAGAATGGCAGATCTTCTCTCCCCGCAGATCGGAACCGAAGGATGCCCTCATGGAATACTTCTGCCGATATGTCTTCCTGACGATCTATGGTATCGTCAAGTATGTGCCCACACCTTTGGGCAACCTCCTGCGCTATTGTGTGTTGAAGCCCGCGATGCGCCGCCTCTCGACGATCTGGATCAACGAAGGTGTGACGATTCACTGGCCGGGGAGGGTCTCGGTGGGCAAAGGCACATCCCTCAACGAACACGTGTTTATCAACGGCTATGGAGGGGTAACCATCGGCGACCACGTTGCCATTGGCACAGGTGTCGCCGTGTTTACGTTTGAGCACGGCTTCGAGGACCAGGCCGTCGCTCCCCTCTTCCAGGTCATTACCAAGAAGCCAGTGGAGATTCAGGATGACGTCTACATCGGAGCCCGGGCCGTTGTGCTGGGGGGGGTGACCATCGGCAAGGGCGCGGTAGTGGGGGCTCAAGCGCTCGTGAGCCGGGACGTGCCCGCCTACGCTGTGGTCGCTGGCGTACCGGCACGGTTCATCCGTTCGCGGGGAGAGAAGCGGTGATACCTTCGGATATCATCGACGACATCGAGCGCCACTGCCGGACCTCTTTCTCCGGAATCTTGGGCAAGTCCTTTGCCCCCCGGAGAATGGCGATGGAGTTCGTCGAAGAACGCCGGATCGAAGAGCAGATTGCCCTGCTTAAGGACCTGGTTCGGTGCGACCTGAAAGGGCAGTCTCTCCTGGAGGTCGGCTCCGGCTACGGGCTGTTGGTTGCCGTGGCCCGCAGGCGCCATGGAATCCACGCCTTCGGCCTCGAACCCGGAGGGCAGTTTCAAGGCACTGTGGCCGTCAGCCGGCGGATCATGCAGGCGTACGGGGTCCCAGATCACTGCGTGGTCCAGGGATGGGGCGAAGACGTTCCCTTTGCCGAGGGGAGTTTCGACGTTGTGTACTCGGTGAATGTGCTGGAGCACGTCCGCGATCCATTCCGGGTCCTTTCGGAAAGCGTGAGGGTCTTGCGTCCATCGGGCCACCTGGTCTTCGTCATCCCCAACTACGGCTCGTGGTGGGAAGGGCATTACGGACTGCCGATGGTCCCGTGCTGCCCAAAGGCCCTGTTCAAGGTCTTTGTGAAACTCCTGGGGCGGGACCCCGCATTCGTCGACACCCTCAATTTCATCATGTACAGGGACGTCCGGACATGGGTCCGGCTTCTTGAGAGCCAATGCGAACTGATGACCGTTGGTCAGGACATATGGGAGGATCGAATGCGCACGCTGGCGTTTTCGGAGTGGGCTGCCCTCGGTACGCTCAAGAAGCTCCTGCGGGTGGTGGCGGCCCTTCGGCTAACCGAACCGATCATCTGGGTCGGCAGACGGCTCCATTGGGAAACGCCTTTTGTCCTGGTGCTGCGCAAGCGATCGCGATGATCGGCGGCGGTGCACGACGCAACCGGCACCCGACTCCCACGAACCTGTGCCGCCATGACCTGAACGCCTTCGCGGCACATGGCCGCCGCGCGGCATGATTTGGCAACCACGCCCGCAGCGGCAAGACCCCGTGGGGTGTCACACGGTCACGGCCAGGCGTCCACCGGCAGGAGTTGCCGCGCGGCTGACTCCCACGAGAAACGCTCTGCCGCGATCGCCCGCGAACGCAGTCCCATCTCGACGGAGGCAGGTTGACTCATCACCGCACACATCTGGCACTCGAGCCCGTTGTCGTCACCGACCTCGAAGAGAAACCCGTTCGCACCGTGTTGAACCAGTTCGTTGTTGCCACCGACGTTGGTGGCGACTACCGGCAGCCCACACGCCATGGCCTCAAGTACCGTGTTCGGCAGCCCTTCGCAGAGGGACGGGTTGACAAGGCAATGCGCGTTGCGGTAGTGCTGTCGGACTTCATCTCGCGTGGTCCAGGGAAACAGGGTGACACTCGAGAACAGACGCGGTGAGGACCGTACCCGTTCCTGAAGGCGCGCCCCATCCGGACCGTCGCCCACCAGCACCAGACGGGCAGGATGGCGGGACAGCAGTCGCTCGAACTGGTCCATCAGATGCAGCAGATTCTTCTGGCTCGCAAACCGACCCACAAAGAGAAAGGTGAACACGGCCGGCTTCTCGACCGGGGACGGACTGAAGAAGCCTGTATCCACCCCGTTGGGGACCATGTCAACGGTCACGCCGATCCTGCGCCCCGTAACCGAGGCCAGTTCCTGCAGGCCCCTGCTGTTGGCAACGACGCGGTCGGCGTTACGCCAGATGCGTCGGGTGAGCGGCATGGTGAGCCGGTGGTAGAACGCCAGTTCCCGCGGCAGGAACCCGGGCACATCGCCGCCTCTCAGCAACACAGCGTAGGGAATGGCCAGCTTTTGATTGAGCCTGAGGGCAATCATGCCGCAGGGAATGGCGAAGAACGAGACGACCCGGTCGTAAGCATGCCGCTCACACAGGACTCGCGCCTTGAGATAGCCCTGCGCCACGTAGCTGAGCATCTCGACGGCGTTGGACTGCGCGGCTTTTTTCCGGCGGGATCGCACGCGATGAACGGTCACAAGCGCGGACTCACATGTCTCTTGGTCAAGCCCCGGAAACCAAGTGGTCACGATGTCCGTGACAATCCCCATCCTGGCCCACTCGCGACAGAGGAAGTAGGTGGCATTGCCGGCCCCACCGCCCAGCGGCGGATACTCATAGTTGAGAACGAGGAATCGCATCAGCCACCCTCTCGGTGGTCCAACCTTCCGCGCTCATGCCCCAGGACTCCTGGGGTTGTCGGGGGGCTGCCTGCCGCGGCGCCCGCGAACGCGTGCAACGCCAGCCAGCCCGCCAGGCCAAACAGGACCGTCGTCAGCAAGGCCAGTGCGTGGCAGCCGACAGCCGTGCTCACCGCCACAAGGCCGGGGATGCCGAGTGCCTGCAGGGTCTGCATGTGGATGAACTCCACCGTGCCCAGTCCCGCGAACCCATGTACGGGAACCATCGACACGACAATCATGACCGTAAAAAGAACCAGGTACCGAACGGGGTCAAGGGGATAGAAGGCCAGCAGAAAGCAGTAGGCTTGGAGTACCGTCCCGCACCAGTAGCACCCCGCCAATACGCCCAATCGCCACGAAACCAAGTCCGAGCGGCGCTGAGATACTTGCTCCAGCAAGGGCTGCAGGCGAGACGTGACAACGCGCGGCAGCCAGGTGAGGCGGGAACCTCCCCAGCCCTTGCCGCCGGGTACAACCCACACGATGAAGCCAGCGGAGATGGTCAGTACGCCGCCCAGAGCCACCAAGGAGAGAAGCAACACAGGCAGTAACGTCGGCGCCCGCCAGGCGCACACCACCACGCTTGCCAGCAGCAGCGACGTCACGGCCACAAGGTCCCACCAGCGCAGAAGCACCCACCCGCCAACCGAGGTCTCCCATTCGGTGGCCAGATACCGCTTCGTGATCAGGGGAAAACCCGCCTCTCCCGCCCGGAACGGCAGCAGGTTGACGAACAACTGCGTCAGGGCTGCCGCCGCCACGGCACGCCGCGCCGACACCTCTGACTTGAGGACCGAACGCAAACGCAACCCGTTAGCGCACAATGCGCTTAACCCCGCCAGGACACCGACCACAATCCATCCACCATTTGGGTTCCGCAGCAACTCCGCGACCTCGCCCAACGCCGCACGCGAGAGCACGTAAACGATAAGCCCGAGCCCAGCCGTCGTAAGCAGAATGAAACGTATCGCTTTCCGAGCTGCGGGATGGCTGGGCATGACGTCACTCGTGTCCATGGGCCGTACGCTGAGAGCCCTTCCCCAGAACCCACCATCGCGGTGCGGTTGCGGAACAAGCTCCTCGGTAAGATACACCCCTGATCCCGGATTGCCGCCGACCCCGGATCGCCGTTCGGCGCAGAATCTTGTCCGCTTCACGTCCCGCGCCCGGCCACTGCCGACTCGGCGCTGGGCCGAAGCCGGCCATATGGGGTCGTGCCGTTCTGCACCGGTTGGCGAAACCGACGCCCCCGAGGGGCAGGCGTCTTCTCGCTGGTTCGCAGAACACTGCCCACCCCCGCACCCCAGCGCCGCGGACGTCAGACCGAAAAGGGCTGAATCCCGTCTCGACGCGCCCACCGGTCAAGAACCAGCAGAGCCCACAGAGACTTCGAGCGGTCAGCCTTCCGGACAAGGTGCTGGTCGAACCAGGCGGCGAACACGTCCCGGGCCAGCCAGCCGTTGTCCCAGACGGGCGAATTGTCGAGCACTTCCTGGAGGCGCGCGCGCAGCGGTCCGCGCAGCCACGCCGCGAGCGGAATGCCAAAGCCCTGCTTGGGACGCTCGACAATCGCGCGTGGCAGGTGTCCCCGTACCGCCAGTTTCAACAGGTGCTTGGTGCGGAGTCCGCGGACCTTCGTGTGACCCGGCAGGGAAAAGGCCCACTCGACAAGACCGTTGTCGAGAAGGGGAGGTCGCACCTCAAGCCCGTGGGCCATGGAGGCGCGGTCCACCTTGGTGAGTACCGAGGCGTGCATGTACGTCGTGAAATCGAGGGCCAGGACTCGGTTGACGGCGTCGCTCTGCACCAACGCCGGCGGCAAGTCCAGGATCGCGGGCTGAAGCGCCGCCATCCTCGGCAGCGCCAGGCGAAGGTCGGCCAGATCCGTGTTCGCCAGCCAGCGCAGGTGCCGGCGCTGTGGGTCGTCGTCCCATCGTAAGGCGAACCGCTTCGCCTTCAGGTCCAAAGGCATGTATCCACCCATGACCGGCAGAGACCGAATCAGGGGCTCGACAAGCCAACGGCGAAGCACTTCGGGGACTCGCCGGTACACGGCCGCGTATCGGTGCGCCTTGTAGGTGGGGTACCCGCCCCAGACCTCGTCGCCGCCGTCGCCGCCCAGGACGACCTTCACGTGCCGCGCGGCCAGACGCGACAGCAGGAATGTCGGGACAATGGACGGGTCCGCAATGGGCTCGTCAAGGCAGTCGAGCGCATCGTCGAGGACGTCCAACAAGTTCGCTTCGCTGAGCCGTTCTTCGATGTGCTCCGACCCGATCTGCCGCGCCACCAGCCGCGCATAGGGGCTCTCGTCGAAGCCCTTGACGTCGAACCCGATCGAGAAGGTCCGCAACCGCTCCGATGTGGCCGCCTGCGCCAGACACGCAACGGTGGACGAATCGATCCCGCCGCTGAGGAATACACCCAAGGGTACGTCGGAGACCATCTGCGCCTTGACCGCGTCGCCCAGTCGCTGCCACAGGGAACTCGCCAAAGCGCGGTCGTTTCCCGGTTTCTCCAACGCCGGAATGTCCCGCAGCGACCAGTACGGACGGGGCTCCTCTGGCGGACCACCGACCCGCCAGCGGACGTAGTGGGCGGGCGGGAGCTTGGAGACGCCCTCGACCAAGCTTAGGGGAGGCAAGGCATAGTCCGAGAAAAAGTACGCCTGCAGACCTTCCGGAGACACCCGCCTGGAGACTCGCGGATGCTGAAGCAAGGCGCGCAGTTCCGAGGCGAAAACGATGCCCCCCCCCGGCAAGGCGGCGTAGTACAGCGGTTTCACTCCCGCACGGTCCCTGGCCAGAACCAGTTCCCCCTTCGCCTGGTCCCAGATCGCGAAGGCGAACATGCCGTTCAGGTCCGGCAGTCCCGAGACACCGTGTTCCTCGAAGTGGTGGATGACCGATTCGGTATCACTCCGAGTCGTGAACGCGTGGCCTCGAGCCTCGAGTTCGCGCCGCAGTTCGCGGAAATTGTACACCTCGCCGTTGAACGTGATCGTGCAGCGGCCATTCTCGCCGGCCATGGGCTGAACCCCGCCGTCCAGGTCGATGATGGCCAGACGCCGGTGCCCAAACGCCACGTGCCACGAGTCGAAGCGCGAGTGCCAGACCCCCTGCCCGTCCGGCCCGCGGTGCGCCAAGGCACGCAGCATCTCCGCCAGCGTCGAGCGGTCCTCGGCAGTGTCTATGTAGCCAGCTATACCACACATAGCGTCACGGATCAAAATCGGCCGACGCGCGGTCAGTGATCAACGGGAAAATCCGGTTCCTCCGGGCGGGACGACGGGACGGCCACGCCGGGCACGGTTCCGCCGGGTGCGAAGCCGATCCATTCGCGCACCGAGTAGGGCAGGCTGCCCTTGGTCTCGAAGTAGGTCCGGGCCATCAACTCGGCCAACAACCCCATTCCGAGGAACTGTACTCCCATGAGGACAAACATAACCGCGAGCAGGAAGCGAGGGTTCTTGTGGACCCACACGCCAATGAACAGCTTCTCGTAGGCAGCCCAGGCGGCAAACAGGCCGGAAGCGAGGAAACTCGCGAAGGCGGTTCCCCCAAACACGTAGATCGGCTTCGTCTGGTACGAGGTCAGAAACCAGACCGTGAGCGTGTCCAGCAAGACCTTGAACGTCCTGGCCAACCCGTATTTCGACACGCCGGCCGGCCGGGGGCGGTGATTCACCTCCATCTCCGCCACTCGGGCCCCCACAGCCTCAGCCAGAGGCCCGATGAAACGATGCATCTCACCGTAGAGACGAAGCTCGCTGGTGATCTCGCGGCGATACGCCTTGAGCGAACAGCCGAGGTCGTGAATCTTGGTCCCGGTCACCCAGCGGATAATGACATTCGCCATCACCGAGGGCAGGCGCCGCAGGAAAAACGCGTCCCTGCGCCGGCGCCGCCATCCGGCCACAAAATCATACCCTTCCTCGATCCTGGCGACCATGCGGGGGATGTCGGCCGGATCATTCTGCCGATCCGAGTCCAACGTGACGACGATGTGCCCGCGGCTGTGGCGAAACCCGGCATCGAACGCCGCCGTCTGGCCGCAGTTCTTCCGGAAAACGATGACTCGCAGAACATCATATTGACGGGCCAGCTCGCGCAGCAGATCCGTGCTGCCGTCGGTACTCCCATCGTCGATCGCCACCACCTCGTAGGTGTGTCCGCAGGCGACCAGAGCCGCCTGAATCTCCGCCAGCAACGGCGCGAGGTTGTCGCGCTCATTGAAGACGGGAAGAACCACACTTATGGCCGGTGGCGGCGGCGTGAGCCCATCGCCACCCGACTTCAACTCGCCCGGCTTGGCACCGGAAGCACTCAGAACACACCTCCTCAAGGACCGTACCCGCCCCACGACAGGCGACCGGCTCGCCATCAACACTCCAGACTGAACCCCATATCCAACATACCCGTCGCCCGACAATAATCCACACACCCATACCGGCTTCGGATAACGTGACCTTGGCGCGGGGCCGGCTATAGTGTCGAATCGGATTCGCGGCAAAGTCGCACCTGACCCGATGCAACGCGGCACGCAAAGCCGCAGAACAGGGAGCTTCCGCGCATGCACAACCACACCGGGAATCACGCCCCTGTCCTCCGCCATAACTCCGCGCAGGTGCGACAATGACCACGGCGAGCGAGCCACACCCCGGCGTACTGGTCACCCCGGAGTCGCTGGTCCACGTGCTGGGCGTCGTCTACGTCCACAGCCGAACGAGCGACGGCGGCGACCTGTACCTGACCCGCTTCGGCCTGCCCTTCGCCGACGTGCTCGCGGTCGAGAACTGGTACGAAAAGGAGTGGTTCGAAACGCACCGACAACGGCTGCAGGGCACCAGTGCGGTCTACCGCGTCCCGACCCGCGAAGTGGCGGGCCGGCGCCTGGACCTGGTCGTGAAGAACAGCCGCGTCGGGGAGGACGTGCCGGTCGAGACCCGCACGCTGCTGGAGTTCATCAATGCGGAGTTCAACAGCCCCTGGGAGGAGTTCTCGCTGGTCATGGAGATGCGCGACGGCCACTACGGCCCGCCGGACTTGCGCCTGCACACCCAGGAACCGCTCGCCATCTACGTGCCCCCCGAGACCATGCAACTGTGGCAGAGCGGCCGGTCGCGCGAAAAGATGAACCGCATCCGCGCTATGCACCCGGGGATCGACTTGGACATTCTGCGCCAGTACAAGCTGGTCTACGGCTGGATCCAGGGCAAGGACGTCATCGAGACGTTTGAGGACATCGGCCTGGAACGCGACGAACTGCAGCGGCATCTGGCGCCGGTCACGGGCCAGGCCATCCGTGACATGGAGAGCAAGGGCTACGCGGTGGCCGACATGAAACCGGCACACGTCATCATCGGCGAAACCCACACCCGCCGCATCGAGACCATGGGGCGAGCCGCCACGGACGCCGACAAGGCCGAACCGACACGCCTGGTTCACGACCTGGTCGAACGCGGCGAGTACTCCATCGTCGACTATGAACTCCTGGTCCGGACCGCGCCCCACGAGCAAGCGGTCAAGCACTCGCGCCGGCACCACTACCTCGACGACCAGCGCGACCGCTTCGTTGCCACCGAGTTGCCGCCGCACCTGCGCGAGGTCGAGATCTTCGGCGTGCCGTACATCCACGGCCGGGTCGAAAGCACTGGCGGCCACCTCTGGGTCGTCGGTCGCAACGCCGAATTGTTCGACTACTTCCTGCCCGAGCGCTGGCGCAAGACTCCCCACTGGCGCCTCTCGGAAAACAGCGAAGTCTACTACACGCTGACCAAGGACAACGTCCATGTCGTCTGGAAGGTGTCGAAGGTGGGGGAGCGCCCGCCGTCCGAACCCGACGGCAAGGCCCATGAGCGCGGTTACAACAGTCCGTTCGAGGAGTTCGCCATCGCCCAGTCCCTGGGCAGAAATGGCATCCCAACCGTATACGCACGAGCTATTTACATGGTCGGAAGCCTGAAGAGCGAAGAGTCTGCCGACACGCGCCGCTACGCGTCGCACCGCCACCTCACCTGCCCGGACGGCATCCCCATCCTGTGCGATGACCGCAACTACATCACCATCCGCGGCTATTTCAACGGTCCCGACGCCTGGGTCGCGAAACAGGACGGTCAGTTGTGCCGCCCCGTCGATCTGCCGCAGGCAGTCAGCAAGGGCCTGATCTCGCAACCCGGGTGCTCTTCGCTCGTCGCGCGCGTACTCCGCAACCTCGAGCGCATCGGCTACGACGGATCCCTGCTCCAAGGAAACGACTTGCTCCTGGCCCTCGACCCGTCCAACACCATCGTGTGCGGCGAGGACGGCGAGCCGGAAGTGCGCATCTGCAACTTCGAGTTGCTGGCAAAGCGGTAGGTAATGCGTCAGCGCCCCCCGGGCGGCAGACCGCCCGGTCATACCAAGGTGAAACTGGCCACCACGCTTCCGGAGCCCGCGAGGACGCGGGCGCTCCAAGTCAGACCCCGTGCCAGACCCTGGAGCGCCCGC
>MHBL01000184.1 GCA_001803235.1 Lentisphaerae bacterium RIFOXYA12_64_32
TAGGGTCGAAGGTTGACCGGGGCTGGCGTCTAAAGTGGTCGGAGCGGCTCGCTCCCGCACCCGCCGGAGCGAGCCGCTCCGGCCACTCTATGGCAACCCGCGGCAGGCAGTCCGCGCGGATTCATGGACCCGTCCGCCTACCGCTCGGCCGTGCGCAGGTCGCGGAGTGTGTTCTCGTCGAACTTGAACCGGAGCCGGAAGTAGGGGCCCTGGCCCCAGTGGTTGCCGGTGAGGTCGCTGTCGAGGTTGTCGAGCGAGTAGCCGACCGACGCCCAGAGGTCCTTCCAGACGCGGTAGCCGAGTTCGCCGGCGCCGCCGCTGACCATTTCGCCAGTCTCGTGGTTGGTGAAGAAGCGGTATTCCAGCCCAACGTCCCAGCGGTCGGAAAGATCGTACAGGACACGGCCGGAGATCAGGTCGGTGTAGGCGTTGATGTCGTCGTCGAGCGTGAGTTTGCCGGCGTAGCGGCCGATGACCTGGAGTTTGCGCGTGGCCTGGTAGTGCCCTTCGAACGAGCCGATCCAGGCATTGGTGGTCGCGGTCGCGGCGGGCGTTTCGGCGTCCGTCTTCAGGTCCTCGCCGTCGTACCGGTACTCCAGCTTGGTCAGGGCGTGGAAGCGGTCGTAGCGGGTCGGTCGGTAGGCGAGTCCGAGCAGGGTACGCGACGTGAGGCGTTCGCCGTACTGGTCGAACACGTCGTAGAAGAAGCGTTCGCGGCCGAGCAGCGTGTACTCCTTGTTGATCTTGTGCGTGCCGCCGAGTTCCGCCAGCACGGACTGCTCGTCGGTGGCATTGCGGTATTCGAGGCGCAGCGTCAGGCGCGTGGCCTTGGCGAGCTTGTACTCGGCGCCGCCGGCCAGCGCCAGGGCGTCGGGTTCGCCGGAGCGCTCCGCGCCGCTGATCGTGCTCAGGTGCTCGGCGGCGACGTTGCCGGACAGCCGTTCGTCGACCGTCCACTCGTTGCGCACGCCGACCACCTTCTGGTGCGTGCTGCCGGTCTCGTCAGTTTCCATGCGGTACTCGTTGTAGTTGACGGTCTTCTTGGCGATCTCCGACTCGGTGCCGGCGGCGGTGCGCCACTCGTCGCGCTCGCCGTAGGAACCGTACTCCTGGCGGACGTAGGCGCGATTCTTGTCGTTGATGCGCAGCGACAGTTCGCCCTGGCTGAGGTTGTTGTCGTCACCGGTGACGTCCTGGCGCTGATTGAGGCGCAGGTCGAGCCGGTCTTTGAGAACGGGCGTCTCGACGCCGGCCGTGACGGCGGTGAGGGACTCGGGCACGTCCTCGCTGACGTCGAACGGCGTGCGGGTGGTCAGGGTCGGGCGGGCCGAGAACCCGGTCTGGCTCGTGGTGCTGCTCGTGCCGGCAAACGGGTTGTTCGCGGGGTAGGTGAACGGCGTGGACGTCCGCTGGGTCGATGTCTCGTGCAGGACGCCGACGTTGGCGGTGGTGGCCTTGCCGAACTTCTTCTCGACCTTGACGGAACTGTGCCGGTAGTCGGAGTTGTTGATGTTGTCCTCCTCGTAGAAGTGCTCGGCCTTGATCTTGACCGTGTCGGTGATCTGATAGGCGCCGCCAAGGCCGTACTTGAAGTTGCCGCGGGTCACGTCCGTCGCGGAGGGGTTGTAGAAGAACTCGTCCGCGTCGCGGTAGTACCCGGCCAGGGTCAGTTTCTTGGACGGTTCGCTCTTGAAGTCGACGGCGCGCGCCGTGCCGTTGTTGAGGTCGAAGGTATTGTCGATGTCGAAGACCGCTTCGGTCTGGGCGTACTCGGTTGTCAGCGTGCTGTTCAGCGGCAGTTTCAGAGTGGCGTCGGTGCCGGAGAGATGGAAGTCGCCCTCGTCCTTTTCCTCCGTGACGGAGGTGGCGCCGAGTTCGAGCCAGGAGAACGGCAGCACTGCGCCGCGGCCGCCGTACGTGTAGTTCTGCCGATCCGTGCCGCCCTCGGCCTCGTAGCGGGCAATGATGAAGATGGGGTTCATGTCCGCGTCGTGGCTGGGCACGGGCTTGGTGAACAGCAGCGTACGCATGTCGTCGTCGATCTCGAAGTCCGAGTCGCGCGTCATGTCCTGGCGGCTGAGGACGCGGTCGGGCCGGAAGCGGTCGCGGACTTCGACGGTGACGCGCTCGCTGCCGGGGACCGGCGTGGCCGTCAGGTAGTACAGGCCGGAGATGCCGCGGCCGGGGATAGTGTCGACGACCAGGGTCTGGTCGGTGCGCGAGACGAAAGCGCGGAGCTTGGCCTTGTCCGTGGCCACGTCGGTGACCAGGCCGGTGAAGGTGCGGTTGTAGGCGGCCAGAGTCGTCTGGTTCAGGTCCGTCTGGTAATCGCCGAACATGGCGTAGGACTTGCCCTTGTCGACGCGCAGGTAGAGTTTCTCGCGGGACTGCGCCTCGAAGCCGAGCTCGCTCTCGTCGCCGTAGGTCGGGTAGCGGTCCTTGTAGTCCGGGTCATTGACCGTCTGGCGGTAGAGGTCGGTAAGTTCGTCCGACTTCTGCTTGGCCGAGTCGTACGCGGCGGTGAGCAGGAATCCCTTGCCGATGTCGCCCTTGGCGAAGAATGCGCCGCGGCCGGTGCGGGCGTCCTGGCCATCGTAGAGTTCGTCGAGGTAGTTGGGTGCGCCGCTGTTGCTGCCGCCGATCGTCAGGTCGCCGCTGCCGACCACGATCATGCGCCGCAGGTTCGGGCCGTAGAAGAGCGGTGCGGAGTCCGCGATGCCGTCGCAGTCGATGCCGATTTCGGCCTGGCTGGAATCGCGCGGCGCCTTGACGGTGAACACGCCGACGCCATCGCGGCAGGGCACCTGCGTGCCGGGCTTGAGCGGATCGGCGTCCGGCTCGACGATCTCGCCGGCGCTGAGGTCGACGGTCATCATGCGGTCGCCGGTGACGACGCGGCCGTCCTTGTCGAGGAGCGTGACCTTGACCGGCGTGGTGCTGGCGCCGTCGGCGGGGATTTCGCTCTTCTCGGGCTCGATCTTCATGTCCGCCGAAATGCCGGCGGTGTAGACGGTGATTTCCTTGGTGCCGCGGACGTTGCCGAACGGGTCGCGGAGCTGCGCCTTGATGTGGTTGGCGGCGCCGGCGTCCAGTGCGATGCTGACATACTCGCAGATCGCGACGCGGCGCTCGGGGTGCGTGATGCGGCGGCCGATCCTTTTCGGGTCAATCTTGGCGTCGTTGACGAACAGGTCGATGGTGGCTTCCGAACCGCCCTTGACCAGGATGCGGATGTGGTTGCGCGCCATGACCGCGCCGTCCGGCGGGGCGATAATGTCGAGGTCGGGAGACATGGCGAGGATCTGCTGGTCCAGCGGCTGTTCCGCCGCGGGGGGCGCGGTAACACCGGCGTCTGCGGAGTCCGCGGGCTGAGCGGGTGCGGGGGAAGGGGCCGACCCCGGCGTTGCCGGGACTGCCGGGACTGCCGGGACCGCCGGTGCTGCCGGGCGCGGTGCAGGTGTCGTCCCGGGTTTGGTCTCAACCGCCGGGCCGGTGCGGACGAGGGCGAAGTTCGCCTTGAACAGGCCGCCGAACGTCATGTCCACGAACTGCGACGTGGCGCTGCCCATGAAGCGGTTCGAGACCGGTACCGGCTGCAGGCCGGGCGGCAGCGAACTCTCGTCGAGCCGCAAGACGTGCGTGCCGGGCGCGACTTCCGGAATGGAGAAGCGCCCCTCGTCATCGGTGACGACGCGGGTACCATCTTCCATGTAGAGCACGGCGTTCGCGACGCCCGGCTCGCCCTCGGTCTGGATCCGGTCGCCGTCCTGGTCGATGAACACCTTGCCGATGACCGTGCCCTTGGAGGTGAACACGCCAGGCTCGACCTTCACTTCCACCCAGGCGCGGTTCGAGGTGACCGTCTTGCCGGCGGCTGTGCCTTGGGCGTAGACGCTGTTGCGGCCGTTGCCCTGGGTGCTCTGCGGGTTGAGCATGGCTTTGTAGACGATGGTGCACGCCTTGCCGGCGGCCAGGTCGCCGACCGTCCACGTGAGAGTGCGGCGGCTCACCGCCGGGTCGGCGGCATCGACACCGTTCACGCGTGTCGAGCCGGCGACATAGCTGAACCCGTACGGCAGTTGGTCGAACACGCTGATGCCCGTGACGGGTGTCTGGCTGCCGTTCGTGACGGTGACGGCGTAGCGGACGATGTCGCCAATCTCCGCTTCGGTGCGGTTTGCGGTCTTCAGGACTCGCAGGTGCGTGCCGGGCTGCGGGTCCACCGGGATGTCGAGATTCAGCGGCGGGTCTCCGACGCTAAGCGTGAACGACTCGCCGCGCGAGCCGATGTCGACAGTGAACCCCGAAGGCATGCTGGCGTTCGCTACCTGGGACGGGAAGGTGTAGGTGCTGGTGGGCGGCAGCGTGACGGTGAACCGGTACGTGCCGGGTGGCACGAGCGGGAAAGCATATGCGCCGTCCGCACCCGTGGTGACCGTGTTCGGCTGCGGCTCGTTGCCAGGCAGGTCCGGCAGCACGGCAGGCAAGCCGGTGGCGGTGTCGATGATGGTCACGACCGCGCCCTGGATGGGTTCGCCGGTGACCGCGTCGAAGACAACGCCGAGCGGGTCGATGAGGGCACTGGTCTCCGAGACTGCCGATGTGTCCAGCGGGTCGGTATAGACGGCTTCGAGGGAGACGCCGGGGGTAGTGCCCAGCGAGAGGATGCCGTCGTTGAGCGTGCCGGTGGCGCGAGTGTTGCTCGGGATGCAGGCGCGGAACACGCCGGTGTCAGGGCCGGTTTCCGTGAGGGTGACGGTCTCCTGGTCGCCGGGACTGAGCCCCAGCGTTTTCACGACCGCGGTCACGGTCTCGATGCGTTGCGGGTCGGTGTTCTGGTCCAGGTCGGTGACCTGGATGCCGATGCTCTGGCCGCGCCGGAAGGTCGCGGCTTCGGCACCGGTTTCGCACGTCTGGAACTCGATGGTACCGGGTGTCCGAGCCTCCACCCTACTGAAGACCTCATTCGAGGTTGCCGCCGCCGACTCCTGGTCGCTGGAAATGAGGCCGATGTTGCGCAGGCGCGCGCCGTCGGTGGTCGCGGCGATCTTGATCTGGAAGGTGATCTGACCGCTGGCGCCCGCGGCGAGAGTGCCGAGGGGCCAGGTGATGCGGGTGCCGTTGACGGCGGCATTGCTGCCGAGTGAGGCGGGAACGAGTTCCGTACCGACGGGGATATCATCCTCGATGCGGAGGCCCGTGGCAGCGGAACTGCCGGTGTTGCGGTAGCGAAGCGTGTAGGTCAACAACGTCCCGACGCGCACCGGTTCCGGCGCTGCAGATTTCAGCAGCTCCAAGGAGGAAACGGCGCCGACCAGGGTGCGCACTTCCGGACTGTTGACCGTGACGACACTCCCATCCGCGAACCGGTTTTCGGCCTGAGCACGGTTGACGATGGGCGTGCCTGGCGGCGTGGCGGCCGGAAGCAGGATGCTGGCAAGCAACAGCATCCCGACCGGCAGCCACCTCGCGGCAGCCGTCGTCAGCAACGTCTTGATTGGCCGTTCCCGGTACACCATGCAGTTCCCGTTTTGCGGGCCGCCGCCGGATCCTGTCAGGGGACAGGACGGGCGGACGAACCGTCAGAGCCGAAACTCGACCTGCGCGAGTCTACTGGATGGTGACGGTGAACTGCAGGATGAGAACGCCGCCGGCGCCCAACTGGCCGTGATCGGTGATCACCGCGTTGGAGCCGGTGTCGTAGTAGGCGCCGTCGAGATCGGCGTCGTCGGACCGGGACACCAGCGGGTTGCCGCTCTTGATGGACCCGGCATTGAACGTGGTGTACTGCGGGACCAGGTCGGTGATCACCACGGTTTTGGCCACACCGGAACCGGTATTGGTGACCGTGACGGTGTAGGTGAGTTCCGTTCCCGGCGGCTGGTTGCCGATGGGCGATACGGTCTTGCTGATGGTCAGCACCGGGGCCGTGACCGTGGTGGTCAGGGTGACCGGGTCGGACTTGGTCGGGTCGTTGCTGGATGTGGCGGTGACGACGGTGGTGTCGACCGTGCCGTCCGCCGTGCCGGCGGGGATGGTGGCGACGGCGAGGATGTGCAGGCTGCCGCCGGACACGATACTGGGGGTATCGATAGAGCCATCGTGGTCAGAGTCCGTCAGTTGATAGTCGCCGTCGTTGCCGGCAATGCCGTCATTGTTGGCGTCCACCCACAACGTCCAGGTCAGTCCGCCGGTGGTGGTGTCGGCCAAGTGGAAGATGTCGGGTGCGTTGCCGTTGTTCGTCAAGGTGAAGGGGTAGGTGACGGTGTCTCCGGGATTGGCGGTGCCGGTGCGGTCCGGGCCGAGAGTGAGGGTGGCGCTGACCGCCACCTGGAACACGGGTGTCGTCGACTGTTGGGTAGGTTGCTGGTTGCCGGCAATGGCATAGTCGACCTCGGCGGTGTTCTGAACCGACGTGCCGGCCGCCACGCCGGCATTGATCGTGACCTTGAAGTAGATCACGCCCGAGCCGCTGGGGTCAGGTTCCGGCGCCGAATCGCCCCAAGGCACGGTAATCTGGCCCACGTTACGCACATTGTAGTCAGGGTCTGGCCCTGGTCCGTCATCGCCGACGCCGTCGTTCTTTGCCGTGGCCGTGGCGTAGGTGCCCCCGACCGGCCCGATCCGGGTCGAGCCTGCCACATACGTCGTGTTGGGAGGCAACAGATCTCTTATCTGCACCCCCTGAGCCGTAGCGCTGCCGGTGTTGCGGCCCGTGATGGCGTAGGTGATCTCGTCCCCGGGCTTGTAGCCGGTGGCGGCCGCGATGGCCTTGGTGACCGTGAGCACGGCATCCTGGACATTGACCGTGTAAACGCCGGTGTCCTCGGGGTTCGGGGCGAACCCGGAGGTCGCCGTCAGCGTGGTTGCGCTCTGGGTGTTGTTAGCTGTAAGAGCAGGCACTTCCACCTTGACGATGACATGGTACATTCCATCCGCGGGAAGGCTGCCGGTGCTGGAGACCACGGTTGTCTCACCGGGATCGAGTACGCCGTTGTTGTTGGCGTCGAGGTAGATGGTGGTGGTCCAGCCGCTGGCGTTGGGCGCGGTCAGTGCGAACGTGTCAGGGCCGTTGCCGGTGTTCGTGATGATAGCCGCGAACATCCCGGTTGTGCCTTGTGCCACTGACGTGGCTGAGGTAGCCGGGGTCACATCGACGCCTGCGACTTGGCTGACCGTGGTGGTGACCGGGGTCGAGTAGACACGCGGCAGGGAGTTGTTGTTAGCGTCCTTGTAGTCGACGTAGGCTTGGTTCGTGATGACCGTACCGGCCGCGGTGCCCACGGCGTTGACGGTCACTGCCCCGGCGAAGACCAGTACGGCGGCCGCCAGGAGCACGACGGCGAGGGCGCGGTTCCTCTTGGTGGACTGGGTCATTCCTCGAGTGCTGATGCGCTTCGTTGCCTGCATGTTGCGTTTCCTCCTTGGAGCGTTTCTTCGTTGCTGCTGAGTTTCTGCTTGCTTGCTTGCCGATCACTGGCCACTGGTCCCCGACCACGGACCACTGATCACTGACCACTGCTTACTGATCACTGATTACTGCTTGCGATTCGAGAATCTGCGGTCTTGCTGCCGGGGTACCTCCTTTCCTTGTTTGAGTTGTGTGGAGAAATCTGGCCTCGTGGGAGTCCGGCCTCGGTGGCTCGGCGCGTCTCGCGCCGAAGCGGGGTGCGTCGGCCGGTCCCCGGCCGAGGGACTCGGGCCGGGACGGCCCCGAGCACCCTGCCGCGGTCCCGGAGGTCCCGCGCCACTGCCCGCCGCTGCGGACAGCCGCGAGGGGTTGCATCACTTCACTCGGACCTTGAAACTGACCTGGCCGGCGGCGCCGGGTTTGAGCGCCTGTTTGACGGTCCACTTCACGTGCGTGTAGGCTTCGGGTGGGACCTCCTTGGCCTCGGTCGTGCCGTCGGGTTTCTGCACCGTCTGCTTGAGCGGTGCGGTGGCGAACGTCGTACCGTTGTCGGCGCTGAACGTGATGACGGTGTCCGCGCCTTCGGCGCTGTCGGCGACGTAGACGGTGCCCTGCGGCACGGGGTCCACGACGTTGGCGTTGGTGAGGTCGCCCTCGCCCTTGTTCGTGTAGGTGATCACGAACCGCAGGATGTCGCCGCGGGCCGACGTCTCAGCCGAGGCGTACTCGGTCACGGCCTTGCCGTCCTTCTCGACCGTGACCTCCTTGGTCATGTCGATCTTGAGAGCCAGGGGTGCCGGCTTGGGCGTCTCGGCGGCGGCAACGGGCGCGGCCGGCACGGTGTTGACCTGCTGGGCGAGGGCGGTTGCGGCAGCGAGCACGAAGGACGCGACGACCGGACGGATGCGTGAATGCCGATGCGGGGTCATGGTTCAGCTCCTCAGTTGATGGTGACCTTGAAGAACACGATGCCTTCGTCGGGACCGGAGTTCGGCACACCGTTGTCCGCGGCGACACTGGTGATGATGAAGGTGACGGAACCGCCGCTGACCTGGGCGCCGTCCCCGTCCGCGGCGCTGTCGGTCTTGGGTGTGGCTGTGGCGTACATGGCGCCCGCGGCGCCGACCCGCAGGCTGTTAGGCACGTACGTGGTGTTGGCGGGAATGCTGTCGGAGATCACGACCGCCGTCGCCAACGCGGTGCCGAGGTTGTGGTAGTACACCTTGTAGATGAGCGTCTCACCCGGCGCGGCGGCCGCCTTGTCGACCGACTTGGTGATCTGTATCTGCGGCCTGTGCACCGTGAGCGTGTCCGTACGCGCTTGGTTCTGCTGCAGGTTGGCAGCAATGGCGTCCACGTAGGTCGCCGTCACCATGGTGCCGAGCTCGACCTGGAGGCTGCCGTTGTTGATCACGGCCGCCGCCGTCGACGTCGTCATCGAGCCGGTGAACACCCCGGTGTTGACCCCCGTCTCCGTGAGCGTGAGCTGCTCGCTGTCGCCGTTCAGGGAGGTGAGGCCGACAACCACGGTGTCGGCTGCGGTCGGGTTGTGGTTCTGGTCCAGATCGTCGACCCGCACATAGATCGTGTCTCCGGCCGTGACCTGCGTGACGTCACCGCTGCCCGTCAAGTCCGCCACAAACCGGACCGTGCCCGTCGACGGTCGTGTCCCGAAGGGAGTCATGAAATCGGAGAAGCCGGTGAGCAGATCCGCGGGGCCGACCAGGTCGGCCCCGCTTTGCGAGAGATTGTTCGCACTGCTCGAACTGCCCTCGAAAAGCCGCAACGGCGAGGAGTCTGTCAACCCCGTGTACTGCTTGAACGTCGCGTACGGGAAACGCCAGTCCAGGAAGTAGTCCGTGTCGCCGTTGAAGGCTGTGTCCGCGGCGGTGATTTGGTAGTTCCCCGACAACGCCATGCTGTACTGCAGTATCTCGGGCCTGTCCGAGGGATCGCCCACGGTGCCCTGAACCGTGTTCTGCCAGAGCGCGACGGTCTCGTTCTGGGAGACCCCGTCGACCATCAGGAGCCATTCGTAGTTGCCGGCGTTGTTGTTCGTGTCAAACTCAATCCCCCAGCCGTAAGGCTCCAGCAGCCCCTGACCGCCCTGCCCGGCAGGACTCTGATCCAGGCGCATGCGGAAGTAGATGTAGGTGCCGTCGTTGGCGATGAACCCGGCCGCGTGTGTCGCATCAGAGACCACGTTTCTGGAGCCATTGGCATCGCCGTTCGGGTCCTGCAGGATACTGCCTTGCCGGTAGACCGGGATCCACTGGGATTGCGTCGGCCAGGCGAATCCCGGTAGACTCAGGAAGACCAGGGCACCGGCGAGGAGCAGCGTCAGCCTCAGCCGCAGACCGCGCGAGAGAATCGGGAGTGTCATCGGGAATTGCGGACGGTGCGAACCGTCCTGGTGGGCAGGCACAGGTCCTGTTCGAGTGTGGGCGCTGCTGTTCTGGCGGCTGGCCGCTGCCGCGGCCGGCGCGACCGCACAACTGCCCAGAGTCGCGGCGGCCAGCAGAACCGGACGACACCAGGAGACAACTTGTGGCGGGCGACTACTCAAGCGCGGCAGTCCCTTTCCCTACGGGGCGGGTGAGTCCCAGGCCATGTCATCACCACCCCGGCCTCCCGAGCAGTTGCGTGAGATAGCACCGTGAAGGCGACACAGACATATCATATTACCCATGTACGCGCGCGGCGAGACAGGTAGTATGGGGTGAAACCCTACCCCCTGTCGACCTGTGCAATGAGCCTGCCGGGTAATGCGTCAGCACCCCCCGGGCGGCGGGCCGCGCGGTCATAGGTTGATGTTACTCACACTCGTCCGCGCCGCCACGCCCCGTAGGGCGGCCAGCTCTCTCGGCCGTTTTCGGCGTTACCCGGTCGTTACATAGGTCAGGGCTATGCGCCTCCCTCGTGCCTTGAAACCGGCTCAAGATAGCTGGCCGCAAATGCCAAGTAATTCTTGCGCGGGCCCTTACCAGAGGGGGCGGTAGGGTAATACCGAATGCCCCCCAACTTAAGCCGCTGCCTTGCCAGGGTGGCCGCCAGGTCTCCCGGCCTTGCGGATCTCTGGTCTGGGGCGTCCCGGGAAGCCACCCAGGTGAGGCCGCCTGGGTGCCACCTTGCCGAGGCAGGGGGTACGGTTTCTACGTGGTCTCTCTCTCGGCCACTTGGCTTAAGTTGGGAGGCATTCGGGTAATACCCTATAGACAGAGGGATGGCCCTGACGGTATAGTCAAACAGAGAGGACACGGCGGAAGGAAAGCAGTGTTGCAGCGCGATGGAGTTGTCGATGACCATGAAAGTGCATCGTCCCAGTCGAGTCTCTCTGCAGGCGATCCTGGCCGTGGGACTTATGGTCTTGGGCGGAGGGGAGTTAGGGGTTTGTGCGGGACCGCTGCTGGTGGTCGAACCGGGAGAGGTTTGCGATCTCGGTCGGGTCAAGGAGAACACGGGTTCTTACGATTTCCTGTTCAACTTACGGAATGACGGGGATGCTGAGCTGACGATCGCGAAGGTACGTCCCGGTTGCGGTTGCACGACGGTGTCGCTGGCCAGGAAGGAACTGGCAGCGGGGGAGAGTGTAGAGTTGAAGGCCAAGCTGAAGACGGAGGGCAACGAGGGGGAGATGTTGAAAGCGATCTGGGTCGACAGCAATGATGAGAAGAATCCGCAGTGCCTCCTGACTATCAAGGTGCGGTTGCCATACATGGAACGCGGCCCGCGCCTGTATCCGAAGGGCGGCTACTACACCGCCGCGCTGCGTGAGCGGGGGACTCGGCTTCAGGTTACGGCCGCCGTCGAAAATTGCGATGCTGAGACGCCGGTCAGACTCCTTAATGCTGAGTTGCCGGAGGGGTGGACGTGCAGTGAGCCGTTCCCGATCACGGTGGCGCCGGAGCAGCGCGTCGCCTTCTCCTTTGTCAGGCCTGTCGCGGCGGGTGAGCAAGTCCCGGCGCTCATGGGGGTCGACTTCGTCATCCTCACCGACTATCCGGACCCGGCCAAGGCGACGCTGAAGGGCCGGATGAGCTTTGCACCCCTGAAGATTTCTGTGTCGCCGCCGTCGAAGTAGGCGGAGTGCGGCTTCAGGTCCGTAGTTCCGCGTGTACCCCGTCTGGGCCGCGCGTGGCCAGGCGGGGGAATCCGGACCGCCTGAAGGCGGTACTACGAACCTGGGATGCGTGAGGCTTGTAGTCCCGCGTTTACGCGGTCCGGGTGGCGCGTGGCCCGCAGCGGGCCCCGGGACGCCTGAAGGCTGCGTTGCGTCAGGCTCGTTACGGCAGGTTGTAGCTGACGATTTGCGGGCCGGCGGTGAAGAAGACCTGGCGGCCGCGGAGGGCGTAGCCGCCGTGGACGCCGCCGGGGTAGGGCGCCAGGAGGCGCGGGCGGCGCGTGGCCGGGTCGATGTCGAACACGCCCTTGCCGGCCAGGCCGAGCAAGCGTCCGTCCGGACCCGGGAACACGGCGTTGAAGATGATGCCGCCGAGGTCGTGCGCGGCGCTGTCGATGACCTTCTGTTCCTTGGCATCGAACACGAACAGCTTCGCGCCCGCGAACCCGTAGACCATGCCGTCGGCGCCCACGGCCAGTGCGTTGATCGCACCCTCGCCGGGCACGGGCACGGTCTCGAACAGCTTCTCGCGTTTGACCGGGTCATAGATGAACAGTTTCGCTTCGGTCTCGGTGCTGTGACTGCCGCCGCCGCCGCCGACCGTGGCGCCGCCGACGATGCGGCCGTCGGGCAGCAGGGCGAGGGCGACAACGCTCTGGTCCTTGACGAGGTGCAGGTATTGATCGACCTTGCCGGTGGCGGGGTCGAAAACGCAGAGCGGTCCGCCGAGCAGGCCGTACCCGGACACGGCGCCAATGTAGACTTTGTCCTCCGGGCCGGCGATCATGGCCATGGGGCGCCAGCCGGCGTTCTCACCGTCGTAGTGAACCAGCCAGGGATTGCCGGTTGGTTTCGCGTCGGGCGCCCACGGCTGTCCCGGCCGGTAGATCATCAGCGGCGCATTGCCGCTGTAGGCTGCGCCGATCAGCACATCCTTGTGCGCCAGGAACGAGTAGAACTCGCCGCCGCCCGGCTGGCCGATCTCTTCCCACTTGTCGCTGTCAGGGTCCGCCCAGAGGAAGTGGATCGGCATGGCGGTGCTGCCGTACAGACGCCCGTCCGGTCCGAGCCCGATGCGGAACAGGGACTGGCTCTTGCCCAGGTACCCGGTGTCGTGCTTTTCGGCCTGGTTCGTCTTGGGGTCGGTGACGGACACGGTGCGACCGTCGTAGCTCACGGTGCGACCGTCGGCCAGGCGCAGCGGCTCCGGACCGCGCACCTGGTCGGGTGGAATGGGGACCGCGTTCCAGCCCTCGAGGCGGAGGTTCTGGCTGCCGGCGGTCCCGTACACCACGCCGTCCGAACCGCGCGCCACCGAACCCCACCCACCACCGGCGAGGTCCGCAGGCAGGACGTCGCGGTGCGTGCCGGTCGCGATCTCGTAGGCGACGATGTGCCGTTTCTCCGAGCCGATGCCGACGTAGACGAAGCCCTTGTCGTCCGCCGCCACCGACCGCGCGTACAGTTGGGCGTCGTCCATCCGGCCGAGGTCTTCACCCTTGCCCGTGGCCGGATCGAAGCGCACCAGCTTGGCGCTCGGGTAAGTGCAGCCGTAAAGCTTCTTGTCGGTGCCGAGCGCCAGTTGCCAGATGTACTGTTCCGTCTCGCTCGGGCGCCCCAGGTCGACCAGTTTGCGCTGCGCCCAGTCGAGCCGCAGCACGTGTGCGGTCGGCAGCGTGCCGACGTAGACCTGCCCGTCCGCGCCGAGCGCCATGGCCCACGCGCCGATTTCGCCAGGTATGGGGCTAGGGAACACGTCCGTCTTCCCGGTCAGCGGGTCAACGGCGACGATGTCCAGGGTGTCGCCGCCGTAGATGTGCGAGGCGTAGACGCGCTGCGTGCCCGGTTCGGCGCCGGGCCCGATCAGGGTCTTCAGGCAGCCGCCGATGCCCAGGAAACGCCCGTGCAGTTTGAAGCCCGGCGGTGGCGTTTCCTGCGCGCCGGCAGACACGGCCAGGGACGCTGCAGCGACAGCCACGACGGACGCGGTGAGCCATGTGTTCATAGGGACCTCCCGGTTTTCACGGCGTCTGGCGACGGACACGGATGGCGCGCGGCGTGGCCACGGTAGTACTGCCGGCAAGTTCCGCCAGAGCGTAGTTGTCCAGAACGCGGCGGAGCAGGTCCAGTACCGGCCGGATTCCATCCTCGTCCGGCCGCAACAGCAGAATCCCGGCATGTGTGCCCGGCGCATACTCCCGCAAGTCGCTGAAGCCCTTGTCGGCGGTCACCAGAAACCGCTGTTCCGTCTGAACGGCGTCCCACAGCGGGCGATCTTTCCAGCCGCCCATTCCCTGCGCGAACACGCTGGCCGCGTCGTAACCATTTTCCTGAAGCAACCTTACGGCGTCACTGGGCAGGTCTTCGTCAACCTTCACGCGCATTCGTCCCCCCTACGCCGGCAACGGAGCCAGGACTTCCTGGTGCACCGAATCGGCTGCATAGGCGAGGGCAGCCTGGATGTCGATGGCGGTCAACTGTGGATAGGCTTCGATGATTTCGGCGGGCGTGGTTCCGTCGGCCAGGCTCCCCAGGATCATCGCCACCGGCACTCGTGTCCCCTTGATGCAGGGATCACCATGGTGCAGGTCTGGTGCGAGAACGACTCTGTCTTGCCATCTTACGCGGCTCATCTGCGGTTCCTCCGAGGTGACCGGCGGCCCTTTATCTTCAAAATGAAGATACGCTGCTGACACTGGAAATCAAGATGCCGACTCAACCCCGCGACCGTGTGCTGGTGGGCCCGGCGTCGGTCGCTGCATGGTCAAGCGACTCGACCCTACTTGTCTGCTGCGCCCGGTTCCGGCGTGGCGTCGGCAACGGCTGGCTCCGCGGGCTGGAGGGCGCGGGGCGACTTGTCGATGACTTCGAGCGTGGCGATGTCGGCGCCGGTCGAGGCGCCGAGCTCCTTGAACTTGCGCGCGGTCACCAGCACGCGGCCCTCGAACGACGCCACGGAGCGGTTGTACGCGTCCACAGCCTTGTCGAGCCCTTTGCGGATGTCCTGCAGGTGGTCGGCCAGGATGCGCATGCGGTCGTACAGCGTCTTGCCCAGGTCGCAGATGGCCTGGGCGTTCTTGGCGAGCTGTTCCTGGCGCCAGCCGTAGGACACGGCGCGCAACAGTGCGATCAGGGTCGTGGGCGTGGACAGGATGACGCGCTGCTCGACGCCGAACTCGATCAGGGTCGGGTCCTGTTCCAGCGCGGCGCTGAAGAAGGTCTCGCCGGGCAGGAACATGACGACGAACTCGGGCGTGGGCTGGAACTGGTCCCAGTAGCTCTTCTGGCCGAGCTTGGTGAGGTGGTCACGGATTTGGCGGGCGTGGTCCTTTAGCTTCTGCTGCCGCGTCGGTTCGTCCGTCGCCGAGAGCGAGTCCAGGTACGCGGCTAGCGGCGCCTTGGCGTCGACCACGATGTTCTTGCCGGACGGGAGCTTGACGATCAGGTCGGGCCGGAGCCGGCCGTCCTCGGTGGTGGTCGACTCCTGCTGGACAAAGTCGCAGTACTCGACCATGCCGGCCATTTCCACGACGCGCTGCAGTTGGATTTCACCCCAGCGCCCGCGCACCTGCGGTGCCCGCAGGGCTTTGACCAGGTTGGCCGTCTCGGTCTGGAGCTGGGTCTGGGTGGTGGCCAGGGACTTGACCTGCTCGGTGAGCCCGGCGTATGCCGCGGCACGGGTTTTCTCGATCTCCGCCACCTTGCCGTCCACCTTCTCGAGCGAGTCCTTGAGCGGCTTGACCAGGTCGTCGATGGCCTTCTGGCGGGTGGTGAGGTCGGTCCGGGCGCCTTCCTGGAACTTCTCCAGCGTGGTCTTGGCGAGTTCCAGGAACGACTGGTTGTTGCTCTTCAGCGCCTCGGCCGAGAGCGCCTTGAACGCATCGGTGAGCCTTTGTTGCGCCTCGTTCAGCAGCGCGAGCTTTTCCTCGGTCGCTTTGCGCTCCTTGGCGATCGCGGTGGTGAGTTCGGCCTGGGTTTCCTTGAGTCGGGTGATTTCGGCGCTGAGCGCGGCGAGCTGGCGGTCTTTCTCGACCAGGTCGGACTCGAGTTTCGGCAGGCGCGTGTTCTTCTCCTCGGCCGTGGCGCGCCGCTCGCTCTCCAGCGTCAATTGCCCGCGCAGGTCGGTCACCAGCGCGGTGGTGTCCTGTTGCGTCCGAGTGAGCGCTTGGATCTGCTCGTCCCGCGCCTGGAGACGCTCGGACAAGGTCGCCTTTTCGGCCTGCGCTTCCGCCCTGGCCGCGTCAGCGGCGGCCTGAACCTTGCCCTTCAGCACGAGCCAGGCCGCGACGCTGCCCACGGCCAGGCCGATCACGAGCATGACGATTTCGCCAGTCATGGTGGAGTCACCTCTTCTCGCCACTTCTCTTCGCAGCGGGTCGGACGATGAGGAGTCTGAAGACTCCCATCAAACTACGCACGCTGCTTCCCGCCGCCACCCAGTTCGTCTGGGGGGGCGACGATTGGGAAAAGGGGGGAGAGGGCCGCCCCCCCCTTTTCCCCAATCGTCGCCTCGCGGGCACAAGGCCCGTGGCGGCGCGGAACACTGAATGCGCCCGGTCGGACCCCGGAGGCGGGGACAGGAATGAGTACTGCCGCGACGGTGCGGTGTCAAGGCGGGTTCGGGTCGATCCGCAATGCGTCAGCACGTCCCGGCCGGTGGACCGGCCGATCATAGGTTGACGTTACTCGCACCGGTTCGCGCCGCCGCGGGTCTTGT
>MHBL01000185.1 GCA_001803235.1 Lentisphaerae bacterium RIFOXYA12_64_32
CACGAGTAACACCAACCTATGATCGGCCGGTCCGCCGGCCGGGGGCGCTGACGCATTACTCGTCGGGTCGCAGGGCTGTTTCAAGATCCGGTATTCGCGAACGTGGCGTGGCGCTGAGTACCCCCGGCGTGTCCTCGCGCCGGGGGGAGGGGCGGCCTGAGGACAGGCCGCCCCCACTTGGCGTCCGCAGCGGCGTGACCCTCCGAGGACGCGGTGTCAGATCTTGAAACAGCCCTGGTCGGGTCGCGGTCGCGCTTGACAGCAGGCCGGTCTGGTGGCAAGTTGCCAGATTTGCTGGCGTCTATCCAGAAGAGGGCGTCTGGCAGTTTTTGGACGGATCGTCGGGCCCTGCCATTGGGGACAAACAGGGAAGACATGACAGCACAAGGGGAAGCTGAACTGGCGCCCGGTTCGCTGGTCGCCGGTTACCGCATCGAGCGTGAGTTGGGCCGCGGCAACATGGCCGTGGTCTACCTGGCCACGCAGATGAACCTGTTGCGCGAGGTGGCGTTGAAGGTGCTGGCTCGCACGCTGGCCGACGACGAGGAGTACGTCTGCCGCTTCTTCAACGAGGCCCGCGCGGCGGCGGCGCTGTCGCACCCGAACATCATTCAGATCTACGATGCCGGAGTGTCCGAGAACGACACGTACTTCCTTTCCATGGAGTATGTTCAGGGCGAGAACCTCGACCAGCTCCTGGCGCGCGACGGATACCTGGAGCCTACCCGCGCCCTGAACATCGGGCTCGATGTGGCCCAGGCCCTGCACTACGGCTGGCAGAGCAAGAGCCTGATCCACGGCGACATCAAGCCCGAAAACATCATGATCAATGTCAACGGCACGACGCGCCTGGCGGACTTCGGCCTGGCCAAGATCGTCGGGCACGAGTTCGCCGGACAGGGCGCCATGCTGACCCCGCTGTACGGTGCGCCGGAGATCATCCGCGGGCAGCAGAAAGCGGGCGATTGCCGGGCCGACATCTACTCGTTCGGGGCGTCCTTGTATCACATGCTCTGCGGTGTACCGCCGTTCCCCGGCACCGACCCGCAGGAAGTCATGGACCGGCATGTCTCCGAGCCGCCGTTGCCGCTGCGCGACCGCAACCCGGCGGTCTCAAGGGAGATTTCCGACTACGTCCTGCGACTCCTGGAGAAGGCCCCCGATGCGCGGCCGCAGGGTTGGGCTGAGGTGGTCGAGCGGCTCAAGGGCTTCCTGGGCGCTGGCACGGCCAAGAAGAAGCCGGTGCGGAAGTTTCACCTGAGCCAGGACGCCGCCACCGCCCTGGCCACGCCGCCGGATCTTGTCGCGGGGACCGGCCCGGCGCCGAGGAAGCGGGTCGGCGTGGGGTCCCTCGCGCTGGCCGTCCTGCTGAGCCTGTCCGCCGCCGGACTTCTGGGAGTGGTCGCCCTGCGCCTGCTTCGACCGGCCCCGTCGGACGTTGAAGATGCTGCCGTGGAAGCCACCGCCACGCCCGCACCCCAGCCCGCCGCACCGGAACCGGCTGTCAGCACCACCGCCCCGTCACCCAAGGAGCGAGCCCAGGCCGAATGGCTCGAGCTGCGAGAACGGCTGAAGCACATCGACGACATCCAGGCGCAATTCCGGCTCCTCGAAGCGTTCCAAGCCAAGCACGGTGACGAAAACACGCCCGCCGCGGTGACGGCACGCTTGCGCGGGTTGCGGAAGTCGGCAGGGCCGCGCGTCGACGGCGCGGCGGCGCCGGCGTCGCCGGCCGCCAAGGGCCCGGACGCAACCCCCGCCAGCGACCCGACCACGGCGAAGACCACCACCGGGACCGCCGCTGGCACTCGACCGGCCGACGCGCGGCCAAAGCCCGCCGGCAAGCCCGATCCGAACATCATCGAGAGCGAGGATGCCGAGGACGGCGACACGGCGTCCTGGGACAGCTATGACGAACGCGGTGTGGCCACCATCACCAACGTCGAGGACCCGGTGGACGCGAACAGCCGCGTCATCAACCTGGACACGGGCGGGACAACGGGGGGCGCCCGGTACACGTTCGTCAACCCCGTGCCTCCCGGGGCGATCATTCAGTGGCGCATGTGCCGGCCGGCCGGGTATGTCGTCTACCTCCTGTGTGACACGACGCTTGGGACCCGGTACCTGCAGTACACCCCGGGACCGCCGGGCAAGACATCGGATGACCAGCAGTACGTCCCGATCCAGCTTCCGCCGGAGACGAACAGCGGCGCCTGGGTCACCGTGCGGCGCGATCCGCAGACGGACCTGAAGGACGCGCAACCCGACAATGAACTGATCGGTGTGAAGACGTTCCTGACGCGCGGCAACGGCTACATCGACGACCTCGTCGTGCTGCGCCCGCAGGGCGCAGCGACAACGGTCACGCCCAAGGCCGAGCCGGCCCGCCGTCCGGGAGTGGCAACGTCCCGCCTCCCGCCCTCGAAGGCGACAAGCACCGCCGGGAAACTGGCGGACGGGGCCGTGGCGGTGGCGTCTTCGCTCCTCAGTGAAGACGCGTCCGAAGCGCGTGGCCTGGACCTGCTCCGGTTCGCCTTGGCTGTCGACCCGGGCAACGCGTGGGCGCTCCTGCTCCAGGCCAAACTGGAACGCAATCAGCCGTTGCCCCAGGCTGAGGGTGGCGACCAGAGTGAGGCCTACGTCGACTACCTGCAGTCGGTGATCCGCAAGACCAGTTCAGCGTCGCGGCAACTTCTGCTCTGGGAAGTCATCGAGCTGGTGGACCCGAAGAATGAGGCGGCGCTGCTCGCCCTCACCAAGGCCAAGAACAAGGGTGTGGACACCCGCTTCGAGGCCCTGCTCGCCGCACTCGGCGGCGCGACGGCGGGGCAGTAGCCAAGCCCCAACCCCGCAATCCCACGGGACGGCGTGCTGCGTCAGTCGCGGGTGCAGGGTTGGGGGTGGCTGGCCAAAGTGGCGGGACCGGCTCGGTC
>MHBL01000186.1 GCA_001803235.1 Lentisphaerae bacterium RIFOXYA12_64_32
ACGGACCGCCTCAGATGTCTTTCCCCCGTCCGCCGGCGGCGGACGGGGGAAAGGGAAGAGGGGGCACGGTGCAGCGTAGTATCCAAGATGAACCCGTTCACCTGCCACACAAGGTGGCAGGGGTCTATGCTCCACCCTTTACGCATCACGGGTGCGTGCGAAGGCGTCTGCATCGTGGGGTGGCTTGGTGAGCGGACCTCGCCGACGCCATGATCAACGGCGGGAACCGGCAAGGCGGGAGCCTTGCCCTACCTTCCAGGGGCGTGTTCGGGAGAGCGGCACATCTCCGCTGGCCGGGTGCCTACTTCGCAGCCTCGAACCAGATGGGGCTGGACCAGGCGAGTTGGTCGTCGTCGGTGTGGAGTCGGGCGTAGTACCAGAGCCAGTCGGCGGCGGGCACCGCGTCGTCGCGCCACTCCACGTCCAGCGCGCACTGGTTCGGTTCGAGCCGGTGCACGATCTCGTTGTTGCGGAAGATCACCAGTTCCTTGATGGGGCGCAACGCGAGCGCATGGACCTGGAACGTGATCGCGCCGTCAGGGCGCGGAACCCGATCGCCCATCATCGCGTCGCCGGCGCGGAAGAACAAGCCCATCTTGGCGCCCGAGGTGCCGAGGGTGTGTCGTGCCTGCAGGGCGCGGAAGATCGCGGGGCGCGACAGGTCTTCGGCCCAGACGCCCGCCATACCGTTGCCGCCGCCGTGGTCCGGACTGGCGATGGTGCCGATGACGATCCCCTGCGCCCAGGCGTCCTGGAGATAGCTGCCCTTGAACGGCGCGCCGTCCGGCGACTGGCGCGGGCAGCCCAGGTACTCGAACGACTGGCGCGCCTGGAAGACCTCCGCGAGCGGCTGCAGTTTGTCGTCGTGGAAGCTCCAGTCGGTGGGCGGATTGCCGCGGCCCTCGTACTTCCAGTCCGCCAACTGGTGCGGGATGGTGATGAACTCGGCATTGCCGATCTGGTCCCAGAGCTGGCGGGGATTGATGTCGCCGTCGTACGAGTCGTAGAAGTTCGGGTGGTACGGGTCGAGGAAGATCAGGTTCCGGTGGCCGTAGCGGTTCGCCTTGCCGCCGGGCGCGGGCGGGTTCTTGCTCGAGGTCCACTCCTGGCCGAGGAAGGTCACGAAGCGGTCCGGATCGTGGTTCTGGCGTGTCTGTTCGCCATTCAGGGCCCACTGCGGCGGGTCGAAGTTGTAGCCGTGGTCGGTGAGCGCGACGAAATCGAGCCGCTGAATGTCGCGGACATTCGCGAACAGGTCGTGTCCGGGCGGGTTGGTGCGGCGTTGGCAGACCGACAGGTCGGTGTGGTCGTGCAAGTCACCCCAGAACAGTGTCAGAACCTTGCCGCCAAGTTTGACCTGCTGCCGCGGCAGCAGTGCGGAGCAGCTATCCATCTTCTCCCTCAGCGCAAAGTCCGGCTCGGGCATTTCCAGCGGTTCGGTGACCAGTGCGGCCGGTGCAGGAGCCGGTGCGGCCGGGAGTGCGCTCACCGCAACGCCGGATTTCCAGTCCGGATGAATGCCCATCTGCTCCCAACGGGCGGGCAGGTCGTCGAACTGAGTGGCGGTGACCAGGCCGTTGGGTGTTGCGGTCAGCGGCGCCGGTTGCCAGCGGCCCTGCACGGGGTGGAGGCGCAGCGGGCCCTGCCACTGGTCACCGGAATAGCACCAGGCCTCGGGTGCCCAACCGCCGTTCAGGTGCAGCGAGCGCCGCACCGTCAGCCACAGCCGTCCGTCCGCATCAAACGCGAGTTGGGGCCGCATCAGGAACGTGCCCTTGGGCGACACCTTCGCAAAGAGACCCTTCGGCGCCAGCAGGCCGCCTTGCTCATCCAGGCGTGCCACCGCCAGCAGTTGCTCGTTGACGCCGTTCAAACCGAGACCGCGGTAGCTCTGCGCTTGCCACGCCAGCCAGACCTGATCCTTCCAGGCGGCCAGGGCCGGGTGGCGTTCGATGCGTGTGTTGTTGGTCAGGCGCTTCTCAGGTTCCCACGTGCCGTCGCGGAACCAGGCGCCGTAGAGGTCGGCGCTCTGCTCGCGCAACGAGTCCCAGGCGGCAAAAAGCCGACCATCGGCAAGCGCCACGACGGCGGGGTTGTAACTGTTGGCGGCCGCGCCCGAGAGACGTTGCGGCACACTGTGACCTTGCGGCGTGATCGTGCACGCATGGATGCCGCGCGCCTCACCCGCGTTCGATTCCCAGAGCAGGTGCACATCGGTGCCGGCAACCGCGAGGACGGGAGAGATGTTCGACGTGCCGGGGCCGTCGACAAAGCGCAGTTCGTTCTTGCCCGCCGTCACGAACGCATAGGCAATGCGCCAGCGGTCCTGCTGCTCGACCGGGAACGCGAGCACGCAGCCGTCCGCCAGGCCCGCCACGACCGGCGGCGCCATGCCGGTGGCGCCTTCCGGCTCGAACGACTGCACGGGACGTGCCTGCTCGTCGACCACCTTCGCGAGGCGTCCCCGGACCTTGGGCGCCTGGCGCTCGAGCAACGCCAGCCAAACAGTGCCCTGTGCGTCGCAGGCCAGCGCCGGAAAGCTCTGCGGCGTTTCGGGCCAGTCCAGGACCAGCGGCGGCTGAATCGTCACCGCGAGATCGTCGAGCCAGGCCTTGCCGGGCGAGTTGCCGCCGAAGGACGACGGCGCCACGATCTCGAGAACCTGCTGACCGTCGCTCGCGAGCGGGACCGTGAGCTCGACGTGTGTCCACTGCTTCTTGATCGGATCGCGCCCGACGGGCCGCCGCTTGTCGCCCGCGCGCAACCACACGGCGTACGCCGAACCTTTGTCACCCTGGATCCAGAACGAGACGTTCAGCACCTCCCCGGCCTTGCCCTCGAACGGGACCTGCAGGGCACAGGCCTTGTCCGGCTCGGTCACTTCGCCGGTGAGCGAGCCGGCACTCGCATGCCCATGGTCGCTGACGACCTGATGCTGGGACGCCGCAGGCACGGGCTGTCCGGGCTCGAAGCCCGTTGTCAGGACCGTCCTGGCCGGCGGCGGCTCCGGGATGGCCAGCGCCGTCACGGCAACGACAACGGAAAGCGCAAGCACCATTCGGCGGGCAAACAGTGGCATGCGGGTCTTCTCCTTTCGGGACGCGACACGTCGTCTCGGACCGCAGTCGCGGAGGGCCTCGCCCGGGGGCGGTGCCGCGATTGCCGTTGCGAAGAATAGTGTCAAACCCGGGAAAGTGCAAAGACGTACGCGACGTGCCACTCCTCGCCCTTGAACCGGAAGGGCGCCGTGCTACCTTCCCAAGGCCGGGCGGATGGAGTTTCGGCGGACGCTGCCGCCGTCCGGTTCGGGAGCAATGGCATTCGGCAGATGGGTTGCCCCATCGGAGTCGAGATACACTGGCCGCCTCAGAAGGGCCTTGATACCTCGACAAGGTTCGCGACAAGGTTTTCGACAAGGTTGACATGGCGACCATCATGAGATCAGCAGCCAGCGACAAGACCTTGCCCATTCCCGCGCCGGGCGGGGAGTTCCTGCTCTACCAGACCGATGACGGCACCACGCGCCTGCAGGTGCGCATCGCCGGCGAAACGGTCTGGCTGACGCAGAGACTCATGGCCGAGTTGTTCCAGAAGGACGTGCGGACGATCAACGAGCACATCCGGAACGTGTTCGAGGAGGGGGAACTCATGCCAGATCCAGCTATCCGGAAATTCCGGATAACTGCGGAGGATGGCAAGTCCTACGAGACGTTGCACTACAACCTCGACGTGATTATCTCGGTAGGGTACCGGGTGAAGTCGCACCGGGGTACGCAGTTCCGCATTTGGGCCACTCAGCGCCTGCGCGAGTACATCGTCAAGGGCTTCACGCTCGACGACGAGCGACTTAAGCAGGCGGGCGGCGGTAACTACTTCGATGAGTTGCTGGCGCGCATCCGTGACATCCGCTCCGCCGAAAAGGTATTCTGGAGGAAGGTGTTGGAGATCTACGCCACCAGCATCGATTACGATCCACGCGTCGAGGCGTCGCAGCGGTTCTTCGCCACCGTGCAGAACAAGATGCACTGGGCCGCGCACGGACACACGGCCGCGGAGGTGATCGCGGAACGAGCGGATGCGACGAAGCCGAACATGGGCCTGACCAGTTGGGCGGGGCGCCGGCCGCGCAAGGCGGACGTGGCCGTGGCGAAGAACTACCTGACGGCGACCGAGCTGGAGGAACTGAATCTGATCGTCTCGATGTACCTGGACTTCGCCGAACTGCAGGCACGCCGCCGCAGGCCGATGTACATGCAGGACTGGATCGCGAAGCTGGACGACTTCATGCGGGCCGGCGAACGCGAGATCCTGACCCACACCGGCAAGGTCAGCCACGAACTGGCAGCCGCCAAGGCCGAAACCGAGTTCGACACGTACCGGACGCAGCAACTCGCCGAACCTTCACAGGTGGAGACGGACTTCGAAGAGGCCGTGGAACGACTCAAGAAGCTCCCGCCCCCGCGGAAGCGGAAGCACAATCCTTGAGCTTGGCGAACCGCGAATCCAGATCCCCCGCCCTCCATGCCCCGCGCCGCCTACTCCGCCCACGGCATCGGTGCCGGGGCGGGGAAGGACGAGCGTACCCGCACGGCGCGGCCGGTCTTGACGGCGGCGAGGATCGCCTGCATGACCTCGACCACGTGCGCAGCGTGCTCGGCGCCGTTGCGGTGCGGGCGTTTCTCGCGCAGGGCTGCGGCCAGTTCGACCACGCCGCGGCCGAACTCGACGCCGCGGTACGGCTCACGCACCAACGGCACCGGACGCGCCTCCTTGCCGAACGTGCCCACACGCACCGGCGATTCGAACCCGGTCCACGTATCCAGAATCAGCGACCCGGCGTCGCCGTGCACTTCCAGGCCCTGCTGCGTGCGGCTCGGATTGCCCACGTAGAATGATGCGGTGACGCGCGCGACCAGGCCGGACTCGAACTCCAGCACCGCGGCCTGCCAGTCGGGCGTCTGTACCGTGAACGGCTTGCCGTCCTTCGTCGTGCGCTCCGGCATGACCACCTTGCCACCGGCGGTGACGCGGCGGACCGGTCCGAACCACGCGGTCAGCAGTGTCAGCGGGTACACGGCGACGTCGAAAACCGGCCCGACCTCGTAGAACGGCGCGGGATTCGGGTGCCACGTCTCGATCCGCGCCCAGTTGACCTCGGCGTAGGCAACGCGCGGCGTACCGAGCTCTCCGTCGCGGATCAGCTTCCACGCCGTCTGCTGCGCTTCGCCGAGCCAGGTCACGGGCGCGCAGCTCAGCCGCCGCTTCTGGCGCCGGGCCAGCTTGGCCAGGGCGCGGGCATCCTTGTACGAACCGGCAAGGGGTTTCTCGGTGTGCACATGCTTGCCCGCCTGAAGGCAGCGCGTAATGACGTCGACGTGCGCCTGGTGAATGGTCAGGTTCACGACGCAATCCACGTCGGGATCGGCCAGCACCTCATCGAGCGTCGCGTAGACCTTGCCGCCGAACTGGCCGGTGAAAGCCTGGGCCCGGGCCGGATCCAGGTCCTGCGCGCCAGCAATCTGCAACTCGGGGTACGGCGTCAGGTTGCGGCCGTACGCACCCGAGATGTTGCCGCACCCCACGACCACGCAGCGGAACGGCTTCACGGGCGCCGCGACATGCGGCCGCTCGCCCAACTCGAGCCAACCTTCGATCATCGCCTTGCAGGCCTTGGCGTCCTCGCGCGGATCGAAGTCTTCCGGTTCGTGCTCGATGCTGATGGCGCCGCTGTAGCCGATCGCACGGAGTCCTTTCACGCACGCCTCGATCGGCACGATGCCGGCGCCGTAGCGGCACGTCTCGTGGCCCATGTCGATGAGCTGGAACCCCGTCTTCTCGGCGCGGCGCGCCTTCACATCCTTGAGGTGCAGGTGCTTGAGCCGCGGCCCGATCACGCGCAGTGCGGCCGCCGCGTCGTAGCCCTGGGTGCCGAACCAGCCTGTGTCCGCGGCCACGCCGATCACGTCCGCATCGCCCTCGCCCAGTTTCGCGAGCACTTCCTCCGGCGTCTTCTCCGGGTGGTTTTCGAGCCCGAACACCAGGCCGAACTCGCGCAGTGTCGCCACCATGGTCGCACGGTCGTCCTTCAGCAGTGCAGTGCCGCCGCCGAGCACGCGGATGTTCAGCGCCGCCGCGAGCCGGCATGCGGCGCGAAACTCGACGGCGTTGCGGCCGAAACCGCCCGCGTAGCTCGCGACGCGCAGGTTGCGTTTAGCGAGCAGCGCTTTCGCAATGTCGATGTGTTCCGGCGTCGCCCAGAGGTAGTGCAGGTGCGAGGCATAAAGGTCCAGCGCATTGAAACCCAGGTCGGCGACCTCGGCGAGCATCGCGTCGAACCGTTCGCCAAACGTGCCCAGCGGGCTGAACCACTCGTTGACGGACTTGTCGCCCTGCCCCCAGCCTTGCGCCATGTGATACCCGAGCTGCCGTGCAATGAAGTTGGCCGACATGAAGGAAATCGTGTTCATGGGAAACCCCTTTCGTTGTCCATCGCTTCTCGCAACCCTCGTAGCCGTCGCTTCTCGGCAACCACTCACGGTTTGTCGCCCGTGCCCGATGCCGGTGTGATCCGGCCGATAACGTCAGTAAAGAAACCGGCAGACCATACGTCCAGCGCGCGCCGGTCACGAACGAACGGAACCACTTCCGCCCGCGCCTGATCGATGTCCAGTCGCGCAACCGCATCGAGCAACAGGCGCCTTAGGTCGGCGGCGTCGAGGGATTTGGGTTCGGTCCAGTTGCCCGACTGCCGCATGCGCTGCTCCAAGTGAGTGAGGCTGACACTCGGATGCCGGCCGGCAAACCAGACCATGTCATACCAGTCGCGGCCCTTGACGCGACTGCCCCACTTGCGGAACAGAACCGCGTGCAGTTTGCCGGCGAACAAGTCGGGCAACGAATAGGCACGTACGGAAAACGGGATCGGCTGCAACAGGTAACGGATCTCGGTCGCGAAACCGTCCGGCGGGTGTAACGGTCGAGCAGACTGCGAATCGCCTCATTCATCGTCTGCCTCCCCCGTTCTCAGCCGCAGAAGGAACCGCGACAGATTTCTGATCTTCGGCGAGTCGTAGGCCTGACAGATGTCATCGAAACGCTTCCTGTCGAGCGTCCGCAGTGTTTCGGGCGCGATCCGCAGGTCATCGAAAAGGTACGGGGCGAAATCCCCCACGCGCGTTCCGGAAAAGCGCTTGTCCGTCCATACCTTATCCGCCAATGCCTTTTCGGGCGAGGCCATCAGGAACGACGGGCGCGTCCCGACGGCTTCAGCGACCGTGAAAGGCTTCACGGTTTAGCGAGGCAGGGCTCAACGGCCTTGACAACTTGCTCGGCCATGAGCTTGATCCCGTCGGCGTTGAAGTGGGTGTGGTCGTTGCCCTGCACGCTGGCCAGCTTGTCAATGACTGCGGCGTGCAGATCGTCCATGGGGATGTCGTGCTTCTTCATAACCTCGTCGGCAACGCGGTTCAGCGGCACGCTCTCGTCCTGCCCTTCAGCGACCTTCTCCCCGAACGGGGTCGTACGCGCCCAAACGAGTTTGGCGCCCGTCTGCTTCAGGCGCTCGACAACCTTCTCCAGGTTCGCGGCGTATTGCTCCGGCGTCTTGCGGCGGTCGTGGATCCCAAAGTTGAAGTGAATGATGTCCCACTTGCCCGCGCCCTGGTCGAGCCAGACGTCCATGCACTTCAGTCCGGTGTCGGTCGGGCCGCAGTTGGTCGGGGCGCGGTGCACGTTCACTTTGCCGGCCAGCGCCTTGCGCACGTCCACGGTGTACGAACGGGAAATCGAGTCGCCGATCAGGAGCACGCGTGGCAAGGCGGGGTCGTCCTTGATGAACCCCCACTCGCAGGTCTCCGGCTTGAACCCGGGCTTGAGGCGGGCGTTGAGGTACAGCGGGAAGTAGAAGCCGCCGAGCTGGTCCTCGAGCACGCGCTCCCACGCCTGCTGCTCGGGCGGCAGTCCGTCCACCAGAGTGCGGTAAGCGCGATAGGCGTCGAGCTTGACCTTGTCGCCGTACTTCTTCTGCAGTCCTGCCTCTTCCGCCGTAGTGGGCTCACCCGCGGGCGTTGTCACCGTCACGGCCGGCGTTGCGGGAGCGGCGGCCGCCGGTGCCGGGCCTTGAGCGGCTACAGTGGCGGCCAGAGCGATGGCGACAAGAACAGCGGCACGAACGAGAAGATCCTGTTTTTCCACCATGGTGCGTCTCTCCTGGTGTCCTCGGTTCTACGTGGACTGACGGACCGTGCCGTCGTGACCCGCAATGTCGGACTGTCCAAAGGGCCAGCAGTGGCGCGGGACCTCTGGGACCGCAACAAGGTGCTCGGGTCCGCCCCGGACCGAGGCCTTCGGCACGAGAGGCGCCGAGCCACTGTGCGCTCGGTCGTATCCTGATTCGGGTGACGAGCGGAAGATAGCCCCGCAAAGGTTGAGCGACAAGGCCGGCGGCTTGCACAGCCGTGACTGCAACGCCATAGTGAGAGAGACACCGTTCGGTGTCGAGAACAGCGCCAGCGGAACCCGCAGAATCAGGCCCGCCGCGAGGCGACCATCGGCTTGCCCTGAAGGGGCAACGTATAATAGCCCAGGGCAGAGCGACAGCGTCAGCCTGGGTTCTTGTGTCGACCGGTGGCAGACGGTAGCCAGCCGGGGCCGATTCAATACCGACTCGGGTCGCACCGGGAAAAACGGACGAACGGGAACCCGAACGAGGGCGCTGTACGGCGAAACCCAGAAACTGGAACTGATCGTTTCGAGGAGGCGAACCGTCATGACACCGTCCGAAATGGCCATGCGAATTCTGCGTTACGAGCCGGCGGAGCGACTGCCGGTGGTGCACTTTGGTTTCTGGCACGAGACGCTGCAGAAGTGGGCGCAGCAGGGGCACCTGAGCGCCGAGGAGGCGCGCGGTTGGGGCGACGGCAACCCGGTCGATGCGGCGATCGGCGCCCGGCTCGGGTTCGACTTCAACTGGTACTCCGCGTTCCACCCGGCGTCGCACCTTCGGCCCTTCTTCGAGGGCAAGGTGATCGAGCAGTTCCCGGACGGCGCCCGGCACACGCTCTCCGGCGAGGGCGTGATTGTGCTCAGCCAGCCGGGGGCCGGCTCGATTCCCGCCGAGATCGGGCACCTGTTGAAAGACCGCGCGAGCTGGGAGGAGCACTACCGCCGGCGTTACCAGTGGTCACCGGAGCGCGTCACTGAGGGCGTGGTACGCGTGAACGATAAAATGGTGCGGTGGGACCAGGGCGGGCTGGAGTTCCTGCGCTCGGGCCGCCGCGACTACCTCTACGGCCTGCACTGCGGCAGCCTGTTCGGCGTTGTCCGCAACATCCTGGGCGTGGAGGGCAGTGCCTACCTGTCCGTCGACGACGAGCCGCTCTTCGATGAGATCATCGGCGCCGTTGCCGAGGTGTGTTACCAGAACACGAAGTTCGCGCTGGCCACGGGCGCCAAGTTCGACTTCGCGCACTTCTGGGAGGACATCTGCTACAAGAACGGGCCCCTCGTGTCGCCGCACGTTTTCGAAGAAAAGGTCGGCCCGCACTACCGGCGCATCACGGACCTGGTGAAGAGCCACGGCCTGGACATCATCTCCCTGGACTGCGACGGCATGATCGACGCCCTCATCCCCACCTGGTTCGGGAACGGCGTGAACACCATGTTCCCGATCGAAGTCGGGACCTGGGACGCCAACATCAAGCCCTGGCGCGAGAAGTACGGCAAGGAACTCCGTGGCGTCGGCGGCATGAACAAAGTGGTGTTTGCGCGCGACCGTGCCGCGATCGATGCCGAGGTGGAACGGCTCAAGCCCTTGGTGGATTTGGGCGGCTACATCCCGTGCCCGGACCACCGCATCGCGCCCGATGGCGAGTGGGATCTCGTCCGCTACTACTGCGACCGCATGCGGGCCGTGTTCGGCTGAGTTGCCGGCGGCAGTGGCGACAAGAATTCGACCTGCCCAATGGGCGGAGTGAGCCAGGACAGATCGCGATGCCAGCCTGACCGACCCGCCTGACCGACAGTACCGCGGGTGGCCCTCCGCCCGCCATACGAGCCTTGGGTTGCGTGCGTGCCGAAAAGCGGGCGGGGGGCCGCCCGCAGTACTCCCGGATGGTAGGGGCGCGGGGGGGGGCGAGGTACCGTCGGAAGGTAACGGGGCCTGATCCGCTTACTGCGCAGGTCGCAGAAACTCGCCGATGACCCGGGCTTGCACCGGATCAGCGGCCTTGAGCTTGCGCAGCTCGTCGCCGAATGCTTCCACGGTCGCGCCCGGTAGTTTCTTCAGATACGCGTCCTTGAACTTCTTGAGAAGATCCTTGATCTCGCGCTCTGGAGGCTTGAGGTCCAGCCACGCCTGCAGCGCGGTCAGGGCCGCACCGACATCCTCCGCACTCAACGCCGGCTTGTCGACGATCGCGGTGACGCGACCGCGGGCACGGTCCAGTTCCAGTTTCACCTTGCAGGCCGCCAGTTCGGGCGCCGCGAGCAGTCCGTCAAGGAATGACTCGCACATCTCCAGGTTCGTCTTCAGCGGGGCGCCGTCCAGTGCCGTTCTGACGTGGCGCAGGATGAAGTCGGGCGGGGCGCCGGTCGCGCCCATATCGCACAGGTTCTTTGTCAGTGCCGGAACGTCCTTGGCTTCAAGCGCCTTGGCGAACAGGGCCGCGGTTGCAGCTCTGGCGCCGATTCGTGCCGTGGGCTGCTTCCTCGCCTCTTCGGCGGCGGCCTGGAACAGCTCGGTCACCTGGGCGTACGCCTCCTGGCGCAGGAGACAGGTGACGGCCAGTGCCAGCGCGTCGCCGTCGTTCAGGAGCCACGGCGCCGCCGGCCCGGCCGCGTCCACAATCTGCCGCGCCGCCACGCCGTCGCCGAGACGGACAGCCGTGCGCAGCGCCACCAGGTCTACGCCCCCGGGTGCCAGCTCGAGGCGGGTCTCGCCTTGGGCGGGCTGATATTCCGTGCGGGAAACCGGCTCGGAGCGCAGACAAAACAGCGGGTCGCCCACGATCATCAGCCGCCAAGGCGACCAGAAGCGGTCGTCCGTACGCTGCCGGAAGATGGCAGCGTACGGCGCGCCCGCCAACACCCGCGGTACGGAGTTGCAGACGGGCTGAAAGGCGGCCAGGAACGGTTCGGCAGTCGAACCGAAATACCAGTACGCCCCGCCCCAGATGGCGCGCCCGGCCAGAGTGTCGGGGTTGTATGGGTCCGCCGCGGAGCCGCTGTGGATGATGTGGATGGCGCACGATACGCCGACCGGGGAATCGTCCGTGTTGCCGCCGCCGCCACCGACCGACCAACTCGTCGCGCCGCCTGACGAATTGATGAACATCATTCCGTAGCGGTTCCACGGCGTGGTCAGGGCGCGGAATTTCGCAACCGTGTTCTCCGGTGTGTGCACCTCGTCGGTCGGCATGCGTTTGGCGAAAAGCGCTGCGGACTCCGCAGTGCGGTACCACCCCCAGATCGTTTTCGGATCCGTGCCGTAGTTGTTGAAGAACAGGGCGCGGTCCGGGACGAGGAACAGTGAGCACATGGCCTGGTAAATGGCACGCGGCGCATCGCCGAGCAGCCGTCCGACCACCGCGTAGCGCGTCGAGTCGTCGAACCGTCCCAGGTAGTCGTCCACCGCACCGCTGCTGCCCCACTTCGGGAACTCGGTCCCAGTGCAACGGAACGGGACGTCGGCTGCCAGCGTGATCGCCGCCCAGCGGCCGTCCGCCTCGGGCAGGTCGTACAGCGCCAAGCCGGCACGGATCTGGCTGGCGAGTTCGCCGATCTCCGCTCTGCCGATCTGCGCGGTGTGGTTCTTCGGGCACGCGATCGGTTCCAGACCCTGGAACCGTCCGGCAGCCAGCGCGATCCCGCCCAGTGCCTCACCGGCGGTGGGCTGGACAAACACCGTGCCCATCGGCTTCTCGCCGAGCTCCTTGAGACGCTCAACCAAGTCGCTGCTTGCGGCGGCCGAGACCCCGGCAAAGCCCTTGGCGCTCCAGGCGGCCAGGACCGCGCGGCGTGCGACGTCCAAATCCACTGCTGCCGTGCCGCTCGCGGGCGCAAGGTACACGGTCTTGGGCTGGTAGGCTTCGATGAAACGCGGGGCGTACGCGTCGTCCTGGAACAGGATGGGAAAGAACTCGTCCTCCGTCCAGCGTCCGAGCGCATCGAGGAACGCGCCGGCGTCGGGGACGAGCACCACCGCGTCGGCAGCCTTGCGGCGCGCCCAGCGGGTACGGTTCGGGCTGGCGGATGCATCGACCAGCGCCCGCGCCGCACAAGCGGCGCGCCGCAACGCTTCACACTGCCCAGTTGCCGCCTGCTCCGCCGCGTCCCAGCACTGGTATGCCCGCGGCAGGTCGCCCTGCTCGACGGCGCGGTCGGCCAGCTTCAGGTTGCCCGAGGCCGCCGCCGGACTGTGCGCGGCACTGTGCACCACGCGCTCCGCCAACTGCAGGTGTTCGTTCTCCATGTCGAGCTGGATCACGGCCTCGACGAGCAACGGCAGCAGGGCAAGAAACTCCCGCTCATCCGTGAGCCGGCCGATCAGTTCGCGCGTAAACTTAACCGCCTCGGCTTCTTTCTCTGGAGCGTACATGATCTGCCGCAGGTACGTTTGGCAGGCGTCCGTGCGGTCGTCCGGCTCGCCCTTGCCCGTGTCGAGAAACGCACGCAGGTCGGTCAGGCCCTGTTCGCCGACAGCCTTCACTGCCCCCCCCAGTGCCTCGAAGGCCGCTCGGTATGCGTCGGACGGCCTCGGCGCCTCGCCGGCGCGCTGAAGTCCCTCGAGCGCCGCCCCGATCGCCTGGAAGCCCTCACCGTCCAACATGGCCTGAGCCGCGGCACGCGTCGCGTCAAGCGCAGCCTGAAACGCCTTCTCGTCAACCTTGTTCTGACCGAACTGCTCAAATACGGGCATACCCGACTGAAACCGCGACCAAACCCAGCCCGGAGCGTACGCACGGTAGCACTCGAGTCGGTTACGGACCACGACCGCAGCCGGCGCATCCTTGAGGGTGTCTGCCGCCGCGCTCAGAACCTGAACCGCCTCCGGAAGCTGCCCAGCCGAACTCGAATAATCGGCAGCCTTCAGCACCAGCGCGACATCTTGCGGTTGCGCCAGGGCCGCGGCACGCAGTTCGCCCGGTGCACGCGGATCGGCAACCGTCTCCAGGAAGCGTGCCACGAACTCGTCGCGGAACGGCGCGTCCCGAACCACGGCGCGCAGGGCGCCATCCGGACCGAGAATAGCGGCGGCGCAGCGCGGGTACTCCTTGCCCTTCAACGCTGCGTGATCGGCCGGAACACTCACGCAATGAAACCCGCGCAGAGCCGGGACCAGCCGCGGCTCGGTCATCAGCCACTCCCGGATCACGACCGACGAGACATCGAACGACTGCAGGACGTGCAGGAGAATTGGCCTCGAGTCCTTGGCGGCGGCGTCCAAGGCTGCCGTGAACGAGTCGTACCATTGCACAGACGGGGCTTGGGGCGCGTAGGCGGGGGACCATACCATGGAAGTTCCTTCCTTGCCGGGTGGTGCGGTTGCCCGTTCCGCGGCGACGGAACGTCGCCCCGCACCGGCACAACCAGCGCCGGCGCAGAGCGCACCGGCGAGCGCCACAGCCGTTCCGAATCGCCAGGGCCGACATGCCAACTCGCGCGGAGTGTGTTTGAACGTCATCTTCAGCATCGTACCTCGTGTGTGCGCCGCCGTGGGGGAGACCATGCCAAGACCGGGAGCAAGCTACGCCGGCGCAGCGAGTCCGTCAAGCCCGCAGATGCGAAGGACGAGCACGGGCCGCGCCTCCCCTGAAGCGCCCGCGGCTCGCGGGCTGCCTTCCCGTGGCGTACCGGTACCCCGCGAGCCAGGCGGATCCGCGGCGCTTGGCAACAACGCTCAGTTGAAGTTGAAGCGCATTCGGGAGTAGATCCCGGTGTGCGGCTGCCAGTCCGCGTGCCCGTCGTAGTAGCTGAAATTCGACCCCAACTGGTGCCGCATGGAGATCACGTCACCCCAGGCCGGACTGACGGCGCTGTAGAACGTCGGGAAGACTTTGCCGTCGTCAAAGTTGGCACAGGTGTCCGTGAAACCACCTGTCTCGTTGGGATGCTTGATGCGCCCGAGCTTGACGTTCATCGGCAGCCACTCAGCCGAACCGGCAGTGCGGGTGATCCCGTAACTCAACCGCCATGCCGCGCCCGTGACCGACGTGTCGGTGATCCGCTGCGACGGACACTCCAGAATGCTGTGGTCGGTCAGAAGGCGGTCGTTCTCCAGGACGTGATACCAGCGGTAACCGGCCCCCGAACTGCCGGTCGAGTACGCCAGAGTGTGCTCACCGTTGTCATCCGCGTACATCAGGTGATACACACCCAACTGCCGAACCTGCGAGGCGCAGACCGAACGCCGCCCCTTCTCCCTGGCCGTCGAAAGCGCCGGCAGCAGCAACGACGCCAAGATGGCAATGATCGCAATCACCACGAGCAATTCGATCAGTGTGAAGACTGTCTTCCGCATGGCCGCAGCCGCCTTTCCAAGGTCGTATCCGGATCCGTCGCTGGGCAGCAACTCTTCCGTCTGTACTATGTGCGGAGACTCGCGCGATGTCAATCCCCTGCCCGACTCGACGGGTGAAGCGACCGTGCCCAAGTATCGCGCCGCAAGAGACGGCGGAAGACCGCCGTGTCCAACCGCGGTGTCAACGTCCTCCTTGGAGCGCCCGCGTCTCGCGGGCTGCCGTCCCGTGGCGCGGCGGTCTGCCGCGAGCCAGGCGGACGAACGCCCCCCTCCCGCTATTGCGCCCTCCGCACTTGACAGACCGCGCGCCGCGGTGTATTCTATTGGTGAAGTTCATTAGCCAGGAGTTAACAATGAACCAAAGCCCCGTATCCATTCAAGCGGTGGACCGCGCGTTCGCGGCACTGGAGCGACTCGCCCAAGGCCCGGCCACCCTGTCAGCGGTCAGCGCGCATTTGGGCATCACCCTGCCCGGAACCACGAAGATCCTGCGTACCCTCGAACAGCATGGCTTGGTGCGTCAGACGGAAGGGCGCGGCTACGCACTCGCCGCCGGGTCCTGCCGCCTGGCACAGGCTTATTGCAGCCAGACACCGCTGGTCGAAGCATCCTGGGCCGAGATGACGCGCATCTCCCTGGACACCGGACACCACAGCATCCTGGCGGTCATGGAAGGAATCGAGAAGGTGAACCTGCTGCGTCTGGACGCGATGTCCGGGTGGCGACACTTGGAGAGCCAGCTTCCGGAACGCGTCGGCCCGGCACTTTCGCAAGCCACCGGCCGCGTGCTGCTGGCGCACGTGGACGACGACGTGTTGCATCTGCACCTGGCAAAGTACCCGCTGGCGCGGTTCGGCGGCGGACTCAGAGACGAGGCGGCAATGCGCCGGGAACTGAAGCGGATCCGCGAGTGCGGCCATGCGGTTCTCGAACTTCCGGACATCCGCTACATCGCCGCGCCGGTCTGCGGCCCGCGCGGTCGCGTCGTGGCCTCGCTGGGCGCGCACGCGGCGCCAGCCCAGGACATGGCCGCAATCGTCAAGGCGGTCTGCGCCGCGGCCGCACGAATCTCGGCTGCCTATGGCAAGGCACCGTGACACATCGCCCTCAGCTCCCCGACACCCGCTTGCCACGGCGTCTTGTCACGCCGAAGTGCACCGACGAAGGCGGAAGTTTCTGAGCAAAACCAGCCGCCCCCGACCCCCGACCCCCGACCCCCGACCCCCGACC
>MHBL01000187.1 GCA_001803235.1 Lentisphaerae bacterium RIFOXYA12_64_32
GGGGGCAGAGCCACCAAACATTGACCTTGAGGAAAAACCTGTGTCCGGTCGAGGAAGCTCGTTTTGCTCAAACGCAGTCGGAGCGGTAGATCAACGGTTGGATGGCTTCAGACATGGGACCATCAGGCACGGCGACGCAATTCCACGTCTGACTGAAATCTTCATCGAGTCGCCCGTCACCGTTCATCCGCAACCGGTAGATGTGCCAGTCCTTCCCCAGCACGCGTCTCACGTCATTGAGATTGAAATAGCGACGTGATGTATCGTTGAACTCGAAAACAATCACGGGTCGAACCCGACCGATGAATTCCGTTGCCCCCCGCAGGACGTGGACTTCATGGCCCTCCACATCGATCAGCAAAACGGCCGGCCCCACAATGCCACCCAGATCACTGTCCAACGTGACACACCGCACACAGTCACTCTCGGCAGCCCGATCCGCCTCTGCGCCCACATGCCCGGCCGTCGGCGAGTGCGCGTCATGCGCGAAGCGAGTCGAACCACATCGGTCCGAGACGGCTGCTTCGACAACACGCAGTTGACCGAACCCGTTCAGGCTCGCCGCGTGCCGGATCGCCTCCACGGCGGCAACATCGGGCTCAAACGCCACAACCGTGCTGACCGACGGATGGCCGGCAAAATCAAGCGCCATCTCGCCAACCGATGCACCCACGTCGATGAACGCCCACTGGCCAGAGGCGCTGAAAAGGCGATTCAGGAATACATGCGTCTCGGGCTCGTTCCACTGCCCCGCCGGCAACAGTCCGTAAGCTGCGGCAATCCGATGGTCGAACCAGAAACGTCGACCGCCGACAATGAACTCAAAGTCACTGCGGATGCGTCGCAGGGCAAAGCCGAGCCCCGACAGATTGACGCCCGTCAACGCCTTCACGCGCCACACCGTCCGCAGGAATATCAGGACAGCGAACCGCACGGCACGGTGGGCGACATTCATACGTACTTTCGGTTCCCTGGCGCTCCAGTTGTGATCACGTCGGGCGATACCGTCCGTTCCAGAGGCCGATGAGGATCCGGTCGAGGGCCTCGGGCCGGGACGGCCCCGAGCACCCTGCTGCGGTCCCAGAGGTCCCGCGCCACTGCC
>MHBL01000188.1 GCA_001803235.1 Lentisphaerae bacterium RIFOXYA12_64_32
TCTAGGCGCCAGCCCCGGTCAACCGTCGACCCTATCTCCACCCGCGACTGACGCATTACCGCACGGGCGCATGTCAGCGCCGTTGGGGCAGGTGCGGTTTGCGTGCATCGTGCCTGAGTCCCGGCTTCAGCCGGAAGCCACCCGCGCGGCTTCAGCCCGCGGGAAACCGCGTCGCCAGCGGCCACGACCGTCAGACCCCGTCACCCACGATGCCCAAGCCGCGTGCCTCGCCGACCGCTCGCTGAAGCTCGCTGCCACTTCCGCCTGAAGGCGGTACTCAGACGACGGCGGTCGGGGTCAGTGCGGTCGGGGTCAGGCCTTGGTGTTTGTAATTCGCGAGCGGTGGGGGCGGTGTAGGGGCATGAGTAGGCCACTACGGACTGAGTATGCGGGGTGGGATCTACCATCCGCCTTCGTCCACGGGATGCTGACTACGGCGGACACGCGTGACGGCGCGGGGGAACAAGCGGCGCGCCATTTCCCGGTCGGACGTCGACAGTTCGGCCGTAAGTCGGCGCCTGGTGCAGGTGTCGACGGCGCTCGCCCGTGACCGGGGCCTGGGCCGGCGGTATGCGGAGTTGCGGCAGGCAATTACAAATGGCAAGACGCGGCAGGCATACCGGATGCCCCATTGGCCTTCCGGTTTTGACCGGCGCTTTCGGCCTGCCCCCCCCCTCCTCGTCTCACTTCTTCCCGCGCGGTCGGTACAGTTCGGGGCGGCGGTTCTGCAGGATGGTGGCGCGCAGGTCACCCTTGGCCACCGGGCGGTTGAACCGGCCGTACATCTTCAGGCTGTCCTCTTCCGGGATGCCGCGTTTGACGGGATCGGGCATGTCGCCCGCCTGGCGCACCGCGTCGGGCCACTCGTAGTACTGCGGCCGGTTGTTAAGATTGAGGGTGGCGATGAGTGGCGCGTTGTCGACCCAGAGCTGTGAGCCGGCCAGGACCATACCCCACGGGTCCATGATGTAACTGCGGTGGTCGGTCTCGGTGCCTTGGGAGCCGGCGCGCAGCAGGTAGTAACCGCAGTCTATGCAGCGGTGCATCTCGCGGGTGCGGATGTTCTCGCTGTACGGCCCGCCGTCCTGGGTGTGCAGCAGCAGCAGGTCGACCTGGTGCAACGCAGCGACGCGGTCGATGTCGGGGCCGTTCACATCGTTGCAGATCTTGGTGCAGATGCGGCCGAAATCGAGGTCGAACACGCCGACGCGGTCGCCCTCGCGGTAGTACTTGGAATCCTTGGACGTGGTCTGCAGGATCTTCGTGTAGCGGCCGATCTCGGTGCCCTGCCGGTCGAACAGGATCGACTCGTTGAAGCCGCGCTCGAGCTCCCCGGCGATGACGACGTACATGTTGTTGCGCTTCGCCGCCTCGGCCAGGCGCGCCAGGTAGCCGCGGTTGCGCTCCTTGTTCTTCTCCACCTCTTCGTCGGTGTTGTACCAGACGTATTCCCACAGACAGGCAATGTCGCAGCCCTGCTTGCCGCACTCGTCGAGTTTCGCGATCAGGCGGTCGAAGTTTCCCTCGCATTCGATGGCGGCGGCTTTGATCACGCGCTTGCCGTCACGCTTTGGCGGCGCCGGCAACGGCTCCGTCGCGGTGATCAGCGCGAAGGTGCCGGTCGTGGCGTATCCGCCGTCGCCGGACCGCCCGCCCAACCGCGCGCGTGGGATCGCGGCCAATGCCACGCCGCCGTCATGGCCCGAGTCGGCCAGCGTGTGCCCGTCGGGGGCGTAGACTTGCGCACGGCCGAGCGGCCAGGACGCCGTCCACGAGAAACGGTCGGCGTAGCCGCCATAGCCCTGCTTGCCGGCGTACTGCGCCACGATCAGGTGCAACCCGTTCTGCATCGCGCGCCCCTTCAATGCCTGGGCGAAGTAGTTCTCGTCGCGGAACGCAAACGGCTTGGTGGACCACACGACCAAGGACGCGCCGCGCGAGCGCAGCACGCGGTCGATCTCGGGAAAGAAATGGTCCGTGCCGATCTTCATGCCGATGCAGCCGAAGTCCGTGGAAAACGTCGGCAGGTCATCGCCCAGAGCAATGTCGGCCTCGCACGGCAGCCGGTGCGACTTGCGGTACACGCCGGCGATCTTGCCCTCGCGGTCGCAGAGGAACGAGGTGACGTACGTCTTCTCGCCGTCCTTCTCGAGCAGGTTGCCGACGACGTACATCTTGTACTCGGCGGCCTTCTGCGCGATGGCTGTCGAGGAAGGGCCGGGAATCGGCTCAGCCGGCTGCTCCACGCACTCCTGCGGCAGGCATGCGAGGTCCGCACCGAGCTTGCCCGCCTCGTCGAGCGCGGCGAGCGTGTTGGCCAGGGTCCGCTGCCCCTCCTCCCAGACCAGCGAGATAGCCGCCACCTTGACCCGCTTGATCCGACGCTCGAGCACCGCGCCGTCCATGGCCTGGCGCGCGCCCTGCGCTCCCGCGAACACGATGTCGTCCACGATCACGTCGGCGGTGACTCCCGCCGAGTCCGCCACCGCAACGATGATGGAACCGACCGCAGCCTGGTCCGGGTCGGCCTGGCCCTTGGTACACCAGTTCTTCAGGCTCTCGTACGCATTCGGGAGCGTCACCTGCTGCCACTGCTCCGAAGCGCCGACGCCGGGACCGTGGTAGATGAACCCGAACGGCGCAATCCCGACCTTGATCGAGACCGGGACATTCGTCTTGACCTGGAACGAGATCGTCTCCAACTGCGGCACCAACGGCACCGGATCGCGAAGACTGTAGGCCCAGTACGAGAGTTTGTTCTGCACCGGGTCCGGATAGGTGGCTTTCAGGTGCGCAGCCGCCGTGCCGTTGAGACCAACCCCCGGTTCGACGGCGTTAACAGTGACCGTCGGTTTGTCCCCCCACGCGTGCACCAACGGCGGTTCTGTCCCGCTCGCATCGAACGAGGCACGAAACAAGTCCTCGCCCGTGGCGGCCGCGGAAAGGTACAGCCCCAGACAGCAGGTGATCGCGATACGCATGGAATCATCCTCCGCCAGTCTTCGGTCCCACTCAACGGCCAACGCTGTGAACACGCAGCCCACGTCATTGCCCCAATGCAACCGTGTGCATGATACCTTATACCAAGACTGCCATGCCTGTCAAGGGCCAGCCGGGGAAAGACGCTATGCGTCAGCGCACCCCGGTCGCGGACCGCCCCGTCATCGGGTGTCGGGGGGCGGGGGGGAAGTGCCTCCTGACTTCGACGTTCGTCTTGGTTCCGGCTACGCCGGTTTAGGAGTGGCGCGGAACCTCTGGGACCGCAGCGCGGTACGCCGGTTCGTCCCGAACCGAGGCCCCAGGGTCGGGGCGGCAGCCGGCCAGACACCGACGCGTGCTCCGTGCTCCGTGCTACTTCCCCGCCCCGGCCAGCCACTCGGCCAGGTTCCGCATGAACTGGCGGCACACGGGCTCGGGCAGGCCGACGTCGGGCTTCTCCGGGCTCGGCCAGCGGTCGGGGCTCGGCTCGACGACCAGGATTTCACCGCTGCCGAGCTTCGTTGTGACGATGGATGGGCGCCCCTTGTTGTCCGCCGCCAGCACGGTCCAGGCCGGCGCGGCCGCGGCGATGGTGTCGAAGCTGACCAGCCCCTCGATGGTGGTGACGTCACGGAACAGCGGGTGCGCCGGGGCCAGGATCTTGCCGGCCTTGCCGTCGGCGTCCTGAACGTCGAGGTCGCTGGGCAGCAGGTCGATCTGCCAGTCGCCGTCATTGATCTGGAGCAGAAGCAGCCGGCCGCCACCGCGCACAAAGGCGACCAGTGCCGACACCGCGTCGGCAATCCGCAGCTCCTTGCGGCCGAGCACGTCGGATCCGATCACCAGGCCCCGATACGCAGTCAGGTCGGCCGCCGCCAAGTCGGGGATGATCTCCAGTTCGGCACCGCTCTCCTGCAGCGCCTTGAGTGAGTAGTGATCCGCGGGGCCGACGAAGCCGAGTTTCGTACCGGTTGGCGTGAGTACGACGTACGGGATCACCGCGACACGCATCTCGCGCGGCGCCGCGGTCCCGGCCTGGCACGTCAGCCGCAGCTCGCCCTTCTCCGCGCCCGCGGCCGCCGTGACCGTGAACTCCGGGCCGGCCACGCTGCCCGGCGCTGCGTTCCACGCCTGGCTGGCCGGTTCGACGCGCACGTTCGGCGGCGTCTGCGTGACCGTGGCTTCACAGGCCAGCGGCGTTTTCGCCGGGTTTTCGATGCGGATGGCAAAGTTGGCACGCCCGGCTTCGTCGAGGAACACCCGGTGCCGGTCGCAGATCCGCGGCGGCAGCGGCAACGCGGTCACACCCCAGCTCTTCACCATGCTGAGCGTGTGCGGCAAGGCCCGGAACTGGCTGGTGAAACTCTTGCCGGCAGCGCGGCCGCTGCCGGTGCGATTCTGCACCGCGGCCGGCAGCGTGCGGAGCAGGAAGTCCTTGTAGCGCGCATCCTTCGTGACCTCATAGGCATAGGCGATCCCATCGGTCACCAGAGGCGTGTACCAGCCACTGTCCTGGTACTTCGGGCAGCCGGTCTTGTAGCGGAAGCCTTTCTTCTCCTCGTTCCACGAGTAGTCCAGAAGCCAGTCGCAGGCACGGGCGATGCTCTTCTGAATACGCGGGTCGGGCGCTGCCTGGTCAACCATCACCAGCCCGTGCAGCAGCACGCCGGACGCGAAGGCCTTGCCGCCGATGTGATTCTTCTTGTCCGGACAATCGCACTCGGACTGGTCCTGGTGCATGCGCCAGCCGCCGGTGACCGGGTCCTGGAGTTCGTAGACCTTCTCCATATAGATCAGGGCCGCGTTGAGATAGTACGGATTCAGCGTGGCGCCGTAGGCGGACATTGCGTTGTAGAGGCTCCAGCCGCAGGCGCGCTCGATGCCGAAGTTGAACCGCGGCGTGTACTGCGTCGCCTGGTTCCAGCACGCGGTCTCCGCAACCTCGAGATAGCGCCGGTCACCGGTCAGGAACCCGTACAGGAAGTTGCCGCCCTCGAACGTGTGGCCGCCGGAGCCGTCCATGGCGCCGACAACGGCCCAGCCCATCTCCCACTTCTGGTTGTTGATGCGCGGGTCGTCCTTCGCGAAGAAGCCGCCCACGTGCCCGACCGAGTGCTCGTACACCAACTCGCGCATCGGCTTGGACCACGGGTAGTGCACCGTGTCGATCGTCGTGCAGTGCCGCGCCATCTGGTCGCCGCGCCAGAGGTATGTCAGGTCGGCGGTCTGCGCATACGTCACGGCCATGAGATACGCCAAGTCATACTCGTTGTTGCCCCAGTTCCAGGCGCGCTCACCCCACCAGTCACCGTAGTTCATCCACCCGTACTCGCGCTGGGTCTGGCGCGCTTTCTCGAGGTTGCGGAACGACTCATCGAACGCCGCCCAATACTCGGGGAACTCGGCCGCGGCACGGGGCTCCACGCGCCAGAACGCGCCGGACCCGCAGTAGACTTCCGGTGCAGCCATGGCGAACAACGGCTGCTGGAACTGCGCCGCCGTCGCCGGCACTGCCGGACTGTCATTGACGTCAAACCGGAACCGTACGTCAGCCGTGTACTCGAGGCCGCGCTTGAACTGGTACTTGCCCTCCTTGTACGGGTAGTAGAGCGACAGCATCGGGACGTCGGCACGGTCCGCCTCGGAGGTGTACTGCGTCGCCGGCAGCGGCGGCAGGAGACGGATGTCCAGCCCGTCCGGTTTCACCGCCACGCTCTTCGGGTACGTCTGCCAGAAGTCGCGGATCACGGCGGTAATGGTCGCGTCGCCGGACGTCACGCGTGCCAGGCCCGGGTCGCGCTCGCCCTCCGTCGTGGCCGCGCCCGCGTGACGAGTGAAATGATTGTCGTAGTCCTGGGTCACCCAGAGATCGTCTTCGCCCGTGATGGAAACGGCCTCCGCATCGACAAGGCTGCCGGTGACCGCGCCCTGACCGCGGATCGGGAGCCAGAGCCCGGCGCCGGAGATCGGGGTGAGTTCCGCGGCCGTGTTGTCGTTGCCGATCGTCCACTGCAAGCGCAGGACACGCTGGCCACGGTAGGCTGTCAGCCGCGCACGGTAGCGGAAGAGTTTGCTGCCGTCCTCGGCGCGGAAATCGCCTTCGACACGCACCGTGGCGCGCAGCGGGCCGCTGGTCTCGACCTGCACCAGGTCCGGCTTGCCGAGGCCGTAGGCCTTGCCGCCCGCATCGATCAGCCGGCCGTTGCCCAAGTTCGGGGTGCCGGTGACCTGCTCGTCGGCGGTGCACGCACCGTCGCCGTTCTTGTCCACCGCCACCTGATCGAACAACGCGAACTGCTCACGCGCCACATTGAACGCCATGGCGCCGGTATCCACGACGAAGCCGGTCGCCGTGTCGCGGACGAGCGGCGGCAGCGGTGCGGCGGCAACCGCGGGGGCAGGACCGCCGACCTCGAGTGCGTACTCCACCGCCACGCCCGCGACCGTGGTTGCCTGGAAGTCGACCAGCAGCCACTTCACGCTGCCGTCCGGCCAGTGCGACAGCACCTCAAGCTGGGCGGGGATGGCCGCGTGCTTCGCATCCACAAGGCAGACATCCTCCGCACGCGCCAGTTGCCCCTGGGCAAAAGGGACTCCCGACGTGACCGGCCAGGACGTGCGCGGGAATGCCGTCGGTTCCGCCACAGACAGCGCGACACGCAGGGGCTTGGACGCGGGCGGTTGCGGCCGCTCACCTGCGACAAACTCGAGCGTGGGCGACTGGAAAACATCGTCGCCGTCGACCCCGATCCGGATCTGTGCACTGCTGCGCTTCCCGGCGGGCAGAGGCGGCAGGATCACCGCATGGTTGCGCATGCCGGTCAGGTCCTCGGCGGCGCGCTGATCGAGATTGCCGTCCGTGCCGTACGCCACCGTGCCGGTCGCCACGGGCTTGTCCGTAACCCACGAAATCTGAGTGCGGCCGTCCGGCAGCGTGAACGCCATCAACCGGCTGAACGCCGGCGCCTCGAGCGGCTCGAACCGCAGGTAGTCGTAGTAGCAGGAGCCCGGCTGCCCGGGCATCACGTACCGGTCATCGACCCAGACGTCGAACGTGCCGTCGGCAATCCGACGCACGCCCAGATCGAGTTCTCCCGTCGGTTCGCGCTTCGCCCACGTTGTGCCGTCGAACGAAATCGCGATGTTCCGGATCGGGTTGTTCATCCGCACCTGGTAGATGCCAGGCGTGAGCCCCGTGATGTGCGTGTGCAGCGGCGGCGCGCCGTCCTCCGGTTTCTGCCGGTCCTCCTTGATCGCCGGCGACTGCAGCGACTGGCCGCCGGAACGTTTCTTCAGGACGTCCGGCTCCTGCGTCCAAAGACACCACTTGTCCGCCGGATGCTGGTCCTTGACCCACGCCTCCGCCGGCGTGCTCCACTCCTCCGCCTCGAAGACCTGCCCCTTGAGCTGACTCCGCAAGTCCTGCGCCCGCACCGAACCGCAGACCGTCGCCAAGGTCGCCAACACCGCCAACCCGATCACCCTGCGCACCGGATTCATCTCAGACTCCTTGTCCTTGGGCTCTGGTTCCCGCCCATACTCGACACCCGACGGTTAAGGGACTGCGCTCTTCCCAGGCCTGGCGCGCGGGACGAGTCGGCGCGGTCCAGTTTGTGACGCAGTGACTCAGTGGCACGACGACACACTACCACAGACATGCGGCCGCTGAGGTCGCCGCTGAGACTACGAGCCAGGTCACGGTGGCGCTCCGGGAGGCGCCGACACACCCCACGGCGCGCTGCGCTACCGCTGCGCCTCATTGCGCTCGCGCAGCCGCCCCGTCACGATCTTCGCTACGTTGCGGAGGAACGCAATGCCGACCTTCGGCTGCTCCTGCAGCAACCGATCCAAGGCGGCGTAGTCAGTCTCGTAAAACACGCAGTCCGTGGTGCAGAACACGTCCGCACTGCTGGGCAACCGATCGATGTACTCCATTTCGCCAAGGAGCGCGCCCGTGTCCATCGGGATCACCGCGTTGTTGGGCAACCGGACATCCGCCTTGCCCTGGTCCAGAATGACGACCTTTCCGAACGACCCGCCCTTGGTGATCAGGTGTGTTCCCGCCGGGTATGGCCGCGCCTGCCACACCCCAGCCATGACACCCAATTCCGCGTCCGTCAGTCCAGCAAACAGCGGCATGCCCGCCATCTTCGCGGCATCCAGCACCGGCAACGCCGGCTTCGTCGGTTCCTGCGCCACTCCAACCATTGCCGCCACCAACACCAACCCGATCGCACCACGCAACGCCTTCATCGCAACCTCCTTCGTCTGCCCACTCCCCCGCCCAGGCCCGGACGGACCTGCGCGACCAGAGATACGCATCGCCACCGGAACGTACCATACGGGTCCGGCATGGCCCTGACAAGAAGACGACTCGGTAGAGGGTGATGCGTCAGTGCTCCCCCAGGCGGCGGCCGTCCGGTCATACTGAACCGTTACTGCGACACCTTCGCCTGAGTGCCGCCTTTCAGGCGGAAGTGGCAGCGACGCTTCAGCGAGCGGCCGGCGGCGCCGCCACGCGCACAGTCCCGCCCCGTCAGACGGACCGTACCGCGGGCAAGAGGTGACAAGTCCCGCGCCGCTTGTTGCACAGGTCGGTTCTCTTTCTACCGTAACGGCAGCAAGCTCGGAGCCAGGGGGCCTTTGGGGTCCCACTGGAGGAAGGCTGCGAACGAGCGCGTGTCGTTCCCCCGTTTCAGGAAATCCACGAACCTGACCTGCGTCACCTTCAGGTAGCGCCACGGTTGGCCCACTTGCGTCGACACCTCCGCGCACCAGCGGGTCATATGGTCGGCTTTCGCGTCGGTGTCCTCGAACTCGCGACCCTTGGTCTCGAGAATCCAGTGCACGGGTCCGGCGTCCGTCGCCTGGACGGCGACGAAGTCCGGGTAATAGAGCCGCACGGCGCCGCCCGTTGACAGGTACTGCACGTGGAAGTACGTGAACCACTCAGCCAGTGCCGCGAACCGGTCGATGTCGAGGCAGCCGTCCAGGAACTCCGCGAAACGCGTCTCCAGGTCGTTGTAACACGGCACGACGTTGAAGATGGTCTTCTCGCACTCGGTCCATTTCCGCCGCCAGATGAAAGGCTCGGTCTGGGAAAGCCGGAACTCGCCATCGACCAGTTTTACGTTCTGCTTCGTGGCCGTCAGTTCCCCGATCTTCCGGGCCATCAGCGTGGCGATGGCGTCCATCAACGGTCCGTGATTGAGGCAACGGCGCAGGCCAACCTCCTCGAGTTCGACGATGCCGCCGAAGCAGCGCCGCTGCACGTAGTCGCGGACCTTTGGCAAGAGGACGGCGAACTGGCCGACCGTCCGTGCCTTGCGTTCCACTCGCTGGGTGATGGCCGCGAGCAGGTTCCGGATGCCCGGCACGTTGTCAGCGTTGAACTCGACTTCGTCCGACGCGACGCGAACGTCAACGGTGCCGTGGACCAAGTCGATCTGCTGGCGGACGGACACCTCCAGGTCCTTGGCTGTGCCCAGCGGCGGCAGTTCGAGCGGGTCCAGGTCCGCGATGCTGCGGTACTCCCGGGCATAGAGCGGTCCGGTCTTGGGGATGGCAATGTCCAGTGCTCCACGATCCGCCAGCGGGAACACCTCGATGAAGGGTTTCGGCGGTGTCGTGACCGTGCCGATGCCCACGCCTTCCTTCTCGAGTTCACGGATGAAATCCTCGAAGGCGTTGGTGCCAATGAGTTCCAAAATCTGGTTGCTCTCACGCGGGACGTTGGCCATGTTCCGCAGGCCGCGCCCGACTGCCTGTTCCGGCAGGATGTTGGCCTTGGCGGAGAAAGGCCGCAGGCCAAGGATAACACTGACGTTCCGCACGTCCCACCCTTCGCGCAACATCAGGACCGACACGATGGCGCGCAGCCGCGAGTTTCCCTTGTCCACCTCGCGCGCCGCTTGCCGGGCCTGTTCAAGGTCGGCCTGCGTGATCTCGCCGTCACCTTTGGTGTGAATCACCAGCAGACGGCTATCCTCGGCAAACTCGTTCTCCTGCCTGAGACGCGCCGCAATGGCATCGGCATCCTTGGTCTTCTCGGCCATCACGAACAAGATCGGTTTCTCGCCCACCACGCCGTAGTCCTTGACATGCTGACGCCAACGCTCCACGGCAATGCCGATCCATTCGCTGTAGGCCAACCCCGCGTCATCGTACGCATCCGGGTCGGGGTCTTTCTTGTCGGTCTGGTGGATGATCAAGGGCGTCTTGACGATGCGGTCCTCGACGGCCTGGGCTAACGGGTAGTCGCAGACGATCCACGGGAAGAACGTGCCGTTCTGGTTCTTCGGCGTGGCGGAGAAGTCCAGCCACATGCTGAGCCCGTCCGCGCCCTTCTGCTTCAGCCCCTCGTGCAGGGCGGTCAAGGTCTGGTTCCACTTCAACTTGGCGTCATGGACGTGGTGCGCTTCGTCGTTGAGCACCATCAGATTGTCCAATCGGCGAATGCGGTCCAGCATGTCATTGCCGTTGCCCCCGGAGGGAGTCACGGCCTTGCCGAGGATGGCCGCAACCGGGTTGATCGGCGCCGGCGGGGGTCCGTCGTCCTCGTAAAGCTGCTGGATGTTGGTGAGGAACAGGTTCCCGTGCGGCCCGGGGTCACGGGCGTCCCCGCGCAAGATCGTCTGCAAGGCGAACTCGTGACGCCACTCCGGCGGCACCACGGGCAGTTCCAGGAATATCCGGCCCGACGTGAAGTCCTGCTCCAGGCGCTCGAACACGATCACGTTGGGCGCAATGAGAAGGAAGTTGTCCGCCAGATCAGTGGCACCCTCCAGACGGCGCCGCAGATAACTCCAGACCACGAGCAGGGCCATGACGTACGTCTTGCCGCTGCCGGTCGCCATTTTGAGCGCGTACCGCGAGAGACCATCCACCGGCAACTCCTGCTCCGCCTCCTTGTTGATCTCTGGGATGAAGCGCCGGAACACGCGCGTGCCCTGCGAGGACGTCAGGATTTCGAGTCCCAGCAAGTCCTGAGACACGAAGAACGCCTTCAGCAGTTCGCCGGCGTCGCGCACGCCGCGGATATCGTGCAGGTAGACGACCGTCTCGACCGCCTCACGCTGGCAGAAGTAGTAACGGAAGAACCTGCCGCCCGGCAACAGATGGTCCTCATCGAACCAGTACTGGAAGAGGCGCCGGGTGACGTCGCTCGCGCCGGGGTAACCTTCCGCGCGCCACTCGTCAACGGCCTTCCTGACGCCCGTGGCGAGCATGGTCTTGCTGGCGCGGCGTCCGTCCTTTACGCGCCACGAGTTCGCGCCGGCCTTGACCAGGTACGAGGTTGGCGGCGTGTACGGACTGCGGCCCTCGATCTCGGGCAAGACCAGGTCAAGAACGCTGGGCTTTTCGGCAGATGCGCTCATCGTCATCCCTTGTTTGCGAGGAAAGACCGCACGTCTGCCTCCAGTTGCCGGAACGCCGGCAACGTGCGCAGAGGAGAGAAGTCCGCCAGGATCAGGCCCAGACGGTACTGCGCCTTGGCAACGTTGAACTGACGCAGGCGCCGCCCAGACCGCCCACTCGCCGCACGCAGGGCATCGTGCAGCAGCCGCTTCGGATTCGCGATCGTCTCGGCACGTGCGACGGCGGGCAAATTCAGCGGCTGATTCCCGTCAGGAACACCGGCGGCCCGGCGAATGGCCATTTCTTCGAACAGGAACCAGGCTTCGGTCATGCGTACGGGAACTACGCAGACGTAGGTATCGCCTGCAACCGCTTGCTGGGCGGCCGTACGGATCTCCTCGCGACGACGTCCCGGATCGTCTCGCTCGGCGTCGCGGTGCACGAAGAGGAGGTCACAAGGGAGCATGTCCAAGGCACGGCGGATCCGGTCTGGCAGTGCAACCGGCGGATTCGTCACAAGACGCGGATCGAACCATTCTCCCTGGGGAGAGCAGTGGTGGCGACCGAGCAGCCAGTTGAGGACAGGCAGCAACAAGACATCCGTAGGTCCATCGGCCACCAGGGTGTAACGGACACTGCGCATGTCACTTCTCCGCAACCCACAGGGCCGTTCCCGGGAAGAAAGGCGTAAGGTCCCCCCGATCCATGACGCGCCGAGGGCGAGAACGGCGTGGCGGCGTCGCATAGTCGAGCCCTTCGTCGGTGTCGGCCGCCGCCGCGCGGGCAACCCCCTGCGGGTTCAGGTAGGGGAGCAAGTCCCCTTTGGCCACTACGGGCGGTGGCGGAACCTGCTTGGCCCGCCACGTACCGTCAAAACACGCGAACGTCACACCACTGCTGCCTCCGGCACTGGCCAGAAGCAGCGAGTCATCGGGAACCAAGGCCACAACCGACGGTGAATGCGTGTTGACCAGGACTTGGCGCAACGGGTTGTCCTGGTCCACGGCGTAGTCCGTGTCCGTGCAAATATCCTGCAACAACCGCAGCATGGCCGCCAGGCGTGCGGGATGTATCCCGTTCTCCGGTTCTTCCAGGCACAGCAGGCCGGAATGCCGCACGTCCATCTCGAGGACCGTCAGTGCCAGGAACCGTAGCGTTCCGTCCGAGAGTGCGCGCGCCGGGTATTGTGTACGGTCGAAATCCCGAAGCACAACGGTCAAAATCTCGCGCTTCTCGTCATCGTCCACGGACACAGTATCGACGCCGCCGATGAGTTCACTGAGCCGGTTGGCGACCTGGCAGTACACAGATTCCGGCGACTGACCAAAGGCGTTGTGCAGAGCCAGGTGGTTGAGCGTGGAGGCGAGATTCGATCCGTCGGCACTAAGGTGGATCGGGTCGCGATACGCGCTCGGCCGGCGCAAGGACGATGGCTCGAGTTGGAGCAGGAGCCACGACGCCATCTCCCGGCGCACGCAGAGCGCCGTCTTGCTCTCGCCGGCACTGGCTCGCGACAGGATCGTGCGCGGAAGTCTCTCCGCGGCACTGTCGCTGGTGCGTCCTGCCGTGCCGTCCTGGTGCAGGCGGATAAGCCGTTTTCCGTCCTTCTCCGTAGTGGATATCAACGGGCTGCGGCACGCACCCCGCACCACGCTGGTACGCCACTCGCGGCTTGTTTCGAAGAGAACGTGCCTCGGCAAATCGCCGATCGGCAGGTAGGTCAGTTCCTCGGTGAATACCTGCACCGGGCCGGCCTCCGGCTCGCCCGCTGCCGTTCCACGGCGTCGCCTCAGTTCCAGCGTGTACCGCAGAAAGGTTGTCTTGGCCTTGCCTTCCTGGCCGAAATCGTCAACGGCCGTGCCCGGAACAACCATCTCCGCCTCGAAGCGCATGGTGTCGGCCCGTGTGTCGCCGGAACGATGAAAGAGCCCCTCTAGTTCGCCCCCGGCGTTCTGCGTTCCGTCCCGCCGACGGGGTTGCTCATCGCGTACCGAGAGCGCCGCTTCCATGACCGGGTGATCCGCGAGCATGGCCAGGAAGCGGATCGCGTCGAACAGGTTCGACTTGCCGACCCCGTTGGCGCCGGCAATGCACGTGAACGGTCCGAACCGCACGTCCACGTCGACCAGGTTCTTGAACCCCGTTACCTTCAGTCGTGTCAGCATGGCGTTGCCCTCGCCCTAGTGGGACGGATGTGTGCCTTCTTTCGGAACCGCCTTGGCCTCTTTGCGCCGGTTCGCGTAACGAACCAGGCCGAAGAGCGGGGCCTGGTCCAGGGGCGATCCGAACTCACGGTTCAGATGCCGGTAGACATTCCAGACGAACTGCAGCCCAAACTCGCCGCGGTCGATGACACCGAGGAGGAGGCAGAGCAGCCCGAGCGGGTAGGCATCGCGCACCCGCTTGGCAACATGCAGGACCTGGGTGGTATAGTCCTCCCGGGCCCGCGCCAGGAACAGGGCCGCGAACTCCGCAACGTGTTCGGGCGGGTTGGCCGGCAGGCGCGGCAGCAGCCGCGCGACCATGTCGGCTTCGCAACTCCGGGCCCGCTCCTCAAGAATCGTCGCCAGCATCACGTCCGGGTGTGCTTCGAGGAAGTCGAGGATCGCTGCGGCGTCCGTCAGTTTCTCCGCCTGGCGTACCAACTCGCGCCGTTCGCCGGACACCATCGACAGGGCCAGACGCAGAGCGGCGGCGACCGGCCCCGGGCCATGCTCGATCTCGCTGTTCAACATCTTGGCAGCGCCGCCACGCGCGGCTACGCCGCGCAGCAGGTGGCCGAGGTCAAGATCGGGGGCCCCGGCATCCGGGATCGGCCCGGAAAGCCGCTCGGCCGCGCGCGCCGGACCCGCGCCTGGGGGTGAATCCGAACGTGACGCGTTGGGGAGAGGAGCGTTCCTCGCTGTGGTCCGTTGTCGCTTCCGTTTCATTTCTCCGTGTGCCTCAAGAGACGGACCGCGTCACCGCCAAGTCCAGTCCCGTTCCGATCCTCGTCGCTGGTTCGGACAAGGATAGCGACAAGGATCGCGATAAAGACTGCGGACTACTCGGTCCTCGTCTCTATCCTCGTCCTGATCCTTGTCCCGATCCTCGTCGCTGGTTCGGACAAGGATAGCGACAAGGATCGCGATAAAGATCGCGGACTACTCGGTCCTCGTCTCTATCTTCGTCCTGATCCTTGTCCCGATCTATCCTCGTCCTGGTCTTCGTCGCCCTATCGCCATCCCCCGACAAGGATCGCGATCAGGATCGAGACGAGGATGGGGCTTCGACGGATGCCCAGGTTGCTCCGCTCGCGCCCTCGTCGGCCTCGTCAAGATAGCCCCTCAAACCCAGTAGCAGAGGGACCAACCTCACAAGAACACCCTTGGCACCGCCAATCTGCTCACCTGCCACCATGCCTCTTGCCGCCAGAACGTCCAGGCCCGATGCCACACCCATGGCGCTGGTGTGGGCGATATCGATGAACCGCCGGTGATCCAGGCGACAGAAGCGACCGTTGCCCTCGGCGATGTTGAGCACAACGCTGGTGCAGTCCTTGTCCAGTCTGGCTGAGTACCGGCCACCCATGGCGACGTCGCACACGAGACGGTCCAGCACCGTCACCAGCTCGAGGGCCACCCGATAGACATCGAGCCCTTCGTGGGCGAAGAACCCGACAGGGATACCATCCGTGTCAGTTCCATAGGTTCCCGGCGTCTCATGCACCGACGGACTCTCCGATTCGCGGAGACGTATGGTCATGTTGACTATGCTGCGCAACTGAGTCTTCCCATCGACCTGCAATTCCGACGGAATCAAGTCCTTGCATGCGCACACGTCCAGACAGGCCGCGCACTCCAACCCCGAGCCCACCGCAACATCGAAAAAGCGGTCCCTATCACCGGCCGAACGGCGGCTGTTGCCGTTGGCAATGCTCTCAACGATGCTCTCCGATGCCCTGTCCAAGTGGTCGGCGACCGCCGCTCGATGGTCAATGGCAGCCAAGACCTCCTGCGCCCAACCCACGAACCGTAACGCACGCTGGTACACGTGCAGCTTCTCGTGTCCCAGCCGTACCGCCATATCGTCCGTTCTCCTCTCATCCTTGTCCTTGTCTCTATCCTCGTCCCGATCCTTGTCCCGATCCTTGTCCCGATCCAGACAAGGATAGCGATTAGGATCGTGACTAGGATTGCACGTTCCCGCTCTTAATCCTCGTCCCAATCCTTGTCCCAATCCTTGTCTCGATCCTGATCTCCCGATCCAGACAAGGATAGCGATTAGGATCGTGACTAGGATTGCACGTTCCCGCCCCCAATCCTTGTCCCAATCCTCGTCCCAATCCTTGTCTCGATCCTGATCTCCCGATCCAGACAAGGATAGCGATTAGGATCACGACTAGGATTGCACGTTCCCGCTCTTAATCCTTGTCCCAATCCTTGTCCCTATCCTTGTCCCGATCTTTGTCTCGATCTCGATCCTGATCACTCGGGCCGGACAAGGATAACGACAAGGATCGCGATTAGGATCACGACAAGGATGATCCATCACGAAACCCGGTGTTCCAACAATCGACTCGTGTCGTTGCCGAAGATGTCCACGACCTTGATCAGGATGCGGTACTTGCCGGGCTTGTCGTACTTCTGCTCGACGCTGACCAGGTCGAGCTTGCGTTCCTTGCGGGTACGGTAGGCCTGCCACTGGTTCATGAACGTGTCGTGCTGGAAGTTCCAGTCCACGGCCCAGTAGTCAATGTAGTCGCTCCACTTCGTAATCTTGGCGCGCACGTCCTCGGGGATCAGGTCGGTGTCCGGGATGACGAAGTCCTTCAACTCTATGTGGACCGTGCGGCCCTTCTTGTCCTCCGCCACCACGGCGGCGTCCAGGAAGGCCAGGTCGAAGAAGCGGATGTCGCCACACTCGACAGCGCGCTTTTCCATGACCTCGCGCGGGATGGCGAGCAGGCGCAGGCGGATGCCGTGTTCGCTCTTCGCCTGCTTGACGATCGGGTCGTTCATCCCCATTTCCCACTCCCAGCCGAGCACGTGCAGTTCGTCGCGCTTCAGGACTGCGCACTCCGCAAGCGCCGCGTTCACTTCCTCAATGGTCACCGGCGCGTCAACGGCGCCGACGTGCACCAGCGCGCCGGCTTTCTTGCCGTGGATATGCGTGCCCGAGACCGGTTGGGCCTGGTACAGGGCCAGGATGAAGCCGATGTATGCGCCGAGCATGCGCTGGGTGTCGGCTTCCGAGAACTCGGCGCCGGCCCAGTGCTGGCGCTCGTAACTGCCCAGGTTCAGGATCTGGAATGGCTTGCAGTCCGGGATTTCCAGCAGGCGTTTGCGCGTCGTGTGGATGGCGTAGCGCCCCAAGTCGCAGGCAATCCAGCGCCGCCCCAACTTCTCCGCCACCGCCGCCGTCGTCCCGGAACCGCAGAAGAAGTCGGCGACCAGATCGCCGGGGTTGGAACTGAGTGCCAGGACACGCTCTAAGAGGGGTTCTGGCTTCTGCGTAGCGTAACCAACGGCCTCGATGGCCTGTGAGTTGATCGGGTTGATGTCCGTCCACAGGTCCTGTATGGGAACGCCCGGCATCTCGTCCAAGTACCGTTTGTAGCGAGGCACGGCACCGGGACTCGGTTGGACCACACGTCCAGTGCGGTGGAACTCCTCCATTCTCTCGCGTTTGAACCGCCAGAACCGTGTCACACCCAGGAACTCATAGTGAGGGTTGCCCTTGCTGGCCCCACCGGGCGCTGTCAGATCGGCAAGTTCATAACGACGCCCTGTGTCGGGTTCAACGCTTCTGTAATGCGTCGCCAAGTACCTCTCGTCGTACGGCACGTACTGCATGTTGAGCGTGCAGTCCTCACCCTTCGTGTAGACGAAGATCACATCGTGAAGGCGCCCGAGGTGCTGGGCGCCCTGGGCTGTATCACTATGCGCTGTCTGCCGTTTCCAGATAACCTGGTTCAGAAGGCTATCGGCCCCAAAGACCTCGTCAAGGATCAGTCTCACCGGGTGCGAGACCTCCCACCCCATGTGCACGTACATCGTACCACCACTCCGGAGCAGGTCATGCATCAGCCCGAACCGGTGCGATAGCATGTCGAGGAAGGAATCCAGTCCACGGCCCCACGTGTCCCGATAGGCCTTCTCCTCAAGCGCAGAAGCGTCCTTGGTGATCCCCTCGTCTCCCACTGTTGTTCGGATGGAGAAATCCGCGCCGGTAGCGAAGGGCGGGTCGATGTAGATCAGGTCGATCTTGCCGGCGAAGTCCTTGAGCAGCGAGGCCATGACCAGGAGGTTGTCGCCCCAGATGAGTTTGTTGTGCCAGTGCTCCGTGTCATTCAGCCGGTCGGCGTGGCTGAACAGGTCGCCGAGCGAGCCGCTCTGGCGCGTGGCGCGCCCCTCGCAGATGGTCTCGACCGCCTGGAACGGCAGCGCCGCCCCGCGGTTCACCACCCGCTGGCCGTTGGCGTCGTACTTGCCGGGCCACACCAGCTCCGGCTTGGTAATCTCAAGGTTGGGCATGTTCTTGCCTCTTTGTCTCTATCCTCGTCCTGATCCTAATCCCGATCCTTGTCCTGATCCATGTCGCTGGTTCGGACAAGGATAATGACAAGGATCGAGACAAGGATTGCACGTTCCCGGTCCTCGTCCTAGTCTCTATCCTCGTCGAGCGGGGCGCGACGGTCCCGGGTCGCCGTCCCACTGCGGGTACCTCCGGCCGGTCAGCTTCTCGAAGCGCCTGATCTCGGCCGGAGACTGCGGTTTCTCGTTCTGATCCAACCAGTCCTCGACCACGGCGTGCCGGTTGTCGTCCCATGTGATGAGTCCGCCCTCCAGCCAGTTGTTCACCAGATGGAGCGGCTCCACCGCCTCCAAATCGTATTGCAGCGACAGGAACGCGATCAGTTCCTTGTCAACGGTCGTCACCTCCCACGCGTGCGTGACCGCGGCGGTCACGACGTCGATATCTTCGCTACTGAGGTAGAAGGGACGTTCATTGTTCCGCGGGTTGCGCAGCGTCTCAGCCTTCTTCTGGACCGCGCGCCGCAGCAGTTTGAACTCCGCGCTTTCCACCTCGCTGCGCAACCGCGGGCGAATGTGCTGGCGGAACTCGTTGCGCCACGGTAGCGATCTTTGATCTTCTTGCTGCGGAGTATCTCATCGGCCACGGCAGGGATGGTCACGCAAGCGAAACGGGCGTCGGTGAACATCGTCGGGGCGATACGCAACAACATCAGGACGCTGCATGAATCACACAGAACATGCACGAGCAGCGCCCTCCCGTCGCGCCAACAGGGCGTTCCGCACCTGCTTGGCGTCGATCACCCCCATGTCCAGGCAATTTCCGAGCAGGCTGGTGGTCAGGTGCTCGAAGTTCGCCTGAACAGCGCGCAGGAAAAGCGGACTGAACTCGCCCAGGTTCTGCAAGTACTGCTCCTCCGAGACCCCGGGCGGCAGGATCACCGCACCAATGGTCGGAAAGGCCTTCCGCAGTTTGCCGTCGGCCCCGTGCACATTCAGGCCGGCCAGAGCGCCATGCTTCTCCTGGATCCGGCGTACCACGCCATAGCAGCAATGGTGGTGCGCCTCGGCGAACGCTTTCAGTCTGACGACCTGCTGCGCGGGGGGCAGGCCGCGCACGGTGCTGGCGACCAGGTCCACGTACCCGTCCGGGAACTGGACAAGACCCGCAACGCGATCGCAGAGCACCTCTTCTTCGTCGGAGTATTCCGCCCCTGGGGCGGGGATACCACGGATGGCGTGAACGGCTTCGTGGAGCAATGGAAAGATCAGGTCCAGGAGGTTCGTGCCGGAGTTGACGAACACCGCCCGCTGGCCGTTGATCAGGGTATAGAACGCGTAACTCTTGATGTTGGCCGGGAAGGTGCGCACGACCAGGCAGATGCCCAACTTCTCGATGATCCGGACCACATGGGCGTAGTCCGCTGGCCGCGTCTCGTCGTCCAGGCCGCCGAGCGTGCGCAGTTCACGCGCCAACTGCATGGGTGATACGGGTTCCCGGCCAAGGTCGCCCCCGGGGCGGAGCACCGGTGCGAGGACTGGCATGGCCTGCGACGTCAGCAGGCCTTCGTACTCCAGGGCGAGTTCGCGGGAAGCGTCGCGCACTTCGGCGGTGATTTTGGCATTGCGCCGTTTGCGGTGCACGGGCACGATCACCCGACGACGATCCTCCTCATCCTCGGCGAACAGGATCTCCACGTCGAGGTCCAACAGCCGCGACATGGCAACGAGGTGTGACCCTTTCGGCACCTGGCCGTTGATCCAGTCAATGACGGTCTGGCGACTGACCCCGAGCTGCTCCGCCAGCGCGCCCTGAGTCATGCCCGCGTCGCCAAGGACGGCCTTCAGTTTGTCGCCCAGCCATTTCATGGTTGCCCCCGCCACAGAAAACGCTACCACCCGCACCACATGCCAAGTTTTCTTTACACTACACTCCCGGGTTCCTGCTGTCCACCGTCGCGGGGGCCCGGGCAGGGCTGTTTCAAGATTCGTGACCGTCGCGTGCAGCGAGTACCCCCGGCGTGTCCCCACGCCGGGGGGGGCGGCCTGAGGACAGGCCGCCCCTACCGCAGGCCGCCCCTACCGGGTGTGCGCGGAGGCGTGGCCTTCCGAGACGTGGCGCCAGATCTTGAAACAGCCCTGGGGCCCGGGCGGGGCTGTTTCAAGAGCCACCGTTCGCCGGGACCGACCTCGTCAGCGCCAGGCACAGTCAGGGCTCAGACGGGTTCGATCCGCACGGATCGGGGAGCTTCTGTTTGAGGTTGTTGTACCAGTCCCATGGAATCCGTTCATCCTTCTGCAGCCTGCCGACGACGATTCCCGGCGCCACGCCTTGTTCGTCGGCGAAAGAAAGGACATCCGTCTTCCCAAGACGCGACCGTTCCGAAAAGGCACGGTACGCCTTTGGGGGGAGCAGGAAGTCGGCGGCCCAACGGTTGGCTTCCTCTTCCTGCTTGGTCAACTCGGCGTTCTCGCTATCGAGGAAGAAGGCGCGCTTGCCGTGGAGCAGGATATGGGCGGCTTCGTGGAAGAAACTGAACCAGAAGCGGTCGGCAGCACGGAACCGGAAGGTGAGCGCCAACATGGCCTTTACCGGGGTGAGCCAGCGCGTGGCGCCGGAGAGTCTCGTCTTGGGAAGCTCCGGTTCAGCCACCACGGCCACGCCGCAGGCTGCGCACGTCCCCTGCGTGTCACGAACCGCCGCGGCAAATGGCTCCCGCGTTCGTCCCCTTGCACTTTGGAGCGAGGCCAGGAACGCCGCGCGATCAAAGGGACGGCATTCCTCGCGCAAAGCTGTATTCTCGACCAAACGTACCCACGCAGCCACGGAGTGCAGCGAGGCGGCGTACGCCGGACTCCGACGCGCGGCGAGATCAAGGCCCTGAGCCCACTTCTCCCAGGCGGCCACGTTCACCACTGAAAAGAACCCCAGTAGCTCGCCGACGACCTTGGCGGTGGGCTGTGCCTCGGAAACCACACCCCGTTGGTGCAACGTGGCCAAGGGGAAGCGCCCCGCCCACGCTACATCCGCCGCAGACTGGTCCTGGGTCTGCATGCGAGCTTTCCTGACGCTGTAGTTCGCCTCCAGGTTCATCCAGAGCTGCGCCGATCCACCCAGGACCCGCTCCATGGCCAATGCAGTGGGAGCGGTGATCGGCGCTTTGCCGTGGATAATGAGGCTGACCGTCTTCGACGAGAGCCCACAGCGCGCCGCGAACTCGGATTTGCTCATACCACGGGCTTCCAGAGTCTCTTCGAGGATCTCGCCCGGGGCTACGGCGTAGTCCGGTTCGTACTTGTACAGACGTCGACGAGTAGGCATCAATGGTAGTCCTCAACGCTGACAATCTCGACACAGGTTACCTTGTCCAGATCGATACCCCCATCCTCGCGTCTGGGGGCATCCGGATGAGGACGGAAGACCAGCCGATACGGGTGTTTCAGGTCCACGGCGAACAACTCGTCCTTGTCCCCCTTGAGTTGATGCCTTCGCGGTGGCGGCATCGTGGGGACAGTGGCAAGAGTGGGGGCGGCCTCTAGCACCGCCATACGCAACCTGATAGCCTTCGCTTGTTGGCCGTACTCGGCGTTCAGACGACGCTCATCGCCCAGCGTCTTTGCCATCTTGGCCGAACGGAACACGATCTCCATCTCCGTTTCCTTTACCTATTGAGTAAAGATAATGCTGACTGAACGTAAGTCAAACGCTGACCAGTAGCCCATCGGCAAGTGGCAATTCGATGGTCTTCTCGGCGTACTCGGTCTGCGACAGGCGGCTGCGGTTGTCCCACAGATACCGCCGCAAGACCGCCTCGGCTTTCTGCGCCATGTCGGCCCGGAGCTTCTCGTAGGCAAAAGGCAGATGAAGATGCTCGCGCACCAGCCGCGGCGCCTCCTGCGACGGCAGGATCGCCCCTGCCATGGCACGGCGATGGACCTCCGCCAAGGCGTCGTGAAGCGACTTGCCGAAGCCCAGCTCCTCGTGCGCACCGGGACGGAACCCGTACAGGAACCTGAGTTTGAACTGGTACGGACAATCGAAGAAGTAGCGCAGTTCTGTGAACGAGATAGAGAGTTGGATCTCCTCATGCCGGGGGGTCGGCGGGATTCGACGTGCTGGGACCTGCTCCGGATCGCGAGTGAGCACGAACTCGGACGCCGTGATCTCGCCGATGAAGGATGACGCCTGACTGTACTGCCCCTTCGCGGCTTCCGGCGCCCACGAGCAGAACAGGTGTTTCTTCGAACGCGTCAGGGCCACGTACAGCAGTCGGCGCTCGTCCTCCTCGCGTCCGCGGTAGGCGTCGGCATTCCGTACGGCGTTCTCGGGTACGACATGGAACCATTGCCGTCCGCCCTGCCGCCGCGACGGGAATCGGTTCTTCACCAGGTTGGGGACGAATACAACAGGGAACTCCATGCCCTTGGCCTGATGCACGGTCATGATCTGAACGGCATCCGGGCTGCAGTAGGCTGCGTCCTCCCAACCTTCCGGGTAGTAGTCCGGCGCCTGGTGGACCAGAAAACCAGCGAACCCCTGATGCAAACTCACGGGGTCGCTCTGGAAATGCACCTGTTCATAGTCGGCGACAATCTGGCTGAACTTGCCGAAGTTGTAGAGCACGATCTCGCTGCGGGATGCTTGCGCGGCTCCACCTTCCCCCGCCGGAACTCGCTCCTCCCGCAGGCCGATGTCGGTGAGGAATCCGAGGTACGTCTTCTGGAGGCCACGCGTGGAACGGCGTTGGGGCTGGTCCCACGAGGATTTGCGTTCGTCCAGGTTCTCGATTGCGGCCACAAGGTCGGCGTCGACAAGGCCGACATTCGCGTCGAGCCAGCGCTGACGGAGTTCGGCCATCGTCACGTCGCCATTGAGGTAGAGGAAGATGCCCTCGGCGGCCCGCACTTCCGCGGTCTCGAACAACCGGTTCATGCCTTTGACCACATAGGGTATTCCAGCATCGCGCAAGGCATGCACAATCGGCTCGGCGCTGTGCTTGACCGTGCGCAGCAACACGGCGCAGTCGGACCAACTCAGTCCGCGCTCGGGTCCCTGAGGGCTGTCGCGAAACGGGACACCCCGCATAGTTTGGATCTTGTCGGCGACCCACGCGGCTTCGTCGCTGGGGGTGCGGAATCCGCGGCAGACGATGTCGCCACGCTCGAACACCTGATGTCCGGCGGCGGACATGCTCTCCGGGAGGCGGTCGGTGTTTCTCTCTGCGATCCGGCGTGCGGTTTCCACAATCGCCGTCGTGCTGCGGAAGTTGTCGCCCATCTCGACTCGGGTCACGTGCGGATACCGCTCCGCGAACGTGCGGATGTTGCGGATGTCGCTGCCGTTCCACTGGTAGATCGTCTGGTCGTCGTCACCCACCACGCAGAGTTGCGCCCCGAGGCCATGGAGCAGTTTGATCAGGCATTCCTGTAGGGGGTTGACATCCTGGTACTCATCGACAATGACGAATCGGAGACTTGCGGCTATCTGCCGGCGGAGGTCGGCGTTGCGCTGCAGCTCGACCACCGCCTCCTTCACGATCATCGTGTAGTCAAGGTAGCGATGCTCATGCAGTAGGGCCTCATATTTCCGGGCCGAGTCCCAGACCGGGTGGCCATCCAGAATCGCGCCGTCCAGGTCCGCTTCACGCAGGATGGAGAGAAGCCGTTGGTACAGCCGCGAGTCCAGCCACCTGCGGAGTTGTTGCCCGTCATGGGTGTGCAGGTCCGTCAGCCCACACTTGGAACTGTAGCGGTCGATGAAAAGCCGCTGCTGCACTTCGCTCAGAACCGAGTACTTCAGATAGCGAAAGAGATACCGTTGCAGCAGGTCAGGTCGAGGCAGAACGCATGAATGGTCCCGACGTACATGTCAGCCAGCCCACGGTCCGAGCCGAGTCGTTCGCGGCACAGACGGTAGACGCGGTCCTTGAGTTCCCCTGCCGCCTTCTGAGTGAAGGTGAAGGCCACCACATTCCCGGGGCTTGCGCCCGGTTGCGCCAAGATGCTGGCGATCCTTTCCGCCAGAACCTGGGTCTTACCTGAACCGGCGCAGGCGATGATCTGCAGGTTGCCTTCGGCGTGGGCAATCGCCTGACGCTGGTTCGCAGTATACGTGACGCTCACTTGGCATCCCTCCCCCAAGTTGGGAGCACCCCCTCACGCTGGAAGCTGAACGCCGCGTCCCCCGCGACGATGATATGGTCGTTTACCCGGATCTCCAGCGGTCCCAGGACGTCGACGATCAGTTGCGTCAAACGGTGGTCCTGGTTCGATGGCCGGGGTGTCCCCTGCGGATGGTTGTGGGCCAGGATGACGGAGGCGGCCCGATTGCGAAGCACCTCCTCGACAACGTGTCGCGGGTGCACGTCGGCATGCTTGACCGTGCCAGTCGCCACCAGTGCGGGCTGGAGAAGGCGGCACTGGGTGTCCAGGCAGATAGCGTAGAACAACTCCTCCGTCCGGCCAAGCATCAGAGCCGTGGCGTACTTGGCGACCGCCTCGGAGGTCGCCAAGACGACAGTGCCCCTCGCAAGCCTGTCGGTCTGGTACCGACGCGCGACGTGCGGCAAGAGGCACAGAAGAGCCCCCACCTTCCGACCGATACCTGGCGTGGCGGCCAGATCCCTGGGGTCAGCCTCAAGAACCGCACTCAGAGACCCGTATCGGCGAAGAAGCACATGCGCCAGCGGATTGGTGTCGGCACGTGGGATAGCGTAGAACAGAAGCAATTCCAGCACTTGATGATCCTCGAAACCATCAAGCCCTTCGGACAAGAACCGCTCCCGCAGACGATCCCGATGCCCGCAATGGAGGTTATCCGGCGTGACATTCTCATCCCGAGGTCTGTCCATGCCTCACTCCCGCGCACCGCCCCATCATCAGCCTCGCCGCCGCCGACAGTTGCAGGGATTCGCACAGTACAACTGCATGCCGCCGTCTGTCTTGGCGCCGTGCGGTTAGTTAAGTCGAGAGGGAACGCCCCTCTTCCAATGCACTCATCATAGCCCCTGGCTGATCAGGTTCAAGCGTCGCTACGTGCACGGTGAACTCCGCAGAACCAACTCGCGACAGTCGTCCCCACGGCCCAGGCAACCATCCCGTTGCCTATCTTCAGCGCTTCACAGCAGGCAGTACTGCCGCCAGAACGCAAACACCCCGTCGTATGCGAGGCCGACGCGCTCGACATATCCGCCGTCGCCGAACGCCGCGACGACGAACACCACCGGCGTGCTCAGGATCAGAAGTGCCGGCAACAGCAGCACACAGCACAGGATGTACAGGATCAGTGACCCGACGATTTCACCGAGAATGTCCGTTAGGAAATCCAGGTCACCGACCCTTTGACTCGTTCTCTGACATGAACAGGGCGCACACGGCATCCAAGAGCAGGTCTGCCAGGAGTTCGAGGAGTGCTTCCATTCCCCCCCCCTTTCACTCGTCATCTGACAGGAGCAGCCACCACGCGACGTTCGGCAGCAGATCTGTCAGGAGCAGGAAGGTGAGGAGTGTTTCCATTGGTGCGGCCCTTTCACTTGCTCTTCTAATGGGAATCTACGGGCGCAATACTGCGACGCCCATTACAATTCCAGAGGAGGTTTGTAGGCGGGGGGGGGCAACGCCAATGCTACTTACTAAGGTTCTCTGAGGATGGCTATCTCCGAAGTACCGCGGTAATGTTGCGCGGTTGGTTATGTTGCGTTGCTGCGCCTTCCGC
>MHBL01000189.1 GCA_001803235.1 Lentisphaerae bacterium RIFOXYA12_64_32
GGGCCACAAGGCCACGTTCAGGCCACTGACGATTTTTTCACGGGTTCTGACGCATTACCCTGTGGCCCTGGCAGGGCGACTGCGACGCCATGTTCGCGGCGCGCCTGCGCCGGACCACGGCGCCGCCGGCATCAGGTCACTCGACGTGAGTGGCCGTCTCGTCCTGGACCCGGGTTCGCCCCCCGGCACGCGGGGTCCGCTTGGGCAGTTCCGCAGCCGAGCACACAACGTACGCCACCGTCCCGTCCGCGCGGCAGTGCGCCGACCGCGTCACGGCAAAACGCCTCCGATTTCCCTCGGCGTCAACCAGCCAGTTCCAAGTCTTCAGGCGCTCGCCCCCCGCCCCCACGGCAAAGACACGCTCGGCCTCAACGGCATACCGTTCGCCCGTCTTCGCCCACAGCAGGGAGGTGATGTCACGCCCCGCCAACTCGCCCTTCGCACAGCCCCAGAAATCGGCCAGGGCGCGGTTGCCGCCCCCGACCGTACGGCCGTTGACCTGGAACCACATCAGCACGTCGACGTCGTCCGTCAACGTCTCCTGGCTCTGCGGCAACGGCACCGCCTCGCGCAACCCAGCCGCGCCGATCACTTCCTTAACCGTCAAGACCTGCCCGGTCGCCTCGCCCGCATTGTCACGCAGCACCGCGCCGCCGGCGCGACCACGCCGGCGCCGGTCATCCTTGCTGATGACCTCGATCTCGAAGGGAGCCACGTCGCCGCCCGCCAGGCGCTGCTCCAGCCTGGCCATCAGCGTGGTCTTCGACTCCTCGGAAAGGAACGGAAGGTCGACCACTCGCTTGCCCTCCAACTCTGCCGGGGCATAGCCTACCCAGCGTTCGGCGGCCGGGTTCACCGCCACCACCGTGTGCTCGGCGTCGAAGATCAGCGCCGGTTCGTTGATCAGCTCGAAGAGCCGCCGGTACTTCTCCTCGCTCTCCATCAGCGTGTCCTTCATGGTGCGGGCATCTTCGTAAATCCGCGCCTTCTCAATCGCCAAACTCATCTGCCGGCCCAAGTCCCGCATCAGATCCATGTCATGAGTGTGGAACCGGTGCTCACGGCGGGACAGCAACTCCATCACACCCGACACCTGCCCCTCGCGCTCGATCGGCATTCCGGCGTAGGAGCGCCAACCCATCTTGCGGAACGCCGGAGACATGTTCTGAGACTCCGAGGCCAGGTCGGAGATCACCAGCGCCCGCGCCGACTGCGCCACAACGCCCGCCAGCCCTTCACCGGATTTGAAGCGCGCGATCCCGGCCAATTCCTCGGGCGAAACCCCGCTGCACGCCACGGCGTGGAACGATTGCCCCCCGTCCTCGGTCAGATACACCACTCCACCGTCAGCCTGGAACACCGTGCAGACTTCGTCAAGCGCCGAACACAGCACTTCCTCCAAGTCCAGCGAGCGGTTTGCCGCCGACGTGATGCCATGGATGGCCGTGAGCTGACGGTTGCGTCGCTCGACCTCCTGCTCCGCCCGCTTCTGTAGCGTTATGTCAATGGCAATCTCGCAGCGGGCAATCCGGCCATCGGACCACCGAATGGCCCGGTCGATGCAACGGTACCAGTGGCGGTTCCGCTGATTCTGCCACTCCCAGATGTGCGTACGGCCGAAGTTGTGTCCCAAGATACGGTCATTGGTGCAGTGCGGGCACGGCGCATCCAGTCCCTGCAACGCCTCGTGACACTTCTGCCCCACAATGTCGCCGAACCGGCGCCCCAGCGCCTTGTTCACGTACAGGATGTCATAGGTGGACGGGTCGCTGATGTACACCGGCTCATCGATCCCGTCGAAAATGGAGAGGAACTGACTCCGCTCGTACTCCAAGTCCATCTCGATCCGCTTGCGCTCGGTAATGTCGAGCAGGAACCCTTCCACACCGACAACGCGGTTGCGCTCCCGCACCGGGTTCACGGAAAACACATGGTAGCCGATCGTACCGTCCTTGCACCGTCGTGCGCCATCCGCGCGCGGCACAGACTGCCCGCAAAGCACCTTGCCGAAGAGTTCCTGCAGGGTCTGGGCGTCCTTCGGCAGCAAGGTGATTGAGAACGGCTTTCCTACGACCTCCTCGCGCTTGGCGTACCCGTGCAACCGCAGCCAGGCGCGATTCACCGTCCGGAAGCAGCCCCACTCGTCCAGTCGGAAATAGCCGGCCTCGCTGTTGTCGATGATCCGGTCGAACCGCTCTTCGGTCTCGCGCAGGAGATCCTGACGCTTCTTGCGCTCAACGGCAAACATCACGACATGCGACAGGATGTAGGAGTTGATCCGGTCCTTCAGCAGGTAGTCCTGAGCGCCGCGGCGGACCGCCTCAACGGCCATCTCCTCGTCCTTAGCGCCTGTCAAGACGATCACCGGCAGGTCAGGCTTCTTCTCGCACAGGGTGACGAGCGTGTCTATTCCCTTGCTGTCGGGCAGACACAGGTCGAGAAGAACCACATCCGCCGCGCCCGCCTCAATCTCTGCGATGCCCTGGTCGAGCCGGGCGCAATGCTTCAGCTCGAACCGGTCGGGAGACGTGCTGGCCAGTGTCTTGCCGATCAGGAATGCGTGATCGGGATCATCCTCCACCAGAAGCACGCGGATAGGCTGGGTGTGCGTTCTCGAGCCCTGGCTGGATTGAGATCGTTCATTCATAGCCACTGATCCCAACCAGACGCCGGGTTGTACCCTTGCAGCAGGGATGATCCTGTCGTGCTGACGAGATGTCGTTCAACCTGCAGACGACCGGGCAACCATTCTTTCCGGACTGTTGCCTGGCCCTGCGCCGTCACCGCTCACGGTGTCGGCACACTTGCGGACGGTGAGTCCGCAAACTTCAGCGCTTCCTTGCCCTGCGGGAGGGCGGCGCGCAACCGCTGCGCGGTATCGGGCGGAAACACCTCGAGCGCACGCTGCACCACGTTGACCTTCATCTGCTCGTACGGAGGCAGGCCACGGCGCTCCGTGGTGGTCTCGCCGATCTCGCTCGTATACTTCTGCCATATCCTGGCCGCGATGCGCTCGAACGTCACCGCGGCGTCATTCTCGCCAATGGCCAACGCGTGGCAACTCTGCAGCAGGTAGCCCTGAATCGCGCCTTGGGCCTGCTCGAAACTGGCCAACGCCATATCCTTGGCCAATTCTTCGAGGACAAACTCGTCGAGGGTCTTGTAGAACCGGCCCTTCCCAAACTCCTTCCGACCCTTCTCGAAATACTCCTGCGCCTTCTTCTGTTGTCCGAATGTGTAGAGTTCCACGATCGCATCCACCAGGAAGTTCTGGTAGGCGCCCTGGATGATGCTCCGCCCGTGTTTTTCCATAGCGTCTACATAGCTCTGGTTCACTGCGTCGACCAACCCCAGATTCGGCATGGTCTCCCAGTTCTGCGGCTCGCCCACGCACACCAGACGCCCCGCCTTGTAGGCCGCGGCCAGCGACTGGAAGATCATCCGATCGCATTTCACGCTCAAGTCGCCGCGCGCGGCTTCCAACCCCCGATTCGCCCAGTAGATTGCGTGCGCCTCCGGCAGGCGCCAATCCAAGCCGCCGTACTTCGCGTTCAACACCTTGATCCGCGCCGGATCAAGCTTCAGCCCGTCCTCCAGCCAGCGCCGACGCAGACACAACTCCAAGACGCTGCGGTCACCGGTCTCACCCAGCGCTGCCTTCAAGGCCGTCGGCAACTCGCCTGTCTTGCGAAACTCGTGTTCCACGGTTTCAAACGTCAGCACGTTGGCCTCCAGGCTGCGCCACAACGTTGTGTCCGGCCCCAACCGCTCGCGCAGTTGCTCGACCGTTCGGGGCGCGGCAATCAGCCGATCCCAGTCCGGCGGATACCCACCCAAAACTTTGATGACCTCCCTGGCCATTTGCGTCTTGTAGAAGCGGTTCGCATCGTCCAGGTCCCGGCCCAGTTTGTGCTGATAGATCCAGCCGAGTTCGTGGAACAGATCCGGATCCCCTGGGTTATAGAACAAGGCCTCGTCACGAATCAACTCAATGCCACGCTGCACCCATTTCCAGCGGTCCTCAAAACTGTTAAACGTCACGGAAATGTTGTAAGCCATGTTCCAGGCCAGGAATGCGCTCGCACCCGTGAACCGCGGCTGCAATTTCACGATCCACGAGGCAAGCTGCACCATCTCGAAGTAGTTTCCCTCATCCTGCATCTTCTGTGAACGCAGCCACAACCAGTCGGCCACCAGGCCACGGAACCCGCCCAGCGCCACGGTGGTGAACGCCACCAGAGGGGGGGCATTCAGCAGTGGTTCGGTGTCCGTTAACCGCTCCTCAACCCGAATCCGATTCATGCGCTGCTGGACATGGTACGTGCCCACCAGCAACGGCACGACCAAGCCGGCCAGTACCAACATGACCCCGAATGTGCCCTTCAATCTCATCTGCGGATTTCCAGTCCCACCTCGCGTCGAGTCAATATCCACATACCCAAGGCAGCCATGATGCCACCCCGCAAAACCACCAATCCCAACAATGCGGTCCCGACCCGGGCCCACTCGACCAACCTCCCGCCAGCCAAATCCGAAGTGGCGTCAAAGTCATCCACCGATACGATCACCTTTCGGACCGTCAACGCGATGTAGTGCAGGACCCGTTCCCCCACGTTCTTGTACTGGTACTCACCGAACTCATTCGTCAGCGGTGCCTTCACGGCCGCCTGCACGAACATCCCGATCACCAGATACGACACGGCGACAAACACCGCCACCGGCGTCGAAAACGCCGCGCCGACGGTACAACCGAGCGCGGCCAGAAACGCCAACTGGAACACGGCCAAAACCATTGATCGAATGTAGTTCGAGAGGAAACCCGTCACACGCACCAACAGCATCGGACCGTCGCCGTGCTGGAAGATCAGAGACGTATCCCCTTGCGGCCCCTCGTTCGAATACCCGATGATCACCGTGTTGTCGTCCAGATCGACGGCGGACCCCCGCAACTGCAACTCGTTGAAGTTCCCCCCCATGGTCTGTACAGGCGCAGCGGCGAACCCGGCCTTCTCCTTGGACGTCGGATCCCGCACCACCCACAATCCTTGCGTCATTCTCTGCGAACTCCGCGAGGTCGAACCCACATAGAACCGGTACCGCAGCGACATGCGCTCTTCCGGATCGGCAACACGCACATGGCTGAAACGCCAGAACCGCGTCGTGTTCGGCGGCACTTCCGTACTCTTGGCCTTGACCTGTCGCAGCATTTCCTCCATCACGAACTGCGGATTGTGGCGCGCGTCCAGCGTCCCTGCCTTCAACCGGTTCTCGTACTCCTGGCGCGCCAGTTGCGTGAAGTCGGGAATGTCCGGCTCGAACACGCGCCGACCGACCAGCACTTCGGCATTCAACCGCGCCATCTCCTCGGTTGAGAAATCGCCACGCGCCACCCGGAATCGGACCAGCGCCAGGATGATCGCCGCCGACACCAGCAGCGTCAGACTCTCCATCAGGAACACACCCAGCCACTTGCCAAGCCACACCTTCCACCGCGGAACCGGCTTGGTAACCACCATGTGGATGCTGTAGGACTCGATTTCCCGCGCCAGCACACCGCAGGACAGCCACAGCGTGCACGTCGAGATCAACGCCACCACAACCCCGAGCGAGTACGTCAGCGAGATCTGTAACTGTCCGCGCGCCGTCCCGTCCCCCGAAACCGTCAAGGGCAGCAGAAATACAGCCAACAGGATCAGGGCAAACAGCACGTGAAACACGCGCGAGCGCACCGACGAGCGCACCGTCTGAACTACGATGGCATTCAGTTCTCTCACGACATAGGCCTCTTGCAAAACCACACTCTCGTGCCAGGACGCAGTGAAGCAATGACTCAGTGACGCCGTGGCGCGGTGGCTTTCCGACGCCCGACACTCACGCGCCAATCAGCATGGCCTCGCGTAACTGCTTCTCCGTCTCACCCTTCCCCATAATCCGCACCAGCGCCAACGCGAACTCCATCGCCGTTCCCGGCCCTTTGCTGGTGACGATCCGCTCGTCCACTTCCAGCCTGGCGCCCGTGTAGACCGCCCCGGTCAACTGACTCTCTACCGACGGGTATGCCGTCACGCGCCGCCCCTCCAGCATTCCCGCCGCGTGCAACGCAATGGGTGCGGCGCAGATCGCCGCCACGTGCCCACCACCGTCCCAAACCGAACGGACCAGCGTGTGTACCCTCTCATTCTCCGCCAAGTTTTTCGATCCCGGCATGCCCCCGGGCAGCACCACCAGGCAAAACGCGCCAGGTTCGACGTCATCAATCAGGCAGTCGACCCCGATCGGGATGCCATGCGCCCCCAGAACCCCCATCTCGTTCCCCACCCCGACCATCACCACTTCCATGTCCGCACGCCGAAGCACGTCGATGACCGTGACCGCCTCGATCTCCTCAAACCCGTCCGCCAGCAGCACCGCAATCTGCCGCACTTCCACGTTGTCCATAGCATCCACCTTTCAGTCCTTCCTGTCTCGGCAACCGTGCAGGAGACTGCTCAGCCTGCACCGCGCGGCCACGTCCCTCACTCGAGCTGGCGTCGGAAGTCCAGAAACGCCGTGCGCAGGTCCGCCAGTTCCTGCTTGACCTGGGCCAGTTCCTCCTCGATCCGTGCCAGGCGCGCGTTCTCCGCTTCCACCTCAACCCGCGACGCCTCGGATTTCGGCACCGTCTCCTCCTCCGCGACCCGCGGCTCGCCCGACAGCAAGTGCGTAAACCGGTGCTCTTTCCGGCCCGATTGTCGGGGCAGTTTCGCCACCAGCGCGCCGTCCGCGCGAACACTCAACGCCTCGAGCGTGGCCTCGGCTGCCTCGACGGACGGGAACGCGAACAGCCGCTCGCCACGGGTGCGGATTTCGCCCACCGTCTGGGGCCCGCGCAGCATCAGCACTCCCAGCGCCGCCACCTCATCCGGCTTCAAACCCAGGTTCTTCGTGAAGCTCTGCTGGTACTTGGGCACGCGACCGACGTTGCTGCTGACCATCCACGCCAGCTTCCGGTCCCGCAACGCGTCCAGGGCCCGCACCACCGTTTTCTCGTCGTACTCCACCACCGGCCAGCGACTCGACTTCTGGTTGCAGGCGTTAGTCACCGCATTCAACGTCAACGGATAGTACTCAGGAGTCGTCAACTCCTTCTCGATCAGGCAGCCCAGCACCCGGACCTCGGGCTCTGTCAGATCCATCGGCATCCGCAACGTCTCCCGGACAAAGCTTCAGATCCTGACTCAGTGACTCAGTGACTCAATAGACGGAGTGATGCATGCCCCCCCAACACTCGACACCCGACACTCGTCTCGCCTAGCCCTTCAGCTTCGGCGCCTTGGTGAGGATGACCTTCTCCGCGTCCACGCACCACATGCCGTTGTTCTTCGCACAGAGCGCCGCCAGTTCGGCGTACAACGGGTCCGTCTTGCCCTTCTCCGCGAAGTCCGCAATGGCGACCAGGGGAAGGTCCACTTGCGTGTAGAGCAGTTTCTTGCCGCCCGGAATCTCGGCCAGATGCAGGGTCGAGTCCTTCGCCGCCGTCAACCCGCCCACGTGCGTGATCATCACGGATGGGTCAATCTTACCGGCGGACATCAGGGCCAGCGCGTCACGCATGTCCTCGGTGTTGCCGCCGCTGGTGCCCACAATGTGGGTCCCGCCGTAGTGAACGTTGTAGAAGTTGAACTTGGCCGCAAACTTCGGGTCCGTCGGGCCGGCGAAGAAGTTCATGCAGCCATCGCGCCCCAGGATTGCGTCGCCCTGCTCGACCACCGGCGCCACCGGCGCCATGACAAACACATCGTCGTAGCCCATGCCGCCGCTCAGATCCATTAGGGCCTGCTGTCCGTTGCCCTGCGCCGTATTTACGTAAACCAACTCGACCCCGCGCGCCTTGGCCTTCTCCGGTGTCATAATGCTCTTCGCACGGTCGAGCCGGCCTTGGTCGATGTCGGTGACCACCATCAACTTCGGCTGCCGCGGCCCGTTCAGGAGATAGTCGATCAGCCCCAGGCCCATCGGGCCCGCGCTGGCCAGCAACGCCATCTTGCCGCCCTTCACAATCCCCATTTTGTGCTCGTACTTGCCCGGGTCCGTGTGGTACTGCGCCTTGCAGGCGCCGATCAGGCAGCTCATCGGCTCGGCCAGCGACGCCATGAAAAACGCGTCACCGCTGTAGTTCAGCAGGCAGTCCATCTCCATGACGCACGACGGAATGCGCACGTGCGTTGCGTCACCGCCCACGGTCGTAAACGAGTAACCCGGCGCGTCCTGCGAGCCCTTGTACATCAGCGCCGGCTGAATGCCGAACTTGTCGCCCGGCTTGAACTGCTTCTGCCACTTCTTGCCCACCTCCAGCAACCGTCCGGCAAACTCGTGCCCGATGATCGTCGGGGTCGTGGCGCAGTCCTTCGGCACACGCTTGTGCTCCGGGCCCTGCTTGGCCGCCTTGTAACTGGACATGCACAGCGAGTCGCAGAGGACCTCGGCGATAATCCCGTCATCGCCGCACGCCGGCAGTTCAAACGTCTCGAGCCGAAGGTCCATCTTGCCATGGATACGAAGCGCCGTTGTCTTCATCAACACACCCCTGTTTGGTTCAGCCGAACGGTTGCACGAGAAACCAGCAAAATAAGCCCTCAGGCCCATTATGCAACAGCACATGCGGGTGCGCGCGTGACGCGTCAGCGCTCCCCGGGCCGCAGACGGCCCGGTCATATCAAGCTGTTACTCTCGGGTTTCCGTCTGAGTACCGCCTTTCAGGCGGAAGTGGCAGCGACGCTTCAGCGAGCGGGCGCACGGCGTTGCCATCCGCACACGTGTCGACACGCTGAGAGAGACGCCACAACGCGAACTTCCCCTCCGCACCCGCGAGGACGCGGGCGCGCCGGAATCAGTATCCCGGGCCAAGCGACGGTGTGTTGTAGTGGGCCCAGATATCTGTTCCGCCCGTCGCCGGATTACTGGGTGGCGAACGGACCCTGCTGTACGGATACCACTCGCCATGCCCGTCGGTGCACAGCGCATTCATGCCGCGCAAATGCCGTTCGACCAGGCCGTAGCCCCGATCTACCCACCAAACGCCGCCGCACGTGGGACACCGGGCCCCGCCCTTGACGTCCGCATTGGCGGCATTGTTGTCCAGCATCAGCATGTACTGCTCCGGATGCTTCAGCCACCGAATACGGGTCGGCTTGTCAACCCAGTTGCAGTCGGCAATCAGGTGATTGCTGCAGGCCCCGTAGCCGACCGTGGCACCATTCACGCCCGGGCACTTGAACATCTCCTTGTCCGGGACATCCGGCGCGATCGTCTCATACCACCACTTCATCGCGTTCACCGCGGCGCCGACAGCATACGGCACGATCATGTCGTTGTTCTCCTCGCTGTAGACCGCGTGAACGATGCCCCACTGCTTGAGGTTGCCCAGGCACACCACCTGACGCCCCTTCTCGCGCGCCGTGGCCAAAGCCGGCAGCAGCAACGACGCGAGAATCGCGATAATCGAGATGACCACCAGTAACTCGATGAGTGTGAAATGCACGGGCTGCAACCGACAGTGACTCTGGCCTGCGGTGACTCTCACGACGGTCCCTCCTTCGGGGTTGGCCACTCCTGCTGGCTGATAGGGAATTGCTTTCTCCGGGTTGCGGGGGAGAAGATAATCCGGATGGGGCGAGAGCACAAGGGATGGGAGAATTGCGTGGTAATGCGTCAGCACCCCCCGGGCGGGGACCGCCCGATCATACCCTGCGGGTTACTGGCCGGCTCGCGCCGCCACTGCCCTTACGGCAGTGGGGCGATCGATGGGGGGGGAAAGGGGGCGCGGCACCCCCTTTCCCCCCCAATCGGCGCCCCGCCCGGACGAGCCGGGCGGCGGCGGGAATCGCCCTGCCAGTAACATGGGAGTCGCGGGTGGACGGTTGGGCGGTAGATGGCCAACGTGGCGGGAGCGGCTCGCTCCCGCGGGTGTCGGAGCGAGCCGTGCGTGCCTTCCCGCCCGGCCAGGCTGCCGGGCCTGGTCGGAAAGCGGAAGCGCGCCGGGAGAGCCAAAAAACGGACCGGAGGACGGCTGACGTGGGCACAACCCGGCTGCGTCCTTGCTACGTTCTTGCATAGAGTTGAACGGATTTCCCGTAAGGTCTATTGTATGCGCCGCTTTGAGTGAGATCAAGATAACCGGGTCACAACCCGCTGGCCCTTGCCCTGACACCTACCACCTGGTGGGCAATCCGCGCGTCGAGTTCAGAACCTAGCGCTACGCGCAACTGGGGACCATGGACCATAGTCCTTGCAGCACAGTAACATGTGTAGCATTTCCGAGACGTTAAGTTGCGGCGTGATTTCCAGCCGGATAGGTTTTTCGGCGACGTGCAAAGATGGATGGACCCGCATGATTGAAATCGGGCCTGAAACCAACTGGGTTTTCAGTTAGGAAAAGCCGACCAAAGCAATGAAGGATGTTCTTCTCATGCTCCATGGAATATCGTCACGATGCTTGAAATGTAAGGTTCCCCAGTGCAGGAAGCACTGCCCCGTTTCCACGCCGATCTCCGACGTGATGCGGCTCTTTGAAGAGGGGAAGGAGCGGGAAGCGGCGGAAATGCTGTTTGCCAATAACCCGCTTTCCGCCGTATGTTCCATCGTCTGCCCGCATGAACGCAACTGCTGTGGCCATTGCGTGCTGGGCAAAAAATCCGAGCCGATCAAATTCTTCAGGATCGAACAGTACCTCTCGGGAAAATTCCTCACCGAATACGAGCCGCCCGTCATTGAAAAGAAGAATATCCGCGTTGCGGTGGTCGGCGCAGGCCCGGCCGGAATCACGATGAGTATTCTTCTCTCGCTGAAGGGATTCCGGGTGACGCTGATGGAGGCCCGCGACAAGATCGGCGGCGTCTTGCGCTACGGCATCCCCGAATTTCGGCTGCCCCGGGAAATCGTTGACCGATACGAGTCCATTTTGACCCGACTGGGCGTCCAATTTAAGCCGAACACCTTTATCGGTTCCTCCATCACCCTGACCGACATGTTTATTGACGGCTACAAGGCCGTCTTTATCGCCGCCGGCACGGCCAAACCCAACAAACTGGGTCTCCTGGGTGAAACCCTGGGCAACGTATACTATGCCATCGACTACCTCAAGAGCCCCGAGGCGTACCGCCTGGGCCAGAAGGTTGTCGTGGTGGGTGCGGGCAACGTCGCGCTCGACGCCGCCAGAATCGCCATCCGCCATATCCCGCAGGGCGGCACAGTCACGATGATCAACTGTTTGTCGGAAGAAGGAATGACGGGCAACAAGCATGAAGTCGCCGACGCGGTACAAGAGGGAATCCGCATCGTTCATTTGCTGCAAACCGTCAAACTCGAAGAGACGATTGTGAAGTGTGTCGCCGTTACCGTTCAGAAGACCGAGACCGGAACGGTCTATGAGGAGGATTTCACGCGCGTCACCGAGATACCGGCCGATTCGATCATTCTCGCCATCGGGCAGGGCCCCCAAGGCGCGGTAACCACTGACAGCGATGTTTCCAAGACGCAGCGCGGCCTGGTGCAAGCCGACGAGAACGGACACACTTCATCCAAGGGTGTCTTTGCCGCCGGCGACATCGTCACAGGCCCGAAAACGGTTGTCGAGGCGGTGGCCTTTGCCAAGAAGGTTGCCGACGAAATCGAGAAATACTGTTTGGAAGAGAAGACCTGATCCCTGGCAGAGGTTCCCCTCTTGCGGCTCGTCCGCAAGAGAACCACCCAACGGTTTGGGAAAACAAGGGATCGCGACATTGCGTGTTCACCCGGCGGTTCATCCGCACGCGGATGAATCGCCGGTTCGCTTGATCCCCCCCCTATCTGCGTGCCCGCCACAGCCGGACTATCGTCTTCCGGGTGAGGCGGGAAGGCGATTCCCGGTCACTTCCCAACTGCGCAACATGGCGACCAAGTCGCGCACGTCTTCATCGGTCAGCGGACCGCCATAGCTGATGCTCCATGCCGTCATCTCGGTGCTCGGCACGCCCGAGCGGATCACCGAGTAGAAGACTTCGTCCGGGTTGTCTTTCAGGATCTTCCTGTCGTTCAAGGCCGGGCCAGCACCGCCTTCGCCATCTGTGCCGTGGCAGTCGGCGCACTGGTTGGCGTAGAGCTTCTGCGCCCGCGCAATGCGTTCGCTCAACAGGTGCTGGGCACTGGTTTGCATGCGGGCCTGCTCGCCGATCCAGTAAAAGCTCAGGCCCACGATCGTCAGCAAGACCAAGACAAGGCCGACGCCGGCGTGCAGGGTGTAATTCTCTTGGGTCTTCATGCCACTTCCCTCTTATGCCTTGGTTGCCTGAGATGGGTCGTAGCGCCGGCGCTGGCTGGGGCGGCTGGTATCGACCCAGACTTCCCCATTGCTGATCTTTACCGGGAACGTGTCCATCGGGCACGGAGCCGGCCCGCTGAGCACTTCGCCATTCCTGTTGAATGTCGAACCGTGGCACGGGCAGTGGAACAGATCTTCTTCTTCCACCCAGGGGATGGCGCAGCCCAGGTGAGTGCATTTTTGCCACAGCGCCAGAAAACCATCTTCGCCGCGGACAATATAGAACTGGCCGGCCAAAACCCGGTTGACACGGCCGACGGCAAACTCTTCAACCCTGCCGGCCAAGACCTTGCCGCCAAAGCCAATCGTGGCTCTCGGGCGAATGTAGTGGAACATGGCCGCCACCGATTGGCCAATCAACGCCAGCAGCGCCCCGCCCCAGACAATGCCCAGGAACCGACGCCGATCAATCGTGCAGACGGCTCTATCTTCTTGCATGGATCTCTCCTGCACTACAAGTGTCGGAGTGGATTGTAGCCATTCGGCATGTCCCAGGGTGGGTAGAGAATGAAGTCCGGCCCGCGGCACAGGAAACCGATGACGGTAAAGACCACCGCCGAGACAAACAGGATGGTGAACAAGACCAGCATCGCTTCGCGCGGGTTGGGCTTGGATGGCAGGAAGACCAGCAGGGGCAGCAGCACGATCAACGCCATCAGGTGCGCACCCCAGCGGTGCATGTTGCGCAGCAGCTGGCCAAACGGCACCTGTGTCTGCAAGGCGTTAATGCAACTGTAAGCGCGTTCAACGCTGGGCACATACCGGAACATCAGCAGGATGCCGGTCAGGCTCAGTTCGACGAAGACGATAACCGAGATCACCCCAAGCCCGAGCGAATAGCGCCAGTCCAGGCTCTTCACATTGACCTTAACCGGGTGCACGTGCAAGAAGATATTGCTGGTCATCACCAGCGAGCGGTCAAGCGGGTTGTCAGGCCACCCGTGGCGGAAGACGGACTTCCAGACCCGGCTGTGGGTAATGAAATGGATGATCTTCTGCATCCCTTATCTCCTCGTGAGTGGGTTAACGGTCGGCGTATGTCAGCGTTTCCTTGAAACGGAAGGCTTCCATGGTAATGGCGTTGGTCGGACAGCGCTTGGCGCACAGCGCGCAACGCGTGCAGGCGTCGTCATCCTTGAGCATTGCCGCCACGGTCAACTCGTTTTCCTGCATGAAGTCGGCCAGAGGCGCGCCCAACTGCGCTTCCACCGCTTTGGCGAAGGTCTCGTCGCTCTGAACTTGCTTCAGGCTGACGATCTTCAGGCAATTCCAGGGGCAGATGTCCACGCAGGCGTTACACAGGATACACTTGCTGCCGTCGAAAATGGTGTTGACGCTGCATTCCAGGCAACGGCTCCCCTGTTCGGCGGCTTCGGCTTCGGAATAGCCCAGTTCCACCGGCAAGATGCCGGTGCGGCGCTCCAGCGGCAGGCCCGGTATCGGACGACGCGCCAGGCGTACCCAGTTTTCAAACATCACGTGATTGGGCAGGTGGGTCCATTCGCTGGTCACGCTGAGTTTGAGCGGGCGGCCCTGAATGTACTCTTCCATACCCAGTGCGGCGATATGCCCATGGCGTACGGCATCCACAATCAGGCGCGGGCCGTAGGCTACATCGCCGCCGGCGATCACCAGCGCGCGATTGCCCACCGTGACCGGGTGGCCCAGGTTGTAATTCCAGAGCAAGTCCACCGCGGTTATGACACCCGCCAGGTCGTTGCCGGGGATGTTCAGGGCGCGGCCTTTCGTCAAGCCGATGCCGATAAAAACCACCTCCCAATCGCGGCGCAGGTCGGCCAGGGTCAGGGCTTTGCCGATGGGCGTGTTGTAGCGGATTTCGACGCCCATGTCGAGGATGGATTGGTTTTCCTCATCCATGGCTTCCTGTTCCACCCGGTAAATCGGTACGCCATAGCGCGTTGTGCCGCCGGTCTTGGGGCCGGCCTCGAACAGGGTCACTTTGTGCCCCAGCAGGGCCATGTCATGCGCCACGGTCAGGCCCGATGGTCCGGCGCCAATCACCGCGACGCGCGCGGTCTTGCGGCCGGACTGTTGGGCCAACTCGGCCAACTGCTGGCGCGACCAGCGCACGGACGAGTAAATGTCCCGGGCGCCGGTGCCGGGAACCGCGCTGTTGGCCGGGGTGCGCTGGACATCGAGCGAGAAGACCCCGACGGGTGGACGGGCATCGCCGGAGGGTGCACGCGCGCCCGCCGTGACCCGCCCGGACAGATGGGGCGCGACGGCTTCCGGCCCATGCCGTTCCGTCAGCACCCGTTTGAGGGGACGAATGGCAATTGGCAGGAAATCCGGCTCGATCACACCCCGACGACAGGCAGTCTCGCACGGCGCGCCGCAGATTCGCCCGCAAACAGTGGCGAGCGGGTTGGCATCGCGCGCGCGATGCGGTAGCCTTCGCCCAATTCGCCGCGAGCAATTGCCGTCACGTAGGCGCGGGCGTCTGTGTTCACCGGGCAGGCCGTCTGGCACTTGATCATCTTCCGCCAGTGGTCGAGAGTGGGGACGCAAACCGAGTACTGATTATCGGTCATCTTTCGCTCCAGCTGACAATCGGATAGGAGTTTCCTTTTCCCTGTCACGAGGGAAAGGAAGGACTGGCTGATAGGGACTAGCTGCGAGGAACTGCGTTTTCCCAATCGGAGCGCGAACTATAGTCCAGATGCCGCGAAGTTCAAAGGAAGGTGGGCAATTGTCCGCGAAGCGTCAGTGGCGGGTGGAACGACTGCGTGCTGGCCCATGCGTGAGACCCCCGTGGCCTTGTGCCACGGGTGAATCGGGTTCGCCCGCCAAACGTGCGCGCCCCCCCCCCTCTTCCCTTTCCCCCGTCCGCCGCCGGTGGACGGGGGAAAGGGAAGAGAGGGGACAAGGTGCGGTGTAGTAGCCAATGAACCCGTTCACCTGCCACACAAGGTGGCAGGGGTCTATGCTCCACCCTTAGCTGACGCATTACCAAATTGTCCAGCGTCGCTTTACCGTTGTACCCGACACTCGTAATCTGCATGGATATCGTTATCGTAGTCCAGAGACACCGTTGAGGAACACGGCACTTGGCCCAGATGGATTGCGGCTGCAGGTACGACCCGAACAAAGGAGGTATACGATGGCATCAGGGGCTCGCCTGACGGTTCGTACCAGAACGCTCGCAACCGCCTTCTGTGTGGTGCTTTACGGAATCATCGGACAACTGACCCTAGACGCACAGCAACCCGGCCCCGACCCGACGCCGTTCTACGTCTCCACCGACGGAAATGACGCCTGGTCCGGATCGCTGGCACGCCCGAACGCCGACCGCACCGATGGCCCGGTCGCCACACTGACTCGCGCCCGTGACCTGGTCCGCAGTCTCAAAGGCCCCGACGGCGCACTGAAAGCTCCCGCCCGCGTCGAGATCGCCGACGGTGAGTACTTCCTCAACGCCCCGCTCGAACTGTCTCCGCAGGACTCGGGCACCGCCACGGCGCCCGTCACCTACACCGCCCCGCCAAACGCCAAGCCGGTCATCAGCGGCGGACGCGTCATCACCGGGTGGAAGAAGCTGGACGATGGCAAGCGCTGGTGCGCCGAGATACCCGAAGCAGCCAGCGGCAAGTGGCCGTTTCGGCAGTTGTTCGCAAACGGGACCCGCTGCACACGCGCCCGGAACCCGAACGCCGAGGACTACTGGTTCTTCAGCGAGTCCGGCGCTACGATCAAGGACGGCGAGGGCTCGTTCAAGTTCCGCGCCACCGACGTCCAGTCCTGGGGCGCTGGTGAATCACCAGAGATCCTGTTACACCGCATCTGGGATGTCTCGTGGTTCCGCGCCACACGCCTCGACACGGCCACGCAGACCCTCTGCTTCGCCACGGCGAAAAACCTGCAGAAGACGTCGCACTGGGAAGGGATGTACTGGCTCGAGAACTCCCTGGCCTACCTCGACGCGCCCGGTGAGTGGTTCCTGGACTCCGCGACCGGCATCGTCACCCTCTGGCCGCCGGACGGCCTCGACATGTCGAACGCCACGGTGATCGCACCCGTCATCGAACGACTCGTCCGAATCCAGGGCGCGCCCGGGCAGCCGGTACAGCACCTAGCCTTTGTCGGCCTCACGTTCAAACACGCCGACTGGTCGCTGCCGGCGGACGGCTATGACGGACACCAGGCCGACGTCACCATCGGCGCCGGCGTCATGGTTGACTACGCGGAGTCCATCACGTTCCAGAACTGCCTCTTTGCCGACCAGGGCAACCACGCGCTGCAGTTCGAGAAGGGCTGCCGGAAAAACGTGGTCGACACGTGCGAATTCCGCAACGTCGGCGGCGGCGCCATCCTGCTCGGCACGTTCGGGAACCAGAACCCACCCGACGCCGAGCAGACGTTCGACAACCAGATCGTGAACTGTGAAATCCACCACAACGGCGAAGTCTACCCCAGCGCGGTCGGCATCGGTGTCGGCTACGCACACCACAACCTCATCGCCAGGAACCACGTACACCACACCAGCTACACCGGCATCTCGGTCGGGTTCGGCTGGACCTACGCACTGACCGCTGCCCACGACAACATCATCGAGGGCAATCACCTGCACGATATCCAGCTCGTCATGGGCGACGGCGCCGCCATCTACACGCTCAGCCGCCAACCCGGGACCATCATCCGCGGCAACGTCATCCACGACGTGCAGGGCTACCTCACCTACGGCAGCGGTATCTACCTGGACAACAACAGCTCCGAGATTCTGGTCGAGAACAACCTCGTGGCGCGCACCATCTGCGCCAGTGTCGTCAACAACGCCATCGGTCGCGACAACATCCTGCGCAACAATATCTTCGCGCTCGCCGCCACCGACTCGTTCCACCTCAACGGCTGCAAGGACAACACCATCGTCGGCAACATCATCTACATCCGCGAAGGCTGCTGCGGCAACTGGACGCCCGACAACGTCAAGGAAATGGACCGCAACCTGTACTGGTTCGCCGGCGACGGCGAGTTCGTCTTCCCCGACGGCATGACCCTGAACGACTGGCGTGGCCTGGGGTTCGACAAGAACTCCATCGTCGCAGACCCGCTGTTCAAAGACGTCGCCAACGGCGACTTCTCACTCCGCCCCGAGTCGCCCGCCCTGACCCAACTCGGCTTCAAGCCCTTCGACACGCCCGTGCTCGGCCCGCCGCCGTCCGACCGCCGCCAGGACCCGCGCCTGGTCACGCTCTTCAAGCTCGGCAAGGGACTGCGCGACCGGGACGTGACCGTGCAGGTCGTCCGCCACGCCAACCCGTTCGGTAGCAAACCGCCGGAACTGGACGCGCGCGCCAAGATTGCGGACTCCGCAGCCGCTGTCGACCCAAGCCTGCGCGCCTGGTGGCCGTTCGACGAAGTCATCCCGGCCCGGCCCGGCGGGCAGATGCAGGGCGCCATGCAGCCCGGGTGTCAGCAGGTCCCCGGCGTTGCGGGTACGGCGCTATCATTCGACGGCAAGACTGCCAAGGTCGACGTACCGCCACACCCGGCCCTGGCCATCACCGACGCCATCACCGTCATGGCGTGGGTGAAACTCGAACCGCAGCAGACATACAAGGGCGCGCTCGGCATCATCGAGCGCCCGCAGGTCTGCCGGCTGATGGTCGTCGAGGGCGAAGCGCCCTTCTCGATCCGGTTCGGCGCCGCACTCGAGAAGTCCGGCCTGTTCGAAGTCCAGTCCGAACGCACCGTCGCCGCCGGCGTTTGGACCCACGTCGCCGGCACCTTCGACAGCCAGACCGGCGTCACCTCAGTCTACGTCAACGGCCGCCTGGCCCAGACCAAGACCGCCACACCCGGCGCCAAAATCGTCAAGAGCTCCGCCGGATTCCAGATCGGCCTCCGCGACAGCCGCGCCTACCTCTACGGCAGCCTGGACGAGGTTCGGATCTACGCCCGCGTCCTGACCGAACCGGAGATCGCCGCCGAATACAAACGCCTCGCGCCCGCGGAAACCGCAGTTCGACCATGAAGAACATGAAGGGCATGAAGGTCGATGAATGGACCACAATCCGGGGCGGGGGGGACGGCGTCCACCGACTCCGACCAGGCAACGGCACAACGCGGGCTCGTAGTCCCGCGTTTACGCGGTCCGGGTTCCGCGCGGCCAGGGCAGGCAGGGTGGCGCCTGAAGGTGCGGCCACGAACGAAGTGGAGATTGTCGAGTCGCGCACGACACGAGCCGAAACCTGAACACTGAACACCCGCCCCCGGAGATCCCTCCATTGCCTGCCAACCACAAGTCAATGACCCCACGCCTGCGCCTGCCGCACCCGTCCCTGCCGGTCCTGATCGGGCTCTGGCTGCTGACCGCGCCTGCAGCCTTCCTCTTCGCCGACGACTGGCCGATGTGGCGCTGCGACGCGCAGCGCTCAGCGGTCACTCCAGAGCGCCTACCGGAAACGCTGAGCCTCGCCTGGTCGCGCAGCCTGCCCACACCAGCACCCGCATGGGACGATCCCCAGCTCGGGTTCGATCTGGTCGATACACCGGTGATCGTCGGCGACCGGCTGTTCGTGGGCTCGTCCCGGAACGGCTGCCTGACCGCACTCAATGCGGGCACGGGCGAAGAACTCTGGCGCTTCTGGACCAACGGCCCCGTCCGCCTGCCGCCCGCCGCGCATGGCGCCAACATCATCGTCGCCTCTGACGACGGTTACCTCTACTGCGTCGACCAGGCGACCGGTAAGGAAATCTGGCGGTTCTTCGCCGGACTGGCGCCGAAGACGCTGCTCGGCAACGGCCGGCTCGCCTCGATGTGGGCCGTCCGTGGCGGCCCGGCGGTGCACAACGGCCGACTTTATTTCGCCGCCGGCGTGTGGCCGTTCATGGGTGTGTCCATCTACGCCCTGGACCCGGACTCGGGCCGCGCCGTCTGGACCAACGACAGTGCCGGTGTCTTCGGCACCAACCAAGTCTACGATCAATACAAGCAGTACTGGGGCACCTCACCGCAGGGCGCCCTGGCCCTGTGCGGGGACACGCTGGTGGTTCCCTCCTGCCGGGCTCAACCGCTGCTCCTCAACGCCGCCAACGGCGCATTGCAGCGCGCCGAGGCCGGCTGGAAGTCCTACGGCGGCGGCGGCGATTCGCGGCTGGCCGTGTCCGACGCGTACCTGTTCGTCGGCGGCTTCATCTTCGACCGCGAGAAAATGCTCCCCATCTGCCTGAACGCCGCCGATCCGGCGCTCAAACCCCTGCCCGTCCTGCCCATCCTCGACGGCAACGTACTCGGCGTCGCCACCGCCAAGACACTCGAGGTCTACGACATGACCCAACCCCAGCGCAAGACGTACTCGGGAAACTACGGCGTGCGTCTCGTTCGAACCGATGCCGCCAGCCTCTGGCATGCGACCCTCGCACAGCCGCCAACCGCCATGATCAAAGCCGGCGGGCGTCTCTATGTGGGCAGCACCGGCAAGCTCCTGGCTTTTGCCGCCAACCCGGCGCCCGGGACTGAACCGGCGCCGGCCTGGCAACAGGAGTTCGACGGCACGCCGCAGGAACTGGCCGCAGCCAACGGCCGGCTCTTCGTCGCCACCCGCGAAGGACGCCTCTACTGCTTCGCCGGACAGACCGCCAACACCCCCCGGGACTGGCCACGCATCGAGGCCGCTCTCGCGCCCGATCCGCGATGGGAAGCCGCAACCCGCCGCCTGATCGATGAAACCGGCGTCAACTCCGGCTATGCCGTCGTCCTCGGACTCGCCGACGGCGGACTCGTCACGGAACTGCTGCGGACCTCGCAACTCGATGTCATTGCCGTGGACGCCAATCCCGAAACGGTACGAACGTTGCGCGAACGCCTCGCCGCCGCCGGCCTGCTGGGGCCGCGCGTGACCATTCAGCTGTGCGACCCCCTCGATGCCGCACTGCCGTCGTACCTGGCCAGTTTGATCGTCACTGAACGTCCCGACCTGATCGCTGCCGCACCCGCCGCGCGCCTGGCCCGTGCCGTGTTCCCCATTCTGCGCCCGTACGGCGGCATGGCGCGCCTGCCGCTGCCGGAACCCCTGCGTTCGCCGCTCGAACGCGAAATCCAGTCCCTCTGCCCGGGCGAGGCACGGTTCCAGGCAACCGGCGCGGACACTGTCATCACCCGGCCCGGCGCATTGCCCGACGCCGCCGACTGGACGCACGAGGGGGCGGACCCGGGCAACACGTGGATGGGCCAGGACAATCTCGTTCAGGCGCCGCTCGGAGTCCTCTGGTTCGGCGGACCGGCCGAGAAGAACGAACTGTACCGCAGCCGCCACAGCGATCCGCCCACCGCGCGGTTCGCCGCCGGTCGGCTGTTCATCTATGGGAATGGCACGGTCAGCGCCGTCGACGCCTACACCGGTCGCCTCCTGTGGAAACGCGGCATGCCCAAGACCAAGCCGTTCACGAACGCCCGCGCCTACGTCCGCGGCGGCGAGATGCCCGAGTGCACCGGCGGCACCGCGCCGACGGCCTGGTACGTCGCCCTCCCCGACAGCCTGTACCTCGCCTACGGTCAAGCCTGCGAAGTCTGGGATCCCGCCACTGGCAAGACGCTCCGCGAGTACCGGCTCAAGCCCGAGAGTGGCACCGGTGACGACCTGTTCTGGGGTGACCTGCGCGTCGACGGTGACGTCTTGGTCGCCGGCGCCCAGTTCCCAGAGGAGGACCAGATCTCCGCCTTCACCGCAGACGACCTGGCCGGCATCGCGCCCGAAAACCTACGCAAACTCGCGAGTTCGCTCCGAGAATGGGCGCCGCTCAAAGACCTGACCGCGCTCGAGACCGCACCTGACGCGGGCAGCGCGGTGCAGGGCCTGAACAGGCTCCTCAATGAACGCGCCATGGACACCATCGTGCCCGCCCCGTTGGCCACGGCCGGCGGCGCCGGCGACGAACGCGGCAAGGCCATTGCGGGCGCGATCACGGCGGTAAAGAAGCACCGCGAGCGCCAAGCCTACTCGTACACGCCGTACCTGAGCCTCGCCAGTCAGAACCGGCTCCTCCTCGAAGCCTGCTACCCGCAGGTCCGCCGCCACCCGCCCGTCCTCTACTGGCACAACCTCTACCCGTGGGACGGCGCCTGCACCCGGCAGTTGGTCGGACTCCAGCGCCAGACCGGCGCGGTCCTGTGGCGCCAGCAAGCGCTCTGCGGATTTCCCCAGAAGTCGATCGCGGTGGGCGATGGCCGCGTCTTCTGCATTGACCGCGTCGACGCAGACGTGGAAGCATACCTCGCCCGCCAAAGCTCGCCGCCCGCAAGCCGCGCGGCGGTCAAGGCGTTCGAACTGACCAGCGGCAAACCGCTGTGGACCGTCGAGGGCGACGTTCCCGGCTACCACTTGATGTACAGTGCCGAGCACGACATCCTCGTGGCGCCCAGCGCGCATGACCCCGACCCGGCCTCATGGAGCCGCAAGAAACGGGAACAGTGGGTGCGACTGATCGCCTATCGCGGTGCCGACGGCACTGTCATCTGGGACAGGAAGCTCGAGCTCGACCGCACCAGCGGCCGGCACCGGATGTGGTACAATTGGCTGCTGGGCAAAGACATGGTCATGGTCGAGTCGTACTACGACACGCATGCCGACTTCTACGGGTTCGACTTGCGCACGGGCGAACCACGCATGCGCCACAGCCCCCTCACCGACACGGAAATCCCATGGAGCGCGCAACGCCGCGGCGGCTGTACCAAGAACCTGAGTTGCCCGAACCTGCTGCTGTTCCGGTCCAGCACCGCCGGCTACTTCGACCTCGCCAGCGACGGCGGCACGGTAAACCTGACCGGGTTCCGGACCGGCTGCAAGAACAGCCTCATCCCGGCCGGCGGCATCCTGAACGCGCCAAACTACGCCTCCGGCTGCACCTGCAACTACCCCGTGTTCACCGCGCTGGCGCTGCGGCATATGCCCGAAGTCGAAACCTGGTCAACGAGCAACTACACGTACGACGGCGCCCCGGTCACATGCCTCGGACTGAATCTCGGCGCCCCCGGCGACCGCCGCGCCCCGGACGGAACCTTCTGGCTCGACTGTCCCAGCGTCGGCGGCCCGTCCCCCGACATCCAGGTCCGTATCGAACCGGCGACGCCCGAGTGGTTCTACCGCCACTCGGCTCGGATGAAAGGCGGCCCCCTGCCCTGGGTTACTGCCTCAGGCGCCGAGGGGCTGAGTTCGCTCAGCCTGACCCTGCGGCCCGATGCAAAAGACCCCGTACAACCGCCGGCGCCCCGCACCTACACCGTCCGGCTCTTCTTCGCCGAGGACACCGACACCACGCCCGGCGCGCGCGTGTTCGATGTTGCCCTCCAAGGGAAGACAGTCATCGAAGCTCTCGATCTCGCCCGGGAGGCCGGCCGCGACGTCGGCGTGGTCAAGGAATTCCACGGCGTCCAGGCCGACACCACACTGACCGTCACCCTCACGCCCAAGACTGGCAAGACCCTGCTCTGCGGCATCGAACTGCGCCGCGAGTGAGGGCGACAGGCCGCACCCGTTCCCAGTGGCCCGGCCAGTCCCTTGGCCGGCGTCTCACTTTCCACCCGCCACTCCCATGTTACTCACGGGGCCCAGTAAAGTGGCCGGAGCGGCTCGCTCCGGCACCCGCGGGAGCGCTCCCGCCACGTTGCCAGAACGCCCCGACGGAAGCGAGTAACGCCTGCACAGGATCGGGCGGTGTTCCGTTGACGTCGTGACATGTACGGGTGATGCCCAGGCATCCCCTCTGGGACGTGCATCTCTGTGGCCGCCAGACAGTCTTACTTCGCCGGTGCCGGGGCATTCGGGTCGGCCGCCTCGACGTTTTCCACGCCGTAGACCGGCCGCAACTGCTCTTCCGTTGGCAACGTGTCGTACACCTCGCCCCGCGGTCCGATCCAAGTGCCGCCTTCACCCGCACGGAGGACGACCTTGGACTTGGAGCCGTTCCGGTTCAGAAACCAGAATGTCTTCTCCTGTTCGGGTGCAGGTTGCGCCTGAGTCTGAGCCACCGTGTCGAGGGTTTCCCCAAGCCCGGCCAGTCCATAGATTGGCAGCAACTGCTGCTCGGTCGGAAAACTATCGTAGTATTCACCACGGGGGCCGATCCACTGCCCGCCGTCAGCAGCCTGCAACACAACCGCCGTCTTGGACCCGTTCGGATTGGTGATCCAGACCGTCCATGACGGGTTGGCGGCGGGTGCAACCGGCGCGGGAACGGTGCTGACGGCCGTGGTCGGCCCGGGAACCACCACGTAACCACCGTATACCCGACGAAAATGCGTGTGCCCATGGATATAGTAGGCTTCGCCGCCCACGATGACCGTGCTGCATCCAGCCGGCAGGATGGGGACTACCGCCCCCACCGGCGCATCAACTATGACGTAGCCACCACTGTCCACCACATAGAATCCGCCGCCGTAGTAGTAGTAGGGCCGGTTGCTCACCACAATGTTCACGCAGGGCCCTGGCATCCGCATGAAACGCGTCTGCGGGTACACCACCACCGGCCGGTGCCAGTCGCCACGCCGATCGCCATGCCAGTCGTTGTGCCCACCTCCGGACGAACCGCCGTGCGAATCCCCGCGCCCACCACCTCCGGACGAACCGCCGTGCGAATCCCCGCGCCCACCGCCTCCGGACGAACCACTGCGGTGCGACTGAGCTTGCGCCCATGGCCCCGTGACCGCCGCCACAACTGCGGCGACCGCAATAACGTGATGCATTCTCATGTCTCTATTCTCCTTCGATGAATTGTTCCGCAGATGTCCGCCGATCGAAACCGTACGACGCATCGGTCAGAACCCGTACAGGCTGTGCAACTGCTCAGGGGACGGCATGGACGCGTAGTACTCGCCTTTCGGCCCCACCCACTGCCCGCCTGAAGCCTGGGTGAGCCGCACCGGGGTCCTGGACCCGTTCGAGTTCCGGACCCAGACCGTCTGCGTCCGCGCAGCCTCAGCCTGCTGCGCCACCTGCGCCTGCAGCACGGCATTCTGCTGCTGGGCCTGGTTGATCTGCTCCTGCTGCCGCCCCATCTGGTTGCCCAGCACTCCCCCCACCACGGCGCCGATCGCCGCCCCCACGGGCGCGTTGTGCGCATGCATGTTGTTCCCAATCACACCGCCCAGGACCGCGCCGGACGCGGCACCGATCACCGTGCCCTCCTCCACGGTCCTGCAACCGCTCAGGATCAGCCCCCCGGAAACCAGGGCACCCCACAGAAGAAAACGCTTGCATGTCCTCATCGACATCCTCCGTTCTCAACTCGTCCACGGCCGTTTACGCCGTCCTAGAGACGTCCTCACCCAAACAGATCTACCCTACACCTGCAGTGCCGTCCGATCCACCTCACATCAGATCCGACATGTTAGACTGCCCAAGCCGCCGATTTCTTCAATCGCACCTGTGCCCCGCAGCTCTCTTCCTGGCGGGCAAGGGCACGAGTCTCCGTCCGTTCCCGTTCCCGTTCCCGTTCCCGATCATCCACGCTCCTGCCCCTTCTCCCCTGCCCCCCTCCGCCACCGTCCACCCTCAACCCTCCACCCGCCGCTGACGCTTCACCCCCAGGGCTGTTTCAAGATTCGTGACCGCCGCGTGCAGCGAGTACCCCCGGCGTGTCCCCACGCCGGGGGGGCGGCCTGAGGACAGGCCGCCCCTACCAGGTGTGCGCGGAGGCGTGGCCTTCCGAGACGCGGCGCCAAATCTTGAAACAGCCCTGCTTCACCCCGCCTACCCCTTGTGAACTCCGCATCTGCCGTGGTATATTGAAGTTTGTACCGCGACCGACAGCCGCCGCCCGCCATGACGTGCGAATGTCGCACACCGCGTTCCCCTCGAGACCGTGATGTCGGTCATGTTTGCAAACAAAGGAATTTCGACCTTTGGACGGTTGCCCGCTTCTAGATACCATTCGCCAGCCGGCTGACCTCCGCAACCTGGAGGTGAACCGGTTACCCGCGCTTGCCGAGGAAATCCGTCGCGAACTGCTTCGCGTCGTGTCGGTGAACGGCGGGCACCTGGCCTCCAACCTCGGCGCGGTCGAACTGACCATCGCGCTGCTGCGTTCGTTCGACATCTCCCAGGATCGGATCGTCTGGGACACCGGCCACCAAGCCTACACGTACAAGCTCCTGACCGGTCGCCGAGAGCTGTTCGAACGCCTCCGCCAGGATGACGGGTGCAGCGGATTCCCGTGCCGCGAGGAGAGCCCGTACGACGCGTTCGGCACCGGCCACGCCGGCACGGCGATCTCCGCCGCTCTCGGCCTGGCCGCCGCCCGCGACCGCGCCGGGCGGGACAGCCGTATCGTGGCCGTGGTCGGCGACGGAGCACTGGGAACGGGCGTGTCGCTGGAAGGCTTGAACAGCATCATCGAGACCACGCGCGATTTCACCCTAGTGCTGAACGACAACCGCATGGCCATCGCGCCCAACGTCGGCGCCATCTCGCGCTACCTCAACCGCATCATCGCCGGCGAGCGCTACAACCGCTACAAACCTGCCCTGCGCGATATGCTCTGCCGCATACCCAAGATCGGCCCTGGACTGCGACGCGCCATCCATCGCCTCGAGGAAGCCACCAAGAGCGTTCTCGTGCCCGGCGTGCTTTTCGAGGAACTGGGCCTGCGCTACATCGGTCCCCTCGACGGGCATGACCTGCACCAACTCATCGAGACCCTCGAGTCGGTGCGGCGTCTGCGCCAACCGATCGTCGTGCATGTCCTCACGGAAAAGGGCCACGGCTACCCGCACGCGGAGAAGCAGCCCGAGATCTTCCACGGCCTGGGTTCGTTCGACGTCGGCTCGGGCGAACAACGCCGGAATCAGCCGGACGAACGGACGGAACTCAGCTTCTCGAAGGCGTTCGGACAGGCGCTCTGCGACCGGCTCAAGGCCGATCCCAACGTCGTCGTCATCACCGCCGGCATGTGCCACGGAACCGGCCTGCGGATCGTGCGCGAGAAATTCCCCGACCGACTCCACGACGTCGGCATCGCCGAGGAACACGCGGTCGTGCTCGCCGCCGGGATGGCCGCGGCCGGACTGCGCCCCGTCCTGGCTGTCTACGCTACATTCATGCAACGCGCCTTCGACTACGTGTTCCACGACGTCTGCCTGCAAAACCTCCCCGTCGTCTTCTGCCTCGACCGCGCCGGCATCGTCAGCGACGGTCCGACGCATCACGGCATCCACGACCTGGGCTTTTGGCGCACTATGCCCAACCTGACGGTCGTGCAACCGGCGGACGGCCCGGAACTGCAGTCCATGCTCGGCTTGCTCCTCGGACACGACACCCCCGGCATCATCCGCTACCCCAGAGGCAATGCCGCCCCCTTGCCCGTCACGCAACGCGCGGAGCTGAAGTTCGGGCGTGCGGAGGTCCTCCGCGACGGCAAGGACCTGGCCATCTGGGGCCTGGGCCGCGAAGCAGCCATGGCACTGTCTGTCGCCGATGACCTGGCCGCCCAGCACAACCTGCAGGCAACCGTCGTTAACCCACGGTTCGTACTGCCCTTCGATGCGGAACTGCTGCAGCGCCAACTCAGGGATGGTCTCCCCGTCGTCGTCTTGGAGAATCACTGCGTCGAGGGCGGGTTCGCCAGCCTGGTCAAGGAGGTGGCGGCAGGGCACGGTCCGACGCGCGTCTTGAGCCTGGGTTGGCCGCGGCAGGTCATCCCCTGGGGTTCCGAGGACGGACTGCGGCACAAGTTCGGCCTGGACCGCGAACAACTTGTCAGCACCGCGGTGGAATTCGTCAGGGGCTAGGACGATATTGTTTATTTTCGTCTGAGCATTCGCCTTCGGTTGCCGGGGCACCGGGGTGGGGACCGGTATCGACCTTGGTGGTACGGCCGCTCCGGAGGCGGTTGCCAGGAACATCGCGGTCACGTTGCAGGAGACCCCATGGCCGAGAACGTTGTTCAAGAACTTGTCGCGGCCTTTGAGAAAGAATACGGTCGCGCCCCGGACGTGGTCACCCGCGCCCCAGGACGTGTCGAAATGCTCGGCAACCACACCGACTACAACGAAGGCGTGGTGCTCAGCGTCGCCGTGGACCGATCTACGTACGTCGCCGCGGCGGGACGTTCAGGCAAGGAGTGCCGGGTCCGCAGCGTGCAGAGCGACAGCGCGCGGAAGTTTCACCTCGAGAAGCTCTCCCGGCCAAAGAAGGGCGACTGGGCCAATTACGTCAAAGGTTTGGTCGTCGAACTGCAGAAACGCGGCATCCCGGTGCCGACGTTCGACGCGGTCATCGTCAGCACCATTCCGATGTCCGCGGGCATGAGCAGTTCCGCGGCCCTGGAGATGTCCGTAGCATTCGCCCTGGCCGAATTGGGCGGCATCTCGCTGTCGTGGCAGGACTGGGCCCGCGTCGGGCAAGGCTCGGAGAACAACTACGTCGGCGCCATGACCGGGCTGATGGACCAGTTCAGCTCGCTGCGCGGCCGCAAAGGGCAACTGGTGCTGTCGGACTTCCGCACCCTGGAAGTGAAGAATGTGCCGTTGCCGGCCGGCACGTCGCTGGTCATCGCCAACTGCATGGTCAAGCATAACCTCACCGGCGAGTACAACGAACGGCGCGAGCGCTGCAACCAGGCGGTAGCTTTTTTCCGACAGACGATGCCGAACATCAAGGCCCTGCGCGACATCACCCGCGCCGACCTCGAGAAGAACCGCGCCGCCATGGAGGACGTGGTGTACCGACGCGCCCTGCACGTGGTCGGCGAGAACGAGCGCGTCCAGGACGCCGCAGCAGCCCTGGCCAAGGACGATGTGCGCACGTTCGGCCGCCTGATGTTCGAGTCGCACGAAAGCTCGCGCATCAATTTTGAGAACAGTTGCGAGGAACTGGATATCCTCGTCGAGATCGGCAAGACCCTGCCCGGCGCGCTGGGCGCGCGGCTCAGCGGCGGCGGGTTTGGCGGCGCCACAATTCATCTGGTGGTCGAGAAGGAGGCAGAGGGCTACGCCCGCGCCCTGCGCGCCGCGTACCGTGACCGCACCAACCTCGACTCGGAAGTCATGATCTGCCACGCCGAAAACGGCGCGGAGGTACTCCAGAAACGTTCGCAAAAGTGACCGAATGCGGGTCCCGGAGCGATGCCAGGCACGTGTGCCCCGCGCCCCCTGAAACCTGAAACCCCTGAAACCTGAAACCTCCCATGTTTGAACGTCTTACCAATCGATTCCAGGACGTATTCCGCAACTTGACCGGTCGCGGCCGACTCACCGAAGCCAATGTCTCCGACGCCATGGAGGCGGTGCGACGCGCCCTGCTCGAGGCCGATGTCAACTACCACGTGGCCAAGGAGTTCGTGGCCAAGGTGCGCCAGGAGTGCATGGGCGAGAAAGTGTTGCGCAGCGTCACGCCCGGTCAGCAGGCGGTCAAGGTCGTCAATGACCAGCTCGTTGCCCTGTTGGGCGGAGCAAATGCGCCGCTGGACCTCGACGCCAAGGCGGCGCTGATCATGCTCGTCGGTCTGCACGGCAGCGGCAAGACCACGACCGCGGCCAAGCTCGCCCTGCACCTGCGCGACAAGCTCGGCCGCAAGGTCCTGCTCGCCGCCTGCGACGTGTACCGCCCCGCGGCCATTGACCAACTCGAGAGCCTCGGCCGCGACCTCGGCTTCCCCGTGCACGCCGAACGCGAGTCGACGGACGTCGCTCAGATCGCCGTGAACGCGCGCAACGCCGCCCTCGCCGCCGGCCTGGACATTGTCATTCTCGACACCGCCGGCCGACTGCAGATCGACGAGACCCTGGTCCAGGAACTGGTCGATGTCAAGAAACGCGCCCAACCCCGCGAGATCCTGCTCGTTGCGGACGCCGCACTCGGCCAGGAAGCCGTGTCTGTCGCCGACCACTTCAACAAGGCACTGGGCCTGACCGGCATCATCCTGACCAAGCTCGACGGTGACGCGCGCGGCGGCGCCGCGCTCTCCATGCGCCAAGTCACTGGCCAGCCGATCAAGTTCGTGGGTATCGGTGAGCGCCCGGTCGACCTCGAGCCGTTCCACCCCGACCGCATGGCGTCACGCATCCTCGGCATGGGCGACGTGATCAGCCTCGTCGAAAAAGCCTCCGAACAGTATGACCAGGACGAAGCCGAAGCGCTCGAGGAGAAACTGCGCGAAAGCACCTTCGACTTCAACGACTTCATGGACCAGATGAGCCGCATCCGCAAGATGGGTGGGTTCATGTCCCTGCTCGACATGCTGCCCGGCGTCGGCCAGCTCAAGGACAAGGTCAATATCGACGAGAAGCAGTTCAACCGCATCGAGGGCATCATTCACTCGATGACACCCCGCGAGCGGGAGAACCCGGACTCAATCGATGTGTCGCGCCGACGCCGCATCGCCAAAGGCTGCGGCCTGGAGGTCAACGAGGTCAATCAGCTCATCAAGCAGTTCCAGATGATGCGCCAGATGATGTCGCGCATGGGCAAGGGCGGCGGCATGCCTCCGGGCATGGCCGGCATGGGCGGCATGCCCGGCGCCGGGGCCGGCGGCATGCCCGGCATGCCCGGCTACGGCAAAAGCGCCCCGCACTTCACCAAGGCCCGCCCCAAACCGCGCGTCAAACCCCCAAAACAACCGCGCAAACACAAGAAGCGCCGGCGTTAACGCACCTCGTCCGCACGTCAATGCGTGCGGGGCTCCGCGCCCCGCGCCCCCGCCAAAGGGCCATTGGCCCTCTGGACTCCCGATGGGTTTGCGGAGTGCGCACGGCCCAAGCCCCGTGCACACTCCGCAAACCCCGTAGGGCGACCAAACGCCAGAGACCAGACCGATCACGCGGCCACAGCGTCACGGCACCGTGTGGAGCGCGGCGGCAGAGTCCTGCCCGCGGCAGGACGGCGACCCCGCTTTGGCTGTAGCACGCCGCACGTGGCAAGGCCAGGCTCGTAGTTCCGCGTTCACGCGGTCCGGGTGGCGCGTGGCCGAAGGAAACCAAGGCCGCTCTCCCGAATGCAGGTCGGAGCTATGAGCGGCAACTCCGACCGACCGGCCGAAGCTCAGCCGAACGCCTCGCGCGCAATGGCAATCCTCGGAAGGCCGGCCTACATTCCATGGGACCGAAGAATCAGGTCGCATCCGAAACGGAGATAGAACAACGGTGCCACCGGACGTAATCATCGCCGAAGTGTGGCAGCATCGCGACGCGTATGCGGCGGAGCATCACCATTCCCTGGAAGAAATGGTCGCCGACCTGATGCGCCGGCAGCGCGCCCATGCGAAGCGCCTGGTAGACCGACGCTCGGGCAAGCGGCGCCAGCAGACCGTTGCTTCGCGTTCGCACTAAGACGGCGCGCGCCGCAACTCGGGCGAAACGCTGCCCAAGCGGAAGACGGGGCATGGCGGGATGGCAAGCATGAGGGAAACCATCTACATCGAGACGTCCGTGCTCAGCTACTACACGGCCCTTCCCAGCCGCGCGGTCCTCATCAAGGCGCGCCAGGAAATAACACGCCGGTTCTGGTTGGTGCTCCCTCGCTACGACGTGTACGTCTCACAAGTCGTCGAGGAGGAAGCGGCCATGGGCGACGCCGCGGCTGCCGGAAAGCGGCTCCACGCTATGTCCACGTTCCCGCGGTTGGCAATCTCGGCGCACGCTGAGGCGTTGGCTCGACGGTTTCTCCGAGATCTGAACATCCCGGAGAAGGCGTTTCGCGATGCACTGCACTTGGGGATCGCCGCCGCGAACCGTATCGACTATCTTGTGACATGGAACTGCACTCACTTGGCGAATCCTCATGTCCTCAAGAACCTGAACCGAGTGCAGGAGGAGCGCGGGTTGTACGTGCCAGTCATCTGCACCCCTGAGCAGTTGCTGGAGGCATGAGTCATGCTGCATGACCCCATTATCGCCGAAGTCCGCCGCAACGCGATGAAGCTCCAGGAGCGGGCAGGCAACGACTTCGCCCGCTACGTCCGCATGCTGCGCGAAAAGGAGAAGCGAAGCGCCGCAACGGTGGTCGACCTTTGCCCGGCGAGTTCAGCCTACCCGGACGCCGCGTCACAACCCACCCGAGTCGTTGCGGAAAGCAGGCCGAAGTACGGGGTCCGCAGCCGGACGCCGACACGCGCCACGAAAAGGTCGAAACGCTGACCTGGCCCGGGAGATAGGACGTTCAGCTCCGCAGCCACAGGCGGCAAGCGCGGCGTGCGGTCTCCGCAGCACGGACCAAGGTCGGGGCCAAGGCCGCCGCGACAGGAGGGCGCAGCCACTATGCGCAAGGGACGAGGGTTCACGCTGATCGAGCTGATCGTCATTCTCGCCATCGTCACGCTCGTTGCCCTGATGCTCCTCCCCGTCCCGACCGTCGACCCGGAGAGAGTCTGCCAGATCAACTGCGCTGGGAACATGAAGCAGATCGGGCTGGCGTTACGGATGTACGCCACCGATAGCACGGAGACGTTCCCACCCGCAGACAATGCCCCGGGACTAAACCTCCTCGCGCGGAGAGGTTACCTCACCGCCATGGAAGTGTACCTCTGCCCCAGTACCAAGGCCAAACCAGGCGGGACCGAAATCCTCGACAACCTCCACCTCGACTACATCTACAAGGGCGGCTACTCTGAAAGAGACTGTAGCCAGGCCACCGGCCTCGCCTGCGACCGGATCCTCACGCCGAACCACAAGGACTTCGGCAACGTCCTGTTCGGCGACGGGCACGTGAAAGGCTTTGCCGGGCCGGCCTGGGCCCTCAAGGACCACACGCACAACACCGGCGGCTGGCCTCCCGACCCGCACTGAACCGTTCCGACCCCAGGCGCCGACCGGGACAGGGGCGAAACGGGACACGCGAGAGGTTTCAGGTGTCAGTGTTCAGATGTCAGGGGAAACCGGAGAAACGCGCGGACGGCACTCCCGGGATCCGGGCCCTGGCGCCTCCCGCGAAGCTCGCAGTTGTCGCGGCGCTGCCATTCCGTTTGTGTCCAGTCCCGCCTTGGCGGGACTGTCTGGCATGGCGCGCCGCCGGAGCAGGCTGAAGCCTGTACACAAACGGTACACCGTACCTCACCGTGAAGTACGCAGGCACCCCCCCCCATGACAACCTGACAACCCAACAACTCAGCAACCTCACAACCCCTTCCCCCCTGACACCTGAAACCCGAAACCTGAACACTCCCCTCTGTCTTCCTTCATGCCCTTCATGGTGAAGTTTCCCGCCCCGCATTCCGCCGCTGCCACTCCGTCGGCGTCATCCCCTCGCACTGCTTGAACCGGCGCAGGAAGTACTTCGGCTCGCCGAACCCGGACATCCGCGCAATGACGCGGAGCGGGCGGCGGCTCCGGCGCATCAGGTCCTTGGCGCGTTCGAGGCGCTTGCGGGTCAGGAACTCGATCGGCGTGATCCCCAGAACGTCGCGGAACGCCGTGAACAGCGTGGTCCGGCTCACCTGCAGCGCGGCCGCCATCTCCGAGACGTTCAGCCCGCCCGGGCGTCCGCTCGCGGCCAGGGCTTCGGCGCGCGCCACCAGGCCCTGGTGCCGGTCACGCGGCGGGTCGTCGCTGACCTCCGGCTTGCGGCAGGCGTCGATGATGCCGTAGAGCGCCGCCAGCACGCGGTACGGCTGGACCGTCTCGCCCTGCCGGAACAACTCGAACACCTCCGCGAAACCCCGGAGCACGTCGCCCGGCCGGGCCGGCCGCAACCGCAGGCAGGCCGGCCCGAACCCGCACTCCGCCGCGAACGGCACCGCCAGCGGCCCGCGCAGGTGGAACCAGTAAACCCGCCACGGATCGCGCAGTTCCTTACCGTACTCGATATCCACGTCCGGCCACAGGCAGAACATGTCACCCGGCCCGAGGCGCGCCTCGCCTACCGGCGTGCGCACCGTCCCGTGCCCGCCCGCCAGAATGTGCGGGCAGACGTAGTTCGGGTGCCAGTGGTAGCGGGACCGGCCCTGCCCCGTGATGATGCCCGTGTCATTGACCCACACCCCCGCCGCCGGCGGGTCGGTCAGCAGGCGCGACACGAAGGAGATGGTTTCTTTGTCCATGTGCGTGACCGGCAACGACAGTGGCGCGGGACCTCCGGGACCGCAGCAGAGTACCCTCGGGCCGTCCCGGCCCGAGTCCCTCGGCCAGGGACCGGCCCGAGCACCCCGCTTCGGCGTGGGACGCGCCGAGCCACTGTCGCCACGCTTGGATTCGCTACTTATTTACATAAAGATACCACTGGAGAAACAAGAGTCAACCTGGAACAGCTCCCCATGCGAGGAGTCCTGCACTATAATAATAGCAATGGCATAAACGACCTCCGACAAACCGGAACCCAACCGGCAAAACCAAAATCAGCACATAAATAAACCGAACAGGAATACACCCAATGCCCACCCCATCGACCCCGTGTTGCCGCGAGACGGACACGACCACTCCCCTGTCCGCGCGGATCCTGCGGTTCCAGGCCGCCAGCCAGGCGCGGCAGGTCGTGAAGAAAGTCTCGCCACGCAAGCAGAACTTCGATACCGCCTTTTTCGCCCGCTACGCGCGCCGGCCGTTCTGGGAACGTTACGCCCGCGCCACAGCGCACGCACTGGAGATGGAGCCTGTCTACCTGGTCGACGACGAGCTACTAGTCGGCATGCTCTACCAGTTGAGTCGCGACCCGGACGGCTACCAGCGTGACGAGGCCACGTGGGCGCCGTACGACGTGGGGCGCCAGGCGGCCACCCGTCTCGCACAGTCCGGCATCGACCCGTTCCTCGCGTCCGGCGGCGCGCCCGGGCACATCGGCTGGCGCTGGGACATGGTCCTGGAACTGGGCGTTGAGGGGATCATGGCCCGGATCCGGCGTCTCCTGGCCGTGACTCAAGATCCGAAAGCCAAACGTCTCTACCGCGGCGCCCTGATCCTGTGGCGCAGCGTGCTGCGCTGGAACCAGCGTCACATCGCCGCGCTCAAGGCTCAACTCGAGACCGCCCCGGACCACGACCAACCGCGCCTGCGCCAACTCATCGAGATCTGCTCCCGCGTCCCGCGCTTCCCGGCGCGCACATTCCACGAAGCGGTACAGAGTTTCCACCTCCAGCACCTGGCCGTCATGTTCGAGAACCCCTACGGCGGCAACAGCCCGGGACGCCTGGACTACTTCCTGTGGCCATACCTCGAACGGGACATTGCCGACGGTGCGACCACCTGGCAGCAGGCGAAAGACCTGATCGACGAGCTGTTCATCCGATTCGAGGAACGACTCCACCCCGCTGACGGCTGGGTCGAGTCGGTCATCGTCGGCGGCACGCACCCGGACGGCAGGACGGCCGTCAACCCGTTGTCGAACATGATGATCCACTCCATCATGGCGCTCAAGCAGACACACCCCGTGGTCTACCCGCGCATCGGCAAGGCTGCGCCCGCGGAGTTCGTCGAACTCTGCGCGCGCTACCTCGTGCACGGCGAGAACCGCGCCCAGATCTACAACGATGACGCGTGCATCCCCGCCATCGTGAAGAGCGGCACACCGGCAGCGGACGCGGCGATGTACATGGCGGGCGGCTGCATGGAGATCAGCGCTCAGGGCATGAACTGCGACCTGAACTTTGCCCGAATCCACAACGTCGCGAAAACGTTCGAGCTCGTCCTGAACGGCGGAATGGACCTGCGCACCGGCAAGCGGCAGGCATCGCTCGAACACGACCTGACCGGATACGACAGTTTCGAAGCGCTGTACGCCGCGTTCGAGAACGAGCTTCTGCGCGAGTACACCCAGATCGTCAGGTCGCTCGACATCGCCAGCAAGTGCTATGCGGAGTTTCGACCCTGCTATCTGCTCTCCAGCCTGGTCGGGGACTGCCTGGAGCGCGGCCGCGAACAGCAGGACGGCGGCGCGCGGTATCACGAGTACGGGTTCGCACCGCTGGGGATCACGTCCGTGGCCGATGCGCTGACCGCGATCAAGCGTGCCGTCTTTGTTGACCGGAAAGTTACCGCGAGCGAACTGCTCGACGCGCTGCGGAGCAATTACCAAGACGCGGAAAATCTGCGGCGAATGCTGCGTGCACTACCGAAGTACGGCATGGAAAACGCCGACGCCGACGCCATGTGCAACCGGGTCATGAACTCGGTGTGCAACCTCAGCCGTCAGCCCAAAGCCCGGTTCGGCGGCCAGCTCAAGCCGATGATCTTCAACTTTGTCTGGACCCCGTCCGTCAGTGCGACACTCGGGGCCAGGGCGGATGGGGCCCGCGCCGGCGATCTCATCGGGCACGGCATGACCCCGCAGGGGTTCGCCATGACCCGCGGCATCACCGCGGCCATGAACTCATGCGCCGCACTCGACTGCAGTTGCGTGTCCGGCGGCGCCGCCACCATGTGGGATATGGACCATGAGTGGATCACTGTCGACCTCATGAGAGCGCTCCTCGCCGCGTTCGTCGCCGGCAACGGCATGATCTTCCAGGGCAACACGACCGCCGTCGCGGACATCATCAAGGCGCGCGAGAACCCGGACGCGTACCCCGACCTCATCGTCCGCGTCGGCGGTTTCTCCGCCCGCTTCGTCACCCTCGAACCCGCCCTGCAGGATGAGATCATCAACCGCCGCCGCCACGCCGGGTGACCCGGGGAGGGCCGGCTCCCTCACGGCCCATCCGCCTTTGCCTGCAACTCCACCGCGGTGGACAGCGCAATTCGACAGTGGCGCGGGACCTCCGGGACCGCAGCAGGGTGCCTCGGGTCCGTCCCGGACCCAGGCCCTCGGCCGGAGACCGGCCCGAGGCACCCCGCTTCGGCGCGGGACGCGCCGAACCACGCCACCCGCACAGGTCCGCTCCTTTTCGACCACCCACCCCTTGCATTATCACCTTATCATGATATTTTGATGATATGAAAACTAACCCGGAGCAGCTCAGTCCGTCTCAGCGGGAACGAGCCGCGCGCGTGCTTCAGGCCCTCGCGCACCCGCTCCGACTGCAACTCCTGCAGGTCCTAGCCGCACACGGCGAACTCTCCTGCAGCGAGCTGCAGCAACAGGCCAAGTGCTCGCAATCCATGCTCTCGCAGCAGGTGAAACTCCTGGAGACCCAGGGACTGATCGCCACGCGCAAAGCTGGGACGATCAAGCTCTGCCGCATCCGGAACCCGGAGATTCTCAACCTGTTCGCCTGCATGCGGCATCACTTGGAATTGTTGACCACCGCGGACCGCCCAACCATGCCCGCCCCTGCGCCGGGCAAACGAACGGCCCGCGCGGCAAAAGGCCTCTAACGAACGGGCATCGGCGACTCAACGAAAGGAATTCGGGCATGAAGCTTGTCGTGATCGGTGGCGTAGCCGGCGGCGCCAGCGCGGTGGCGCGCGCTCGGCGGTTGAGTGAAGACGCGGGAATCGTCCTGTTTGAGCGCGGCGAATTCGTTTCGTTCGCCAACTGCGGCCTGCCCTACCATGTGGGTGAGGTCATCCCTAAGCGCGACAGCCTGCTGGTCATGACGCCGGAACTGCTGAACGCCCGCACCAATGTCGATGTCCGTGTCCGGCACGAGGTCACAGCCATAGATCCGGCTGGGCACACCGTCAGCGTACGCAACCTGGCCACGGGCCAGACGTCGACCGAGAACTATGACAAACTCATCCTCGCCACCGGCTCGCGCCCAGTCAGACCAGACCTGCCCGGCCTCGACGACCCGGCGGTCATGACGCTGTGGACCATTCCGGACATGGATCGGATCAAAGCGCACATTGACCAGGCGGCACGCCGCGTGGTGGTGGTGGGCGGCGGTTTTATCGGCCTGGAAGTCGCCGAAAACCTGCGGCGACGCGGTGTCGACGTGACGCTGGTGGAGATGCTGCCCCAAGTCATGCCGCCACTCGATCCGGAGATGAGCACACCACTGGCGCAGGAACTCACGAAGCAGGGAGTGACGGTCCTGCTCGGAAGCCAACTGGCCGGGGTTCGCCGCCGTGCCCTGCCGGATGACTCGCAGACGCAGGAACTGACCGTCGAACTCACCGATGGCCGCAGCATCCCTGCCGACCTGGTACTGCTCGCCATCGGCGTGCGCCCGAACTCGGAGTTGGCGAAATCCGCCGGGCTGGCGATCGGGCCGCGCGGCGGCATCGTCGTCAACGAGTCCCTGCAGACCAGCCACCCCGACATCTATGCCGTCGGCGATGCCATCCAGGTGACCGACCTGGCCTTGGGCGGGCCGACCCAGATCCCGCTCGCCGGACCGGCTAACCGCCAAGGCCGTGCCGCGGCCGACAACGTGTTCGGCGGCCAGTCCGTCTACAAGGGTTCGCTGGGCACATCAGTGGTGAAGGTCTTCGACCTCACCGCCGCCTGCGTAGGGGCGAACGAGAAGACACTCAAGAAGGCCGGGGTTGCGCATGAGACGGTCTATCTCAACCCGTTCTCACACGCCACCTACTATCCCGGCGCCCAGCAACTGCACGTGAAACTGCTCTTCAATCGCGAGGGGCGCATCCTCGGCGCCCAGATCGTCGGCCGTGACGGCGTCGACAAACGCATCGACGTCCTTGCCACCGCCATGCGCGCCCGCATGACCGTGCAGGACCTCGCCGATCTGGAACTGGCCTATGCCCCCCCCTACGGTTCGGCCAAGGATGCCGTGAACTTCGCCGGCATGGCCGCCGCCAACCTCCTCGCGGGCAAGACAGACGTGGTGTCCCCAGACGCGATGCCGGCAGACGCATTTCTCCTGGATGTCCGCGAACCGGCCGAGTTCGAGGCCGGCGCTATCCCCGGCGCGACCCTCATTCCGCTCGGCAAACTGCGTTCGCGCCTCGCCGAACTGCCGAAGGACCGGGAAATTGTCGTCTACTGCGCCGTGGGCATCCGCGGTTACGTCGCAGAACGCATTCTCAAGCAACGCGGATTCAAGGTCCGCAACCTGAACGGCGGCCTCGTCACCTGGAAACTCTTCCATCCGCCCAAACCCGCGTCGCCGCCGGTGGCGCAAGGGCAGGCCTGCTCCGGATCCGCGCCGGGCGTTGCCTGCACGGACGCTCTCCGCCGTGGCTCCGTGTCCATGCCGTCCACTTCGTCCATTCCGTCCACCGGGCCTGAAACCAACCTGCAAGCGCCTTCCACAAGCCCCAACCAAGGGCCGGAACTGCTGGACGTGCGCGGCCAGCAGTGCCCCGGCCCCATCGTGGCGGTGAAGCAGGCACTGGAGCGTCTCCCCGCCGGCGCCATGATCAAGGTCCTGGCCAGTGATTCCGGCTTCCTGCGCGACCTGCCCAGTTTCTGCGAATCGACCGGACACCAACTCCTGAGCCTGAAGGAGACCGCGCCGGGCGCCATCGAAGCCGTCGTAGGCAAGGCGGGACTGCCACAGGCACTGGCTCCGTCAACGGTTGCAGCTGCGACCTCCACACCCGGTCCGAAGCGGACCACGCTCGTGCTGTTCAGCAACGACCTGGACCGGGCCATGGCCGGCCTGATCATCGCCAACGGTTTTGCCGCGCTCGGACACCAGGTCACGGTTTTCTTCACCTTCTGGGGCTTGACCGTCCTGCGCAAGGACAACCCGCCTCCGGTAAAGAAAGACCTGCTCAGCCGCATGTTCGGATTCATGCTCCCCAAAGGCCCGCGCAAGCTCACTCTGTCGAAGATGCACATGCTCGGCCCGGGCACCGAGATGATGAAGTACGTGATGCGGCAGAAGAACGTGCCCACTCTCGCGGAACTGATCGGTCAGGCGCGGGCGCAGGGCGTGCAGTTCCTGGCCTGCGAAATGGCCATGAACGTGATGGGCATCACGAAAGCTGAACTGCTCGACGGCGTCGAGACCGCCGGCGTCGCCAACTTCGCCGCCCTGGCGGAAAAGAGCCAGGCGACGCTGTTCATCTGAGTACACCCGATAGCACGCGTCCGTCCATACTTCGCACGGCAAACCAACCGCAGACACAACGGCTGCCCGTCCCCCATTCCCTCACCGGTCGGTCCTGCGACCCGGCTCACGCTGCCACGCCCTTGCGGCGTGGAGCGACCCGCTGACCCCAGCTACAACCGATTGCCGTCCCCCATTCTCTCACCGCTCAGTCCTGCGACCCGACTCACGCTGCCACGCCCTTGCGGCGTGGAGCGACCCGCTGACCCCAGCTACAACCGATTGCCGTCCCCCATTCTCTCACCGCTCAGTCCTGCGACCCGGCTCACGCTGCCACGCCCTTGCGGCGTGGAGCGACCCGCTGACCCCAGCTACAACCGATGCCAGCCCCTATTCTCTCACCTTGCGCCCTCTTCCCAGCGCGTTTTCCTTCTTGCCCTGCCCTCGCCTGAGTCCCGCGTTCACGCGGAAGTGGGCGCGAGTCTTCAGCAAGCGCACGGAGAACGGCGTGGCGCCGACGCAAGAGGTCGCATGTTGGGGCGGCCCGCCACTCGACCTCGCGCCCCGACCGCCACCCAGCGCCCGCCCCGGGAGGCTTGACGCGGCAGAAACCGCCGGGCCGTCCGATCACCCCATCCCGCCCCCGAACCGAGCATCTGCGCTCAAAAAGGGTCGACCTGTGCGGGTAAATCCAAACCCCGCTTGCCGACGCCCTCACACGGACAGGTACCGGGAACAGCGTCGCTCGTAGTGGTGTCGCAGTCCCGGTCCCGCCTGACAGGCGGGATCCACCCCATCCCTTCGCCGCCACAACACGCCCGGCTTCGTTCAAAAACTTCGCCGTGACACGCCAGATGGGCTCTTGACGCTCCACTTCGTTCCGTGCACCGCGAGCCCACTACGAACGGGCGTATCCTGCTGTCGATGGCGGGGCCTTTTCAATCTCAGGATTTGCCCGCACAGGTCGAAAAAGGTAGGTTTGGTACCTCATCGTCCTCCACCATGGCCCTTCACTGCGCCTTCCCCAGCCGTTGCCGGGCAGAGGTGGCGGCATTGCGGAGCCGGACGTCGGGGCTTTGGCTCAGTTCGTCAAGGCACGGCAGGTCGGACGCGTCCCCGAGTGTGCCGATAGCGGCCACGGCGGACATCTTCAGGCACGCGCCGCTGTTGCCGTTCACGATCTCCCGGGCCAGAGCCAGCGCGGGTTGGTGGCCGAGTCCGGCACCGACCTGCAACGCCGTAACCCGCACCGGCTCACAGACCTTGGCGTCCGCGGCCAGGTCGCAGGCGCGCCGCGCCAGCCGATCCTTGTCAATGTCGCCCTGCCCCACATTGTCGCGCAGCGCGATCAACGCCGTGCCCGCGACCTGCGTGTCCGTCTCGGCTGTCGCCTGCCAGAGCACGTCACGGATTTGCACGCGTTCGT
>MHBL01000190.1:0-15945 GCA_001803235.1 Lentisphaerae bacterium RIFOXYA12_64_32
GGTCGGGTCCTCGCCGCCGCCCGGGAACGTGATGAACGGCGGGTAGACGTTGTCCATGGCTTCGTCGAACAGCACGGTCAGCGTGAACATGTCCACGCCGACGTTGGCGTCCAGCACCGGGTTGGGCGCGGGTGTGGCCGAGACCACGCCCGGTCCGGCTGCACCCGTACCCGTGCCCTTGATGTCGAAGTTGTACGGGCTCTCGTCGGCGTCGTTGTTCGGGATGGTGATATTGGCAAAATGCGGCCGCGCCTCGGTCGGGCTGAACTGCACCGTGAAGGTCACACTGCCGCTGGCGGTCACCGGGCTGGACGGCGGTACGGTGACCGTGAAGGCGGCGGCATCGGCGCCGCCGATAATCACCTCCGGCACGCCGCCGAGGATCAGGTCGGCATCGCCGCTGTTGTGGATGGTGAACGTGTGGCTGACGGGCGTGCCGCCGGTCTGGGCGTTACCGAAGTCGGTGTCGTCGCCCGGTTCCGGGGTGATGTCGCCGTCGAAGATCTGCACGCCGTTGCCCTCGACGCGCATCTCGGGCGCGGCGGCAGCCGTGCCCGTGCCGCTGATGTCAAAGTCGTAGGGGGCCTCGTCGGCGTCGTTGTTCTGGATGCTGACCGTAACCTGGTAGAGTCGCTCCTGCGTGGGGTCGAACTGGATGGTGAACGTGGTGTCGCTGGCGGGCGCAACCGGACTGCCCGGCGCCGTGGTGACCGCGAAGAAGGGGGCATCCGTCCCGAAGATCTGCACCTTGGGCACGTTGTCGAGAACCAGGGGCGCATCGCCGCTGTTGTAAATGGTGAACGTGCGACTGACGGCCGCGCCGCCCACTTCTGCCGCGCCGAAGTCGGTGTGATCCGCCAGGTCCGGGGTGATGTCGCCGTCGATGATCTCCAGTGTGTTGCCCTCGACGCGCATCTCGGGCTGGGCGCGAAGCGGTTGACTCCAGAGGGTGAGCATGCCCAAGGCGAGCCCCGAAAGCAGTGCCATGCTTCTGGTCCCGAATCCGCGCAGTGTGTTCGGCGTCTTCATGATCACAACACCTCTTCTGGCGCATGTCCGCGAGACGTGAGGTCCGGCATTTCGTGCTGGCCCCGGAAAGAAATAGACAACCACTTCCCCGCCGCGCCCGGTGGCGGGTGGGATCATCTATCAAATCAAGACCACTTCGCTCTCAGGCCCTGTTGCAGATTCCCGCTCAACCTTCAGCAACGCGGCCACTACTGGGATGAACGCATGCCCATGGTCGGCTATCGCGTTCGGTCTTCCGTACGTGGCTTGAGCCAGCGCACAATGCAGTGTGCTCAATCGACACAATACACCTTATTTTTCGCGTATGCACGCGTCACTAGATTTAATCGACCTGTGCAATAAGGGGAACAGGCCCCGTCACGGTACGCACATAGAACAAGGCTCGTATGGCGGGCGGAGGGCCGCCCGCGGTACTGCCTGTCAGGAGGGGCTGGCCTGGGCTGACACCACATCGCTCCGCCTATCCTATTGCACAGGTCGAATTTAATGGACATAGAACTAAACGGTTGCCGTCGTCGTCACAGAAGTCCGAGCAGGAGGGCCGTTCATGTCGAGATTTCCGCACATCTTTTGAGCTTGGCCGGCACTCGTGAACGACGCCAGATTCAAGAACACCGATCCGTTGGAAAGCATAAGCCATGCCAAGATCCGATTCCGTGGCCGTCATGCCGAGATAATTTTCTTACTTAATATATTTAACTGCAACAATATACAGAAACATATATGACGCCGTGCAGGGATTCTGGATCCGTTTCGGGTTTGGGGTCAGGATGGCGAATAGTCACCATGTGGATGGTGACGTGTGCAACATCGCGACACCACCGGTTATGTTCCACCAGTGGAGAGGAAGGTTGGTTGCAGGGGTTGGTTCGTGAGCGGGCGCGGTTAGGTTAGAACCTGTAGCTGAGGATCAGGGAGGTGACGTTGCGTTGGTAGCGGTAGAGTTCGATGGTTGATCCGGAGTGGGTGAAGGTGTGGCTGAGTTCGAGTTCCAGGGCGGGTGTCAGGCGCAGGTTCATGCCGGCGGTGTAGTCCTGGAGCAGGTCGCGGCGGTACTGGTCGAACACGGCGGAGCGCGCGACATAGTTGAACTGTTGAACGCGGGCGCGTGCGAAGGCGCCGATGCGTTCGGTGAAACGTCGCTCGAACTCGGCCGAGCCTGAGTACTTGAGGTAGGACTCTTCGTCCTCTTCATAGTCCGGGCCGTCGGTTGCGTCTTCGGCTTCGATCTCGCCGCGCAGCGACAGTCGGTTCTTGCCCCAGGCAAGGATGGGGCCGGCACTGACATTGGCGTTAACGGCGTCACGTTTCGGATCTTGGAGATAGGTCTTCCACGCGCAACTGGACCCCGCCGCCAGGTAGACATAGCGGTTGACGGCATAGAAACTGGACACTCGCACGCCGCCGGTGCGCATGTAGGTGTCGTAACCCTTGTCCATGTAGTCGCCAAACACCTGCAGGTCCGCGGCGAGGTTGCCGATCTCGATTCCCGGCCCGGTCGCGGCGGTGATGTAGTTCAGATCAAGTTCGTGCATGTCGTCGTAGAACGCGTTGTAGTTGAGCAGGCTGGATTTCCAGGACCAGATCGAATCCCGGAACTTGTACCTGTGCGTGACGGCTGCAGTCGTGGAGAGCAAAGCGTCTTCGACTTCGTCATCGACGGTCACCGGTTGATCGGGCAGGTTGGGGAGATTGATGGTGCTGCTGGTCGGCGCCACCGTCACGTTGCTGTCGTAGTGCGCGCCCAGGGACAGCAGTCCGGAGAAGAAGTGCCGTCTGCGCGCGCGGTCGATGCTGTCGAGAAAGGTCTGGGCCGAACGCTGCGTCTCGATCAACACCGGGGTGCCGGCGCTGAGTACCTCCTGGAAGTAGCCCCTAGCGAGGTCGAGCACGCCGAGTTGGTAGTAGCTGCACGCGAGTTGGAACTTGGCGGCTTCGTTGTCCGGTTCGTTCATCAGGATGCGCTCAAACGCCATGACGGCAGACTCGAAGTCGCCACTTTCGAACGCGGCCCGCCCCAGGTAGAAATTCACTCCCGGATCGCCGGGCGAGAGCCGGAAGGCATCCTGGAGTTTTCCCAGAGCGTCGGCATACGCGCCCTTTTCAAAGTCGGCTTTGCCCGCTTGGAACAGGTCCGTGAAGCGGGTGTCCTGCGGGGGGGGTGCAGCGGCTTCGGGTGTCGCGGTGGGTTCCTGCCCGAGGAGGATGGGGGGCAGCAACAACATCATGGCACAGACGATGAGTCTCTTCATGATTCTGGCCTATCCTCTCTTCCGTAGGGCGTGCGGTGCGTCTTGTTGGAACGGATGAGCAGTCACGTCTGCCACTTCATGGTATTATGGAAGGGGCACGGCGCGTTTTCAAGTTTTGGCTCTGCGCAAACACGCGACTCGCCTTCCGTATGGACAGCGACGCGGTGGCAAGGGGCAGGGGACCAGCCTGCAAGGCCGCCGCGACAGGCTGAGCGCGACGGGATCAAGTATGGCGGGGCGTTGCGAGAGATTTTTTCGACCTGTGCGGGAAAGTCCGGCCTCGCAGAAACGCGGCTCGCAGCGGCCCGGACGTGATCGGGGTGCCGTGGCTCGGCATGTTCCGCGCCGCAGCGGGGTGCGTCCATCGGGGGGGGGGGATCCCCGTCCGAGGGTCTCGGGCCGGGACGGCCCGAGTGCACTCTGCTGCGGTCCCGGAGGTCCCGCGCCACTGCGTTCCTGGTGTCTACGGTTGCGGGGCTGGCTGGGCGGGAGTGCTGTTCCGAAGCGGGCCGATTCGGACCGGGCGTTGCCGCACGGCGTTGCCGGGGCGCGGTCGCTGGGCCGGTTCGGCCTCGAGTTGCTGCAGTCGGGCGCGCAGATACGCGGCCAGTTCGGGGACGGTGCAGTTCTCGGCATACTCGGCCAGGATCTGGCGGCTCTCCGGATCCCGGCGGCGCAGGAGGGTTTCGACCGCCGCGCGCTGGACTTCCATGCTTGGGTCGGTCAGGGTTTGACGCAGGATGGCGGCCCAGCCGGGGACGTTCTTGAGGGCCGCGTACATGATCGCCTTGGTGCGCACCTCGATGTCATCGTCAAGGACGCACTCGGTGATCACTCCGGCCGCCGGTTCGGCACCGAGTTGCAGCGACAGGTCAAGTGCCACGAGCCGCACGTCGGTATACGGACTGCCGGTCAGCGGTGTGATCTGTTCGGCCGTGAGCTTGCCGGGTTGCGCGACCCGCAGGCTGTCGGCCGCCGCGCGACGGACCTCGCCGGAACTGTTCGTCAGACAGTCCAGGAAGAACGACGGCGGCGGGCCCTGGTCGCCGAGATCGCCCAAGGCACGCACGGCCATGGCGCGGATCGGCCCCGGCGCTTCGTGCGCCAGGCGCGTCAACAGCGGCAGACCCTTCTGCGGATTTGCGCGCAGAAAGGGCACCAAGGCAGCGCGTTGCGACGTCGGGATTGCGTCGGAGGTGAGAAGTTCCTCGATGCGTGGGAATGCCGCGTCCAGGTTCAAGCGCGCCAGTTGCTGTACCGCGCAGACTTGGACTCCGGGGTCGATGTCGGCAGCCAGGCGTTCGAGGAGGGGGACGCCGGGTGCGCCCATCCACCCAAGAGCTGTTGCAAGCTCTTTTCGGACAATAGGTTCCGGGTCTGAAACCAGGGGTTCGAGGGCGACGGGTTCGCGTTGTGCCTGTTGGGTACCGTTTCCGTAGGCACGCAGGGCCAGGACGCGGATTTCGCGGTCCGGGTCTGCGAGGCAGTGTCGCAGCCGTTCCTCGTCGAAGGCATTGCCCATCAGTGGGTAGAACTCCAGGGCGTTCTTGCGGACGATGGCGTCTTCATCGGCAATGGCGGCGTTGATGAGTTCCTGGATTTCCGGGTCCTGTTCCAGGCGCGTCGCGCGCGGGTTGATCTGAACAGGAACGGCTCCCGGGCTGATGACCTGGATGGGGCGGGTGCGCAGCGACCGGAGGAGCGAGGAGGCAATGCGGCGAATGTGCACATTCGGGTCTTTGAGGAGTCGGAAGATGGGTTTCGATGCTTCCGGCGCGATGAGGTCGGACTCGGAGAGCGCGACCAGGGCCGTCTGCCGGACCGTGTCGTCCGGGTCCTGCAGGCAGCGGATCATGGCGTTCTGGGTTTCGCGGGTTCGGTACTTGCCGAGGATCATGGCGGCGCGGCGGCGCAAGTTCACGTCGTCGGTGGCCAGGTCGGCAAGGCACTTGGCAATGGTCTGACGCTCTGTCTCGTGCCCCTCCCGGGGTTGGTCCGGTGCGGTTTCGCCATTCTCGTCTGGCGTGGTCATGTTGGCGGGTTGAACTGGCGCGTTGTCCGCCCCCGGTGGCGTGGCTTGGCGCAGGGGCGCGACGGGTTGGGCAAAGGCTGCCATCGTCGTCAGGGCGATCAAGGCAACCAGGGTACTGCGGTGGAAGGTCAGTACGTCGGCGCCCCTCAAGAAGCAGACCGTCTGGCCATCTCGGGGTGAAGCTTCGGCGTCTTTGCCTGAGTTCCGCCCTTCATGGCCTGTCGATTCAACCACCTCAGATGCGCAACCACTCCCAAAGTGGCCGGACCGGCTCCGGCTTCGTGCAAGCACTTCGCCGGGACACGTCGGGCCGGCATGCGGGAGCGAGCCGCTCCCGCCACTCTGGAGGGCCTGCTGTCTCACTAAATCGACACGCCCTTCAGGTGGAAGTGACAGGCGAGCTTCCGCCTGAAGGCGGGACTCTGACCCGGGCGTCCGGATTGCGAAACGACCGAGTTTCATGGTACCTCACGACTCCAATGGCGCGTCCTCTGGTCATCTTCTAGAGCGTGAACTCTAACGGGCAGCGTTCGGGGATGTGGCTGGAGTTCACCATAGCACGGGGCATCAGCCGCCTCAGGAGAAGAACCTCTTCGCCTTCTTCATGAACGTCTTCCGGCGCGGGTAGACGCGTTCGTCGCAGGCTTCGGCAAACTCTTCAAGTTTGCCCTTTTGCTCCGCGGACAACTCCGTCGGCACCTCGACGATGATGCGCACGTGCTGGTCGCCGCGTCCGTGTCCGCGCAGGGACGGAATGCCCTTGCCGCGCAACCGAAGGACGGTCCCGCTCTGCGTGCCAGCCGGGACCTGCAGTTCAGCCGGTCCGGCGACCGTGGGGACTTTGACGGTTCCGCCCATGGCGGCGACGTGGAAGGAGATGGGGACTTCGCAGAGCAGGTCTTCCCCCTCGCGGACGAACAGATCGTGTTCCCGGACGTGGATGACCACGTACAGGTCGCCGGTCGGGCCTCCGCGCCGGCCGGCCTCGCCTTCGCCGGAGATGCGGAGTCTGGACCCGGTGTCCACCCCGGCGGGGATGTGGAGCTGGATCGTCTTTTTCTTGCGTAGGCGTCCTTCGCCGTGGCACTGTGTGCAGGGGGATTCGACGGTTTCACCCGCGCCGCCACAGCGCGGGCATGGAGTCCGGACGCTGAAGAAGCCCTGGGTCATGCTGACATGGCCTGAGCCGCGGCAGTGCGCGCAATGCCGCCGGGAAGTGCCTGGCTCGCAGCCTGCGCCGTGGCAGCGGTCACAGGTCTCCGCCCGCGGGATCTCAATCTGCTTGTCCATGCCGTAGACCGCGTCTTCGAACTCGATCTGCAGGTCATAGCGCAGGTCGGCGCCGGGTTGGGGGCCACTGGCGGGTCGCCCTGCGGCGCCACCGAAAAAACTGTCGAAAATACTGCCGCCAAAGACTTGACTGAAGACGTCGAACGGGTCCACATTGGGCCCGCCGCGCCGGCCCCGCGTGTAGGTTTCGTGTCCGAACTGATCGTACTGGCGACGTTTGGCCTCGTCGCTCAGCACGTCGTAGGCGGCGGAGACTTCCTTGAATGTCTCCTCGGCCTCCTTGTTCCCCGGGTTCTTGTCGGGGTGGTACTTCAAGGCCAGTTTGCGGTAGGCCTTCTTGATGTCTTCGGTCGAACTCGAGCGTTCGACACCGAGTATTTCGTAGTAGTCTTTCGACATAAATGATGCTCCGCGGTCGCGTTTCGGCAGCGCCAGGTGCGGCTCACGGGTTCTGTTGTGGTGTTGAGCCGTCCGCCGTTCCCGCCGCGTCCGGCACCCCGGAACTTACGACGACAACCGCGGGGCGCAAGAGGCGCTCACCAACGCGGAACCCGCATTTCCATACGCGCACGATTTTGCCTGCAGGAACGTCTGCCGACGGTTCCTGCGCCGCCGCCTCGTGCGCCGCGGGGTCGAACACTTCCCCGGCGGGCATGACGGTCTCGATTCCCAGGCTGCTCAGGGCACGGGAGAACTCGTTGGTGATCATCTCCATGCCCTGCAGCAGGGCTTGCATGTCCGTGCTGGTCTTCGCGTGGTCCCTGGCGATCAGCAGGTAGTCATAGACCTGCAGAAACTCCTGTGCGGTCATGGCCTTGGTCTGCTCGCGCAGTTCCGCGAAATCACGTTGTATCCGCTTGCGGTAGTTGTCGAACTCCGCCCTGCAACGTAGGTACTTGTCCAGGGTCTCCGCCAGGTGAGACTCCAGTTCGGCCGTCGGCGACGGTGTGACGGGATCCTGGCCTTCGCCGGTCGCCGGGGCGCCGGGGGGGACGGGCGGAGTTGGTTGTCCCGCAGGCTCCGTCTGGCCGGCCTCCGGGGCGGGAACGTGATTGTCGTTTCCTGTGCCGTTTTTCTTGCTCATGACTCCGTGTTACTACTCAGGTTATGCAGCCGATACGGCGGCGTTCATCGTTGAAGCATGGGTTCGTCACACCGGTCAGGGGATTGCCTTTTCGGCGGTTTCCCGGACCCCTTCTGCAGTCGGTCGCGCGAATCCCGTCGTGGCTTCCGACGCCGCGACGGTGGTGGGGAGTGCTTGGCCTCTCTGGAGAACAATCAGGTCGGCCAGGATACGACAGGCCTCGTTCAGGACCGGGTCATTGGCGGGGGTCTCGGTGTCCTTACTTTTGCCGCTGAGGTGTTTGCGGGTTCGCCGGTTACCGAGATCCTTGATGCGTTTGGACCACTCATCCTCCTGTTTCTGGAGCTGGATGCGATCCTCTTTGCGCAAGGGCTGTTCGGTGCGCTTGCGCTGTTCGCCGAATTCCTTGAACATGGGGATGAGTTTCTGGAACTCGGGGTCAAGGTTGACTCGGGCCTGGGACCGCTCCTTTAGCTTGGGCAGGAACGGTTCGACATCGACGTCGCGTTCGACGGCCAGCGGCGCGATGTCGTCCCACGGCAGTGCGTGTGGCAGGTGCGATTCGCCCAGTTCCAGGTAGTCCGTAAACGCGGGGAAGACAATGTCCGGCGTGACTCCGCGCACTTGTGTCGAACCACCCGAGACACGGTAGAATTTCGCCATGGTGAACTTCAGGGACCCGGCCTTGATGTCCTTCAGGGCGGAGTTGCGCTGCAGTTTCTGGTCCAAATGGTACACGGTCTGCACGGTGCCCTTGCCGTGGGTCTGCTGTTCGCCGACGATCACTCCACGGTGATGGTCCTGAATGGCGGCAGCCAGAATCTCGGAGGCGGAGGCGCTGAGGCGGTCCACCAGAATGATCAGGGGGCCGCCGTAAGCTTCCGACTCGTCCGGGTCGTCGCGGCGCTGGATGCTGCCGCCCGCTTTACGGACTTGCACGACCGGGCCTTTACCGAAAAACAGGCCGGCCAGGGTCACCGCTTCCTCGAGACTGCCGCCGCCGTTGCCGCGCAGGTCCAGAACGAGTCCGTCCACCGGGCCATCCTTGGCCGCCTGGTCGATGAGTTGGTGCGTATCGCGCGTCGAACTCTTGTATTCGTCCTGACCTTTGTTCTTGGCCGTAAAGTCGGCGTAGAATGAAGGCAGCGAGATAGTCGCGACGCGTGCGATGGTGGATGGATCAGGTTTGGCGTCCTGGGCCGTGGCTGGGAGCGGCACCGAGAGAGTCTCCATTTTCGCTTCCTGTTCGGTCAGTTTCACTTCGTCCCGAACCAGGTCGATGATGACCGGCACGCTCCCGAACGGTTTGCCGGCTTCCCAGATGGTGAGGTAGACGCGCGTTCCTTTGGTGCCGCGGATCAGTTTCACGGCCTTGCGCAGCGGCGTATCGACGATATCGACCGGTTCGTCTTCTTTCTCCTGTCGCACCTGCAGGATGCGGTCGCCTTCTTTGAGCCGGCCGTCGAACTCCGCCGGGCCGCCGGGCAGGACTCCGGCCACCTTGACATAGCCGTCGTCGACGGAGAGCAGGGCGCCGATGCCTTCCAGCGACAGTTTCATGGAGATGTCAAAGTCTTCCTCAGTGTTGGGCGCCATGTAGCTGGAGTGGGGATCATAGACGCCCGTGAGTGCGGAGAGGTAGATTTCCAGCACGTCGATGCTTTCCCGGCTTTCCACTTGGTGGAGGTAGGTCTCGAATGACTTCAAGGTGCGCTCGGAGGGGGTTTCGGTTGGTTTCGCGGCAGCCGCGGTTGTACCGGGGAGCGTGGTCACCGTTGGGCCTTCAGTCCCGGCAGTTGGGGCGGGCGTCGGAACGTCACCGGTTGTGGGTGCCGGCTGCACCGCGGCGCCCGGCGCCGGTTGCGGCTGCGCGGCCGAGTCCGGAAGCGGTGCCTGGGGCGACTGCGCCGTGGGCGCTGGCTCTTTATCCTTCGGTTCCGTTTCTCTTTGTACGGGTACGTCCAGGTCTTCCTCCTGGGTCACGGCTGCCGTCTCGCCCATGATATCGTAAATGAGCAGCTTGTTCTTTAGGCGTTTGCGCCACAGCTCATCCATCTCCTCCTGCGTTTTGCACCACGGCTGCTTGGTGCGGTCCACCTCCAGGAACTCCTCCACGTTGAAGTCAAAGGGTTCCTGGAGTCGTTTTCTGCAGTACTCGACTCGTTCGCGGACGCGCTGCAGGAAGCGGGCGTAGACGTCGAACGCGAAATCGATGTTGCCTTGGAGCAGAAGGTCATCGAGGATCAGTTCGTAGCTTCGGAACTCCTCGATGTCGGAGGCGAGAAAAAAGCTGTGGTTGCTGTCGAGCTTCTGGAAGTAGTCCTCGAAGAGCTGCTTCGCGATCTGGTCGTCCAGATTGTGCTGCGAATAGTGATTGCGGGAGATGATGCCGGCGACCACTTTGGTGATGATGCGCTCCGCCGGTGTGGCCCGCGGCATAGGCGGCGGCGTGACCGTCGTCTCTGCGGCCCAGGCGCTGCACGCGCCGAGAACAAGCACGGCAAGCAGGCTTCGGCAGAACTTGACGCTAGTAGCTGGACCAGCGCATGCTCGAGACGGGTCTAGTTGTTGCAGCATATGGTCCACCCTGATTCCTGGCCGATACGCGAGAACACCACCACAGTCCTGCTTACCGTTCACGAGCCGGTCGTCAGGACACATCGTCCTCTGGATTGCGCGATCGACTGCGAAAGGACAATTTAATGCCTATTAGACGCGCTCGCGAGTCGGGAGTTCCAGGTAATGGTAATACGTCCGCGGCTTCCGGGGCGTCCCCAGCGGTCACGCCAAGGTGAAACTGGCAACGACGCTTCCTGAGCCCGCGAGGACGCGGGCGCTCCAAAGTCAGACCCCGCGTCAGACCCTGGAGCGCCCGCGTCCTCGCGGGCTCAGGTCTCCTTCAGTTTCAGGGTACCCCACGACTGTAAACTCGCGTTCTCTGGCAGACTTTGTGACGATCGCAACGACGCTTTTCGAGTGTCGGGGGGGCGGACTTCAGCAATCAGCAATCAACGATCAGCAATCGGCGTCGGGCTTGGTTCCGGCTACGCCGGGTTAGGAGCGAAAGGTGCAACGCTCACTCCCCCGGGCGCCGACGCCCAGACGGAACGAACCGAATGCTCTGGACCTGTGCGTCCGTGAACGTGCGAACGGCCTTTTCCAGGTCGGCCTTCCGTTCGCGTTCAAGGACGTACTGCAGTGTGACGTTTTTGACTTCCACGTGGAGCGTCTTGCCGCGAAGGGCTACGGGCGCGGTGGCCTTGGCCAGGTCTGAACCGACGACTTGCGGCCAGTGCAGGCGGACCTGGTCGAGCAGTGGGACCCGCTGCCGGGCGAGGTCGTAGATGACCTCATCAATCGCCGCGCTGATGGGTTGGGCGGGTTGTTGCCGGGCGGTGATCTCGCCCGGGGCAAGGGTCTCGCCGAACCAGGCCTGCATGCAGTCTTCGCGCCGTTGTTCCAAGCGCGTGGGTCTGCGTCCCTCATGGGTGCGGTGACGGTTGCCCTTGCGGTCCAGCCAGAACGGACCGGCGGAAACTGGGTTTTGGGCCTTCTGTCGTGCCATGGTTCGTCGGGGAGTTACGGGGCTTTCGGTTGGATCGGAGTTGGGTGTCATTGGGTACTGACCTAACGTAGTTTGGAGGTGCCCGGGTTCAAATGCGAGTGGTGAAGACCGCCGGTGTGTCAAGCCGCAGAACCACCCCGCGTTGGACCGGAACTGGCAGTGTCCAGGTCAGGGCTGTTTCAAGATCTGGCGCCGCGTCTCGGAAGGCCACACCTCCGCGCACACCTGGTAGGGGCGGCCTGTCCTCAGGCCGCCCCCCCCGGCGTGGGGACACGCCGGGGGTACTCGCTGCACGCGACGGTCACGAATCTTGAAACAGCCCTGTGTCCAGGTCCGGACTGCTTCCATTTTGGTTTGAATGGGACTAAACTAACGGCCGTCAAACTGGCGAAACAGGTTGGCGGCGAGGGCGCGCTTGGTCGTGCGATGGGGAAGGGCGGGCGGTCATATACAATGAAGGTGCTTTCCCATGATGCTGACATGGCGTGAACGACGGGTGTGGTGCGCTCTCGCGACGTGGGCCCTGCTCGCCGGTATGGCCGGGTCGGGAGCGCTCGGGCAGGCGGCGACGCCAAAGGCGCGGGCCCCGGACTGGTCAGGCTGGCGCGGGCCGAACGGGACGGGGGTCACGGCGGATTCAAACTGGAGTCCAGCTAAACTGAACGGCAAAGCGGAGGTGGTTTGGCGGGCCAACGTCGGTGACGGTTACTCGGCGATCAGCGTCAGTGGCAAGAATGTCTTTACGATGGGGAACCGGGACGGCAACGACGTTGTCTGCTGTTTAAGCGGCGGCAGCGGGGAAGAGGTCTGGACTCACTCGTACCCATGCGCGCCGGGCAGCTATCCCGGTCCGCGCGCGACGCCGGTGATTGACGATGGCCGTGTCTATGCGTTCAGCCGTGAGGGGCAGTTGTTTTGCCTCGAGGTGGACACGGGTAAGGTGGTGTGGCAGAAGCACTGCGCCAGGGACCTGAAGGCGGGCGCGCCGCAGTGGGGCTTCGCGTCCTCTCCGGTCATTGCGGGCGAACTGGTTCTGGTCAACGCGGGCGATCACGGCGCGGCATTCAACCGCAAGACGGGTTCGGTCGTGTGGGCCAGTGACGGCGGCATCGGGAACTACTCCTCGGCGGTGTTGTTCTCCCCCGGCGACAAGAACCAGGTCGCTTTTTTCGGTAAGACCGACATTCAGGCGATGGACCTGGCTACGGGGAAGAAGCTGTGGTCCTTCCCATGGCAGACCAGCTACGACGTTATGGCGGCTGACCCGATCGTTTCCGGCAACCGCATGTTCATCTCGTCCGGATACAAGAAGGGCGGTGTCATGCTGGATTTCGCGAAAGGCAGTCCTCAGGAGGTCTGGACCGCACCGAACATGGGCACGCAGTTCAGCAGTTGCGTGCTGTTCGAGAAACACCTCTACGGCATTGACGGGAATGCCGGGTCCGGGGCCCTCCGGTGCCTGGACTTCGACAGCGGCAAGGAGAAGTGGAGTCAGAACGTCGGCTTCGGTTCGCTGATCATTGCGGATGGGAAGCTGATCGTGCTGAACGAAGCGGGGCGTCTGTTCGTGGCGGAGGCGTCGCCGACTGGATACAAAGAGCTGGCGCACTGCGAGGCGCTGCCCGCCAAGGGCGCCAAGTGCTGGACGTCTCCGGTCCTGTGCAAGGGCCGGCTGTTCCTGCGCAACAGCAAGGGCGACGTCGTCTCGATCGACGTGAGCAAGTAGGTCCACCGTTCGTCCGGGTGGCGCGGAACGGCGGTCGGGAGCGTTCTGCTGTGGGCCATACCGTAGTGCGTCGGCGCCCGGAGACCAGCGTTCCCGCACCGCGCGAAAAGCCGGCGGCCACAGGTATCCGCCCGTCCCTTCCTCCTGTCCCCCGACGCGTTGGGGGGGGGGGCGTCAGTGGACGGTGGGCACCCGGCCTCCTGACCCGGTGCGATGTGGTGCCGTGGCCGAGACAGGCCAGGCCGGGAGACCTGGCATCCACCTTGGTCGCGCCACGCGATTTCCCACCTTCACTCCCATGAAACTCGAATCCGGACCGCGTGAACGCGGTACTACAAGCCTCGTTCCGCGGACGGCCAGGTTCGTAGTACCGCCTTCAGGCGGTCTTGGTGCATCGTCGCCAGTTTCACTCCGAGATGACCGTCCGGTCCGCCGCCCGGGGGACGCTGTCGCATGGCCGCGTTGGGGCCGTGCGCACTTGACAACGCGGCCGGGGTGTTGTATTATTCGCACAATAACGAACATAATCAACCATCAACGGAATACGGTCCTGGGGCGAAAGGAAAACGCGCAGATGACAGGCAAGGACATGCGGTTTGGGAGGTTGTTCGGCGACTCGGGTAAGGCGGTGGTGGTGGCGTGCGATCACGGCATGTTTGACGGTCCGCACGCGGGCATGGAGGACATCGCGGGGATGCTGGGGCGGCTCGGGACCGGCCCGGACGCCATTCTCCTGTCGCCCGGCATGTTGCGGCACACGGGCGCGTACTTCGCGCGGCGTGATGCGCCGGTGGCGATCACACGCATCAATTTCAACAGCGTGTTTGCGTTCACGTGGGGGTACAAAGGCGCGGTGATCTCGAATCTCTACCAGCCCGAGGACGCGCTGGCGGCCGGCGCTGACGCTGTGCTGGTGTGTCTGACGCTGAAGACGGGCAGCGAGGAGCGCGACGCCCGCAATGCGGAGATCTTCGCCGACCTGTGTCTGAAGGCGCACAAACTGGGACTTCCGGTCATGGCGGAGTATTTTCCGCACAGTCACATGACGAAGTCGGCGGCCGCGTTTCACGAGGAAATCCTCATCGGTTGCCGCATGGTTTCGGAACTCGGCGCGGACTGCATCAAGACGTTCTTCACGAACAAGTTTGAGGAGGTGACCTCGAAGTGCCCGGTGCCGATCTTGGGCCTGGGCGCGGAGAAGACGCCTACGGACTTGGGCGCGTTGCTGTTGGCGGAGAAGGAAGTACGTGCCGGCGCCTCGGGCGTGGTGTTCGGGCGCAACGCGATTCAGGCGTCGAACCCGCCGGCGTTCGTCGCGGCCCTGCAGGACGTCGTCAAGCGCGGCCTGACCGCGAAGCAGGCGGTAAAGAAGCACGGGCTGACGAAGTAGCGGCCCATCGCCGTCGGCCCGCTCGATGAGTCCGATGATCTCGATGATCCCGAAGATCCCGATCCGTCCGCTCCCCCCGTCCCAGGAGAGGCCCCATGGCAGCAGCACCGTCAGCACCAGCCGCGCCGCCTCCCAGGCCGCAACTGCAGATGCTCTGGCCCGAACGGCTCGTGAACGCACCGCCGCCGGTTGACTTGGCCGCGGGCTACGAGCTGTGCGTCTTCCAGGATTCGGACCTGCCCGGCTACCTGGCGCTGATGGAGTCGGCGGGCTTTATCGGCTGGACGCCGGAGAAGTTCATGCAGAATTCCGGCGGTGCGCTGCCGGATGGGATCTTCGTGATCAAGCACGTGGCATCGGGTGCGGTGGTGGCGACGGCCATGGCTAACCACCGAGCGCAGCCGCTGCACCGGTTCGGTGGCGAACTGGGTTGGGTCGGCGCCAGTCCCGCGCATCAGGGCAAGGGTTTGGGCCGGGCCGTCTGCTCGAATGTGGTGCGCTGTCTCCTCGAGCGGCACTACCGGCGTATCTACCTGCAGACGGACGACTGGCGTCTGGCCGCGGTCAAGACGTACCTGGGAATGGGTTTCGTGCCGTTCTTGCACGCTGAGGACATGCCGGAGCGCTGGCGTGCGGTGTGCGCTCAGCTCAAGTGGCCGTTCACGCCCGACGTGTGGCCACAGGTTGTCCGGAAGGTCGAGGAGCAGAAACCGGCATGAGTTGGAACTCGCGGCAGAACGAGATCCTGGACCTGCTCGGGCGCGAAGGCGAGGTCGTTGTCGAGACGTTGGCGGCGCAGTTCGGCGTCAGCGAGATGACGATCCGACGTGACCTCACCCGGTTGGCGCGTGCCGGCAAGCTCAGCCGCACGCATGGCGGCGCCATGCCGTCGCGTGCCGGGATTGTCGAATTCAGCTTTCAGGAGAACCTGAACCGCAACGCGGAACAGAAGCGCGCCATTGCGCAGGCGGCGGCGCGGGCGGTGCAGCCGGGTATGACGGTGCTGCTGGACACGGGCAGCACGACGCTCGAGGTGGCGCGCGCCATCGCCGGCTTGCCGAAACTTACGGTTCTGACCACGTCGCTGATGATCGCCGCCGCGTTGCACACGCAGGAGAGCATCGAGCTGATCCTGCTCGGCGGTACGGTGCGGAAGGACAGCCCCGACCTGTCCGGGCCGTTGACCGAGGAGAACCTGGGTCGGTTCCGGGTCAATCTCGCAGTGCTTGGCGCCGACGGTGTCTCGGCGGACGGCGTATTCACCGAGAGCATGAACGTGGCGCGGGTATCGCGCGCCATCGTCAAGGCTGCGGAGCGCGCGGTGCTGACGATCGACGGCAGCAAGTTCGGCCGAGCGGCGCTGGTGCGCTACGCCGAGTGGCAGGATTTCAACCAGGTCATCACGGACAAGGGCGTGCCGGCGCAGGTCCGCAAGTGGTTGAACCGCAAAGGCCCGGAGGTGGTGTATGCCTGAGCGCAACGCGGCTCGACGCAAGGCGCCGCCTGAAGGGCGTGTCGATTTAACCACCTCAGATGCGCCACCACGCCCAAAGTGGCCGGACCGGCTCGGTCCGGCG
>MHBL01000190.1:16013-23300 GCA_001803235.1 Lentisphaerae bacterium RIFOXYA12_64_32
CGGGAGCGAGCCGCTCCCGCCACCCTGGAAGGCCCGCTGCCGCACCCCATCGACGCGCCCTGAATGCGGGACTACGAACCTGGGCGCATCCCGCGCGCCGGTTCGCGCTCGTGGTTCCGCGTTCACGCGGTCCGGTGCCGCCTGTATGCGCGGGGCAAGCGCGACGGCCTCCCGCGGCGTGCTGGTCGGGATCGATCTGGGCACGACCGCGCTCAAGGCGGCGGCGTTTGAAGCCGGTGACGGCACGGCGCTGGCCGTGGCGTCGCAGCGGCTGCCGGTCCATGTCGAAAGTGATGGAACGCGCGAACAGACGTCGGAGGCTATTTGCCAGGCCTTGAAGGACGTCGGCGCGACGCTGAAAGCGCGGCTGGGTTCGCGCTGGCGCGAGGTGCGCGGCGTCGGTCTGGGTGCGCAGGGCGGCAGCGGCATGATCGTGGACCGCGACACCGGCACGGCCCACACGCCGATGATGCTGTGGAACGACAGCCGCGCGTTCCGGTTCCTGCCCGAGATCGCCGCGCGCAAGGATGCGGCGTACTGGCAGTACCTGGCGCAGCGGCACGGGCCGGGCGCCGGCCTGGCGAGGCTGCACTGGCTGAAGCAGACGCGTCCTGAGTTGTTCACCGAGCGCCGTCTGTACGCCGGGGCAGGGGAGTATGTCTATTTCCTGTTGACCGGAGCCTGGCGGCAGGACGCCTGCAACGCGCTGCAGATCGGCTGTTACCACGTGCCGGAGAACCGGCTCGACGCCGACCCGCTGGCGGTGGTCGGCGTGCCGTTGTCGTTCGTTGCACCGTTGCGGAGCGGCCACGAAACGCACGCGTTGTCCGCGAACGGCGGGACGTTGCTCGACCTCGCGCCCGGCATTCCGGTCGCCGGTCCGTACATGGACCACGAGGCCGGGTACCTGTCCGCCGCGCGGATCTCGGCGCGACCGCTGCAGTGCTCGCTGGGCACGGCGTGGGTGGGGAATTTCCTGATCTCCGATTTGCGCGCGGGCGCGTCGCCGTTGCAACTCGTGATCGGCTCGCCGCTCGGCAAGGGGCACCTTGTCATCCAGCCGTTGCTTGCCGGCAACGTCGCCTGGGACTGGGGCTTGCAGAATCTGGTGGACCCGGACCATGCCGCGGCGTTGGCGAAGCTGGACGGCATCTTTGCGGAACGGTTGCTGCCGCCCGATGGCCTTGTCGCGGTGCCGTGGCTGACCCAGGCGAACCCGTGGGGCCCGGGTGTGCTGGGCGGCGGCACGTTCTCCGGCGTCAGTGCGCACACGAGCAAGAGCGATCTGCTGCGCGCCCTGGCGGCCGGGTTGGCGTGGGAGTTTGCGCGCGTGTTCCGCGACGTCCGCGACCGCGGTCTGGTGGACAGTGTGGTGCTGGGCGGTGGTGCGAGCAAGGGCCGGTTCTTCCGCGATATGTTCGCGGCGCTGTTTGCGCCGTTGCCGGTCTTCACGCTCGCCGACGAGGAACTGGCCGGTGCCAGAGGTGCGCTGTTCGCGTTCAACCCGGACACGGCCGGAGCAAGACCAATCCCTGTGCCGGTTGCGACGGCCCCGGTGGCCGACGCTGTCCGGCAAGGGTTCGACCGGTACTGTGCGTGGTTCGATAAGCTGTACGCCGACGTGAAGGCCGGCGAACCGTTCCGGGTTGCCGTTCCGTGAGCCCGCCGATGACGGAGGAACCAGCGCGTGCGCTCAGAACGAGAAACTCCCTGGCATGGGGGTCGTAGTTCGGCCTTCAGGCGGCCCGGGGCCAGCGCGTCACCCGGACCGCGTAAACGCGGGACTACAAGCCTGGCGTCTTCCGGCGGCCACAACTCCGCGTGTCCCGGTTCCCGCTGACACCTGAACACTGAACACCCGCTCTGACGAAGGAATCCTCACCATGCAACGTCTTCCCCGCATCGGACTGCTCCCGCTGTACCTGAAGCTCTACGACGAGTGCGCGCCGAAGGTTCGTGCGGAGTTTGCGCCGTTCCTCGACCGGATCGCCGCGAAGTTCGCGGGGCAGGGCGTCGAGGTGGTGCGCAGCGACATCTGCTGCGTCGCCGCGGAGTTCGGTCGTGCGGTGCAGGCGATCGAGAAGCAGGACGTGGACCTGCTGGTGACGGTGCACTTGGCGTACTCGCCGTCGCTGGAGAGCATTGACGCGCTGGTGAAGACGGCATTGCCGATCCTGATCCTGGACACGACCATGGACGCCGCGTTCGGCTGCAGGGTCAAACCCGAACGGATCATGTACAACCACGGCATCCACGGTGTCATGGACCTGGCGTGCATGCTGCGGCGGCGCGGGAAACCGTTTGAGATCGTTGCCGGCCACCTCGAGGCAAAGGCGACGCTCTCGCGGGCAGCGGAGATCGCACGGGCGGCGTGCGCGGCACGGACGCTGCGCAAGACCGTGACGATGCGGGTCGGTGGGCCGTTCCGGGGCATGGGCGACTTTGCCGTGGCAGAGGATGTCCTGGCGAAGAAGCTGGGTATCCGCGTTATCAACGTCGGCGCCGCGGACCTGGGCCGCGACGTGCGCAGCGTCCGGGTGCCGCAGGTGGCCGCGGAGGTGGCCGAGGACCGGAAGCGGTTCCGGTGCGAGCTGCCGCGCGAGTGCCATGAGCGGTCGGTGCGCGTTGGCTTGGGCCTGCGCCGGGCGCTGGAGAAGAACGGCTGCAATGCGTTCAGCATGAACTTCCTGGCGTTCGACAGCGCCGCGGGGCCGGTCAACACGGTCCCGTTCCTCGAGGCCTCGAAGGCCATGGCGCGCGGGGTGGGCTACGCCGGCGAGGGAGACGTCCTGACCTCGGCGTTGGTCGGGGCGCTGGCCTCGGCGTTCGGGCAGACCACGTTTACGGAAATCTTCTGCCCGGACTGGCGCGGCAACAGCCTGTTCCTTTCGCACATGGGCGAGATCTGCCCGGACGTGCTGGCGGGGAAACCGCGCCTCTCTGAGAAGCCGTACAAGTTCTCCGCGGCGCTGAACCCGGCGATCCTGACCGGCCGCATGCAGCCTGGGCCGGCGGTGTTTGTCAACCTCGTGCCCGGCCCGAGCGACCGGTTCAGCCTGATCGCGGCGCCGGTCGAAGTGCTCACGGACTCCGCAAGCAAGGCGATGGATGGAGTGGTGCGCGGCTGGATCCGGCCGCCGTGTCCGTTGCCCGCGTTCCTCGAGGCGTATTCGCGGCACGGCGGCACGCACCACAGCGCGCTGGTGCTGGGCGAGCGTGCCGACGCGGTGCTCGCGTTCGCGCGGTTCGCGGGGCTGGATGAGGTCCGAATCGGCGGCGAGTGAGGTGCACAACATGAACGGATTCAACGTCTTTACCGGCCAGTGGGAGGCGAACGCCCAACTGGCGCTCGACACCATTGCTATGCGCCCGACGCGCGGGATGGCCGTCGGCGGCTTTGGCGTCAACGACATGCAGTGGTCGCACTTGGAGACACTCTCCGGCAACCCGCCGGGCAGTTACCCGAAAGAGTCGATCCGGGTCTACCGCGAGTTCCAGCTTGCCGCGGGAGTCAGCTTCATCGACCAGTGGATTCCGGAAAACCCGCTGAGCATGAGGGATCAAGGCTATGGTGACGATACGGCGCGGGGCGCCACAACCGGCGCCCACCAGATCGTGCGCGACGGCATGCTGATCGACTCGCCCGAGGCCGCCGTTGAGCACATGGAGAAGTTCCTCTTTCCGCAGTGGGAGCAGTGGCGACACAATCTCGAAGCCAACGCCGACGCGGAGGTGCGCAAACGCATCGCCGGCGAGGTCGCGGTGCAACAGCTTTTCGGTATGAACATGCTCAAGGGACCCTATGGCGGTTTCTTCGCTTTCCCCGGCTTCCTCTACGGGCACTACGGCTACAGCAACTACTTCATGGCGTACGCGTTGTACCCGGAAGTCATCGAGCGCGGGTTCAGGATCCACGCTGATGCGTCCGTCCTGCACAACCGCATCGCCGCCCGCGCCATCATCGAGGGTGGCCTGCCGCGGTTGCTCCGCCTGGATCACGACATGGCCGATTCGCGCGGCACGCTGGTGGACGTGAAGACCCTCGACAAGCTGTGGTTCCCGCACTTCGCCCGCGCGATCGAACCCTTTCTCGACGCCGGCATCCGCCTGATCTGGCACTGCGACGGCAACCTGATGCAGATGGTGCCGCGCCTGTTGGAGTGCGGTCTGGGCGGATTCCAGGGGTTCCAGTACGAGGACGGCATGGACTACGAGAAGATCTGCAAGATGACGACCCGGGACGGCGACAGCCTTTTCATCATCGGCGGTGTTTCGGTTACCACTACCTTGCCGCGCGGCAAGCCGTCGGACGTCAGGCGTCAGCTCGACTGGCTGGTCGAGAAGGGGCCGAAGGTCGGACTCATGCTCGCCTGCTCGAGTTCCATCGCCCCCGGCGTGCCGCTGGAGAACATGAAGACTCTGATCGCGGGATTCCGGCACTACCGCGAGCACGGCAGGGGATAGGCGGAACACAGCCGGCGTGTTGAGCGAGCGCGGAGGACAACAGGAGATCTACTCATGGGTATCAGCATCGGACTGGTGGGGCTCGGGTCGTTCGGGTCGGCGTTTGCGCCGCTGTTCAAGAATCATCCGTTGGTCGACCGCATCGGCCTGTGCGACCGCGAGCCGACCCTGGTCGCGAAGTTCGCAAACGATCCGTTCTACGCGAACAAGCTGCATCCGCGGGACTGCCACGATTCGCTCGATGCGATCTGCCGGGCGGACTTCGACGCGCTGGTGATCATCACGCAGCCGTGGCTGCACGCGCCGCAGTGTATTCAGGCCATGGAGAGCGGCAAGCACGTGTACAGTGCGGTGCCGGTCATCTCGATCCCGGACGACGAGGAGATCCTCGGTTGGTGCGACAAACTGGTTGCAGCCGTCAAGCGCACCGGCCGGCACTACATGCTGGGCGAAACCACCTACTACCATCCGCAGTCCATGTTCTGTCGCCGCAAAGCGCGGGAAGGCGCTTTTGGCGATTTCGTCTATGCCGAGGGCGAATACATGCATGACGTCGACAGCGGCTGCAATCTGCGACGCGTGCAGCAGTCCCGCACGTCGAGCAGTTCGGGTAAGGAATGGCTGAGGGTGCAGGATGCGTACCGGGCGCGCGGTGTGAAGGGCGGGCCGATGCATTACCCGACGCACTCGGTCAGCGGCCCGGTCTGCGTGATGAACGCGCACGCCGTGCGGGTCAATGCCCACGGCTATGCCAACCGGACGGGCGACCCGTTCTTTGCGGACTCCGCGTTCAGCAACGAGGCGGCACTGTTCAAGATGAGCAATGGCGCCGCGGTGCGGATCCTGGAGTCCCGCGAGATGCCGGGTGTGGCGGGGCAGGATTCGGAGACCTTCCGTGTGTTTGGCACGCGCGGTTCGTTCTCCGAGAATCGCTGGTTCACGATCCGGCGGCCTGATCCTAAGGCGGTGGACATGGACCATCTGCCGACGCCGGAGTGCGCGACGTTGAAGCCGGCGGAGATGTTTGACCCTCTGCCGCTGGACGTGCAGAACGGTTTCAAGCAGGCCCTGCACCGGGGTAAGGACCCGCGCGAGTTGCTGAGCATCGATTTCACCCCCCAGGGCCACGGCGGATCGCACCCGTACCTGGTGCATGAGTTTGTCGACGCCGTGGCACACAGCCGCACTCCGGCCATCAACGTCTGGGAGGCGGTTCGCTACATGGCCATGGGCGTGGCGGCGCACCAGTCGGCGTTGAGGGACGGCGACACGGTTAACGTTCCCGACTGGGGCGACGCGCCGTGCAAAGAGTAGACATCCCTGCCCGGCGGTCCCGGCAGGCGAGGGACATCGGATGCACCGTGAGGAGCCATGAACCATGCCACAGACCGCTGCACGCACGACGCCGCTGTTTGAAATCAACGCCGTGGATCGCCGGCACTATGCCGCGCGGATCCGGGACTTCCTGCCGCGCGATATCGTGGACATTCACACGCACGTCTGGCGGGCGGGCGATTTTCCACATGGGAAACTGGGGACGGGCGAGCCGCGCACCGTGACCTGGCCGGCGCGGGTGGCTGCGGAGAATCCGATCGAGGACCTGCTGGAGACGTACCGGCTGCTCTTGCCCGACCAGTGTGTGACGCCGCTGATTTTCGCGACCCTTCCCAAGGACGGGAACCTGGACGCGCAGAACAGCTACGTGGCGGAGTGCTCGCGCCGGGCGCACGTTCCGGCCCTGATCTTCAGTGACCCGGCCTGGGGCGCGGCGGAGTTCGAGGCGCGGACGCGCGCCGGTGGATTCATTGGAGTGAAGAGCTACCTGTCCATGGCGCCGGTCTATATCCCGACCAAGGAGATCCGCATCTTCGATTTCTTCCCGCCCCAACATCTCGCGGTTTGCGACCGCCACGGCTGGATCGTCATGCTGCACGTCCCGCGCGACAACCGGCTCAAAGACGAAGTGAATCTGGCGCAGTTACTGCAGATCGAACGTGACTACCCGAACCTCAACCTGATCGTCGCGCATGTCGGGCGGGCCTACTGTGGTGAAGACGTGGGGAATGCGTTCGAGATTCTTGCCGGGACGAGACGGATGTGTTTCGACTTCAGCGCCAACACAAACGACCGCGTGTTCGAGCAGCTTCTCCGTTGCGTCGGCCCGAAACGGGTCCTGTTTGGCAGCGACCTGCCGATCCTGCGCATGCGCATGCGCCGGATCACTCGGGACGGTCACTATGTCAACCTCGTTTCCAAAGGGCTGTACGGCGACGTGTCGGGCGACAGGAACATGGGCGAAGTGTCCGGCGCTGAGGCCGACGCGCTCACCTTCTTTCTCTATGAGGAGTTGGCCGCCTTCCGCCGGGCCGCGGAGCGGGTTGGCCTGACGGGCGCGGACGTGGCGGACGTGTTTTGCGGCAATGCCCGCCGCCTTCTGGCGGCGGCAGCCAGTGGAAAGACCGCGACGTGAACCCGCAACGGCGTGCCAAGAACCAGTTTCGACCTGCGCGGGTAAATCCCGAGAGGGAAGTGGCGACGCGGGGGCGCCAGGATACATCTGTTCGTAGTGGGATCGCAGTGCGCGGAACGAAGTGGAGCGCCAAGAGCCCATCCGGCGCGGTGCGGCGGTCTGGCGTGGGAATGGTGTCTTGCCCGGCGGACAACCGCCGGGACTGCGACACCACTACGAGCGGGGCCGCGACCGATGTCTGTCCGCATCCCGCGTGGCCGGATTTACCCGCACCGGTCGACGTGTTTCGTTCGCGTTACGATGGCACGCATCGGGCAGGGGCAGGGGCAGGGGCAGGGGCAGGGGCAGGGGCA
>MHBL01000191.1 GCA_001803235.1 Lentisphaerae bacterium RIFOXYA12_64_32
CCGGTCCCGCCACTTTTGGCGAGCCCCGCCCAGCCCAGCACCCGCCACTGACGCATTACCACCTGCTTCCGTCCGGCGCTTGCCCCTTACTCCGACACAGGGTAAGTTGAGGAAAACGCTCAGTGTGCGTCAGGTCAAGGAGGGATCACCAGATATGAGAAAAGCTGTGTTCGGTATGATCGGCACCGGTGGCATCGCTCAGTCCCAGCACTTGCCGAATCTGTCGCGGGCGCGCCACGCGACGCTCAAGACGGTTTGCGACCTGCGCGAAGAGGTCCTGAAGAAAGTCCAGGCGCAGTACCGAATCCCCGAGGCCGTCACCGACTACCGCACGATGCTTGCCGACCCCGAGATCGACGCGGTCGTGGTCGCGACCCGTGAAGACATGCAGGCCCCGCTTACCGTCGAAGCGCTGAAGGCCGGCAAACACGTGTACGTGGAGAAACCCCTCGCCAACACACCCGAAGAGGTCGAGACCGTCGTGGCCGCACAGCGCCAGGCGGGCAAGCACGTGTCGGTCGGGTTCAACCGGCGTTTTGCCCCGGCGTATGTCAAGGCGAAAGAACTCGTCCATGCGGACGGCGGCCCCAAGAACATCCACTACCGCATCAGCGACGAGTACTGGCGCTGGGGCAAGAACTACCCGCCCAACACCCGCGTGATCCACGAAGTCTGCCACATCTTCGATATCCTGCGCTGGTTCACCGACTCCGACCCGCAGTCCATTTACTGCGTCGGATCGCGACCCGACGACGAGGCGTACGTGCTCAAGTTCAAGAACGGCTGCGTCGCCACCATCATGAACTCCGGCTACTGCACCATGGACCTGCCCAAGGAGCGCATCGAGATCGTCTCCAACCTCGGCTCGGTGATCGTCGAGGAGTTCGTCGAACTCCGCACCTACGGCTACAAGAACTGCGACTGGATCCACCGCTTCCCCGGGCACAGCCACCCGGACCGCGAGTTCACGCACAAGTTCCTCCTCGGCCTCGGCGGCGCGGAGGCGCTGTATCAACTGCGACGCATGGGCTGGGAACAGCGCGCCCGCTTCGAGAAAACCGACGGCGAACCGGAACCGGACCGCGCCGAACTCCAGGCCTACTGCAGCGGCCGCTGCCCGCACTGGAACTACATGGTCGACAAGGGCTGGCTCGCGGCCGTCGACCACCTGGCCGAATGCATTCTGACCGGCCAGGCGCCGCGCAACGCCTGCGCGGCCGACGGCCTCTGGTCGGCAAAGATGAGCTCGGCGGCCATCTCCAGCCGCGAGACCGGTCGCGTGGTGGAGTTCTGAACCCCGTTCGCTGTCAGAATGGGAGACGGCAGGTAGAGGCTGGATGTGTTCAGGGCCGAATGTGGAGGGTGGACAGGCAGAGCTGTCCTGACCGCGGACGCGGAGACCGGAGAACCGGTACGCGTCACCGCCCCGCAGGTCTGCGCCGCACTCGGCCACACCCCGGCTCGCGCTGCCACACCCTTGCGGCGTGGAGCGACCCACTGCCCCCAGCTACAACCGCTGCCCGCCCTCTCTTCCCTCACCGGTCGGTCCTGCGCCCCGGCTCGCGCTGCCACGCCCTTGCGGCGTGGAGCGACCCACTGCCCCCAGCTACAACCGATGCCCCTCCCCCATTCCCCCACCTTGGCCCCTCTTCCCTGCGCGTTTTCCTCCTTGCCCCGTCCCCGCCTGAGTCCCGCGTTCACGCGGAAGTGGGCGCGAGTCCAGCGAGCGCACGGGAGACGGTGGCGAGACCAATGACAAAGCGGCCGAGCGCATCGCGCGTGCGCGTGAGAGTCTTGCCGCCATAGAGCGCGGCCGGCAGGGTCTCGCTGATCAGGTCCAGGGTGGTTGCGGAGTACGCAAACTCGCGGGTACCCGTGGCGTCGGTAACGGTGGCCTGCTGGCCGAGACGGGTGTAGGTGAATGCGACGTCCGGCGTCGCGTCGGAGTAATCGATGGCGGCCATTTCGCCGGTGCCCGGGGAGTCATCCTTGACGGCCCCAAGACGACGGGTGACCCCAGGGGACACGCACCGGACCGGACGATCATCCCTTAGAGCGATTCCTCAGTGCTCACCAGAATCAATCTAAGCAATGCCTTGAGCACACTAAGGAAACCTAAGATGCTTATTATTAATAGCTATCCTTACGCAGACCCCGATGGAACCCCGATGGATGCTCTGACCTTCCACGTTGACACTCCTTCGGATCTCTTCCGAGATCCTCTTCTGGAGTGTCAGCCAATTCCCCCGGTACCCGCTAGGACATCAACTGGTCGTTAGCACAGGGCCGAGTATATTCGGGTTGTGCCGGAGTGGAGCACCGTTGGCCTTGACAACAAGCATGGCGAGACGCGATTTCGGACAGGAGCCCCGTATGCCCAACCCACCGAACATCATCCTGTGTCTCTGCGACCAGTTGCGCGCGTTCGAGGTCGGGTGCTACGGCAACCCGGTAATCCGCACCCCCAACATGGACCGCCTCGCCGCCGAAGGTGTCCGGTTCGAGACCGCCATCACCAATTTTCCCGTCTGCATGGCGGCGCGTTCCGTCGTCCTGTCCGGCCAGTACAACCGGACGTGCACCGGCGGCGTCGCCAATGTGGCCTACCCCGCGCGCCCGGGCGATTTCAACCTGCCCGAGTACCCGGACGCCGGTCGACCGCACCTGCGCGACCGCACCCTCCCGGAGTGCCTGCGGCAGATGGACTACACCACCGCCGCCATCGGCAAGTGGCACATCCACTCCTGGCCGAACGACATCGGTTTCGACGATTACCTCATCCCGCGTGTGCACCACTGCCATACCGGCCAAAGCTTCACCGAGAACGGCGGCCCGGAATTCATTCCGGAGGGCTACAGCGTCGACTTCGAAGCCGACCGGGTCGCCACCTTCCTGCGCCGGCAGTCTGCCGGGCAACGCCCGTTCTTCCTGTACTACAACATCTCCCCACCGCACTGTCCTCTGGCCGACGCGCCGGACAAGTACCTGACCATGTACCGGCCGCAGGACATCCCGCTGCGCCCGAATGTCGATCTGTCGCAACCCCTGGCGCGGCAGGACTACTGGTTCCGCGTCTACCGCTACGACTTCCGCTACTACAACCTGCACCTGCCCTATACCGACACACTGCCCCCGGACTACGACCTGCGAACCCTCATCGCCGAGTACTACGGCCTGACGACCTGGGCGGACACCGCACTGGGAACCATGCTGCAGGCCCTCGACTCGACAGGCCTGGCTGACAACACCATCGTGATCTTCACCTCGGACCACGGCGACAACCTCGGGAGCCTCGGCCTGGTCCAAAAGGGCGGCCCCACCGAGGAATCCATCCGCATCCCCCTGCTGCTGCGCGGCCCGGGACTCGGCCCGTCCGGACGCGTTGTCCGTGACCAGGTCGCGTCCCTCGTCGATCTCATGCCCACTCTGCTCGACCAGATCGGCGGCGCGATTCCGGCGCACGTCCAGGGGCAAGACCTGGCCCCCGTCCTGCGCGGGGTTCGCCCCCAACTCGACGAACCCGGCGCAATCGTCGAAACGTCCGGCGGTGCGGGACTCCGACGCCCGGCGCACCTCGTCTATCTCCCATTCGTCAAGGGCCAGCGCGCCTTCGCCGAAAAACCGTCCCATGCCTATGACCTGCACAGCGACCCGTTCCAATTGCACAACCTGGCTGCCGCCTCCACAACACTCCCACCCGCCACGGCGCCCATGGAAGCCGCACTGCGCCAGTGGGACACCGCCACGCCCTGGATGGCGCCGGCCACAACCTGACGCGTAATGCGTCAGCAAAGGGTGGAGCACAGACCCCTGCCACCTTGCGTGGCGGGTGAACGGGTTCATTGGCTACTACGCCGCACCGTGTTCCCTCTCTTCCTTTTGCCCGCTCCGCCGGCGGCGGACTGGGCAAAAGGAGGAGGGGGGGGCGCGCACGTTTGGCGGGCGAACCCGATTCACCCGTGGCGCAGGCCACGGGGGTTTCACGCATGGGCCAACACGCAGTCGTTCCGCCCGCAACTGACGCATCACCCTGATGCACAGTTTCGGGTTGACAGGTGCCGATCCGCGTGGTATTATCTCGTTTGTCGGCAACGTTGCCGACTTTTTTAAGACACCTGACCGGCAACGTTGCCGGTAATGCGAAAGGAAGCATCCGTGAGTACCGGTACCTGCACCGCGTTCGATGTCCGGGAACTGCCGCACCTGTTCAGCCGCGACCCGCAACGCCTCGCCCTGGCCCGAAACCGCCAGGCGGCGTTGTTCCGGCACCAGAGACCGGACGCCTGGCCCATCCACTTCAGCGCCCCGCTCACCGAAGCGCAGAAGGCCATCCCCGCCCCGAACTACAAGGAAGCGTTCTACAACGCCGACCTCATGACCTGCTCGGAAGTCCGCGCCGCCTGTGGTGTGGCCAACGCGCGCAGCGACGCAGTCCCCTCCATCCGTGCCAACATGGGCACCGGCACGCTGCTCGCCTGCGTCGGCTTGGAACAGGAGATATTCCCGGACAAAATGCCCTGGCTGCAGTGTCACCTCAAGAAGGAACAGATAGCGCGTCTGACGCCCGACGAAATCCGGATCCAGGGCACGTTCGAGCGCGGCCTCGGCTACATGCGCCGATTCAGGGAGATCATGGGCGACACGCTGCCGGTCTACTGCATGGACACGCAGGGCCCGCTCGACCTGGCGCACCTGATGATGGGCGACGACCTGTTCTACGTGCTCTACGACGACCCGCCCTTCGTGCACCACCTCCTGAACCTGTGCGTCGAACTCGGCATCAAGACGCACACGTGGATGAAGGAAGTCACCGGGGAACCGCTTGACCGCCAGCACCATGGCAACAACCTGTACGCGGACAATATGGGCGTCCGCATCTGCGAGGACACCACGGCGATTCTCGGCCCGGACTGCATCCGCGACTTCGCCATGCCCTACACACAGAAGCTGGCCCAGCACTTCGGCGGCGCCTGGATGCACTACTGCGGCCGCAACGACCACGTCACCGAAGGCGTATGCCAAGTCCCCGAAATCCGCGGCATCAACTTCGGCTTTATCCCCGGCCACGAGCACGACCACGTGTTCGAGGAGGACATGCAACGCTGCCTCAAGTACGGGAAGGTGTACATCGGCGGCTGGCCAAAGCGCCCCGGCGAAACCGGCAAAGACTACCTGCGACGCATGCACCACTGGGCCAGTCAAGGCTGCCTGCTCCCGCACGGCAACGCCGCGCTCGGCGGTACGGACGGCCTGGCCACCGTCCAGGAAGCGTTGGACTTCTGGTACGCCCTCGGCGCGTAACACGGAGGGAGCAGTGTGTGAGTACGTGGGTGGGGGAGTGTGTGAGTGGTGGTGGATAGCCCCACCCATGATTCCGCCGAACTCCCTCACTCCCGCCCTGAAGGGCCCCCACACACCCACACACCCACACACCCACACACCCACACGCAGCCCCCACTCGCCCATGAACCCCAGCGTCATTGACATCGCCCGGCACTGCAAGGTCTCGCCTTCGACGGTGTGCCGCGCCTTGAACGCGCGCCGCGACATCAATGCCGCCACGCGGCAGCGCATCCTCACCGCGTGCGACAAGCTCGGTTACGTTAAGGACACCGGCGCCAGCAACCTGCGTCTGCGGTGTTCGCAAGTCATCGCCTGCCTGATGCCGGACCAAACCAACGAGCTTTTCATCGAGAAGCTGTACTTCATCAAGCAGGCGGTACTGACCGCCGGTTACCACTGGCGCCTGTACAGCTTTCAGGATCAGGCCGAAGCCACCGTACTGCTGCGTGAGATCCTCAGCGCCCGGCCGCGCGGCCTGATCCTCGGCCTGTCCCTCGACCGCGGACTCCGCAACCTGCTGCGCGGCACGCGCGTGCCCGCCGTCTGCTACGACTGCCGAACGCCGGGCGTCGACGCGGTGACGCTCGATCGCCAACAGGGCGCGTACGAGGCTGCCCGGCACATGCTCAGCAAGGGCCGACGCCGAATTCTGCTACTGGGGTCTGCGCCGGACAGCGACCGCGGCCGTGGCTACGTGAAAGCCATCACCGAAGCGGGCCTGAGCGTGAACCACGGCCTGGTGGTGGCAACGCCGTTCGGCAAGAACCTGTTCGAGTACGGCTACACCCTGGTGAAGGCGTTGCTTGGCGGAACGGCGTTCGACGGCATCCTGGCGGTGAATGACGCCTGTGCCATCGGCGCCATTCGCGCCCTGAAGGAGGCGGGGCGTCAGGTCCCAAGACACGTCTCAGTGATCGGCTTCGACAACATCATGGTCACGCCGTTCACCACCCCTGCGCTGACCACCATCAGTCAGCCCAAGGAAGAGATGGCGGCGCGATGCGTGGAACTGCTGCTGCGCCGGCTCGCCGACCCCAACGCCGCCCGCCGCAACGTCCGGCTCAAGACGGCGCTCTGCGTCCGCGAGAGCGCGTAGTTGACTGGCACCGCCGTTGCTTGTCGCATTGGCACTCCAGAGTGCTGAAACCTGCGCCGGACCGGCCGGGGATTCGTCCGCCGGTTCATCTTCTCATCTGCACAATTGCGCAATTGTGAAGATGAGAAGATGTCCTCGCCGCCTCGACCAGGCTGAACGCACGCAGACGAGATACCTCCGACAGATTCGGGCCTGTGTCGCGCTCGCAGCGCTCCCGTGGAGAACGGGCGGCCCTGACCGGCTCTTGCTCCTGAAGCACTGTGGGCGTTCAGCTCGCCCCGGATCGTGAGCCATGGAGCCGCATTCATAGGAACCGATACCCGGGAACGGGTGATGCGGCCATGAATGGCCTGGCGCGACCCGCGGTGTGAAAGGTCCAGCGGTTGGCCCCGACATCACGGTGCGATCTGCACCCGCAACGGTTCTGCCCACCAGATGACGTCTCGGCTGTAGTAGAGGTACGCGCACGATGCTCTGCCGGTGAATGTGCCGGGCACGTCGGCACGCAGATTGAGAACCACCTCTTTCCGCGCACTCGCCGGCAGAGAACCGAAGTAGAGCACGACCTCCCGCGGCGTCGTCTCCGAAAAGTCCACCACGCCATTCTCCTGCAGGTCCTTGAGTTGCTTGAACTCCGGGCGCATGCCGCCCGGAACACCGATCCGCGCCAAGGTCATGGGCAGGGCCTTCCCCGACGTGTTCTGCAATCGCAGCGTCACGGGGATGACATCACCGACGCCGAGTCGGCTCTTGCCGGGAGTAACGTCCAGGCGCACAGGGCCCTCCTCGCTGTTCTTCGGCGTCAAGGTCGTGTACTCGACATCGACGCTGTAGGCCACCCGCTCCTTTTCGTTCCCTGCGAAAGACAGCAGAAACGTGTTCTCCCCCGGATGCACAAGCTCCTCCAGTCCGGGAAATGTGACGACACCCTCCTCGCCCTTCTTGATGTTGAACTCGGCCTTCTGCGCGCCGTTCACGGACACGGACACCACACCGGCCGCGGAATGGCCGGTGCCGGCAATCGCCTTCAGGGCCAGGATCGTCGCTTGCGTGCCGCCGAACCCACCGGTCGTCCGCTGCTTGACCAGCCACTCCAGGCCCCGGTTCGCCGCCTCGTCAGCGCCGACACGGAAGGCCATGATCGCCAGAGCCGTCGTCTCGATTGTCAGCGCGTGCCCCGTCGATCCGGTGATGGAAGCGCCCTTGCCCTGGAACGCGCCGTCCGGGCCCTGACACTTGCGCAAGGCCTCACCCAGTTCCTCGACCACCGGCGGCAGTGAGGGCTCCGTCTTCGCCTTGGCCAGCAGGGCAAGCGCGATCTGGTAGGGATTCCCGGATGTCCGCGCGTTCAGCACCACCTGTTCGAGTTCCACTTCGAGTCCCGTCACGCCCGCTTCAGCCAGCGCCCAGACGATGTACGCATCGCTGACCTGCGGATCAGCGCCGCCGAAGTGATCCAGGGACCTCGGGTCGTGCTGGAACGCGCCTTTCCCATCCCGTCGTGACAGCAGCCAACTGCGCGCGCGCTCCACCACTTGCTCGTCGACACCGCCCCAGACCGCGGCCATGTCCGTGAACTCGAGGATCCCGTAGGCCGTCAGGGCCTCGTGCGCTGGCTCCCTGCCGAACCAGTCGAAACCGCCGCTCTTGCACTGGAACCCCACCAGGCGCTGATACCCCTTCGCGATCAGATCGACGGCGCGCTTCTGGACTTCGGCGTTGTGCGGCCCGGTGCGCCGCAGGTACTGAAGAACCATGACATTCGGGTACGTGGCCGAGGACGCCTGCTCGAAACACCCGTACGGTTCACGCAGAATCGACTCGAGCCCAGACTGCATGGCCGCCAGCGGCGAGGGATAGAAACGAACCGTCGCCTTGATCGAGCCGTCGACCGTGGACTGCGGCAGGACGAGTTTCACCGTTTCCTTGTCCGTGACGTACCCGCTCTGGCTCTCGACGCTCGGGAAGCCCACCGGCGCTACCGCAACGTGGCGCGTAACACGGTCTGTAACCGCCGGAGATGTCGCGGTCAGCAGCATGGTCCCCTCCCCGACCTTGGCGGCCATCGCAACATGAAATGTCTTGGCCTGGTGCGCCGGGATGGTGGCATTCTCGAATGCCTTGCCGCCGCCCGGGAGGACCAGGCACGCCGGGACCGCGATCGCGCCGGAGACCGGCAACTCGGCATCGGTCTCATTGGTCACGACCACCGGCAGTCGCAGTTCGTCGCCGGCGCTCAGGGCAACCGGCACGTTTGCGGCAACGTGCATCTGCGTGCGCGAATCGAGGACCAGTTCGCCACGCCCCGGCTGGCCTGCCATCGCGTTGCCTTCGGCCGTGACCCGGAACGACGTCACCGCATCGTTGAGACAAAACTCGACCTGCCCGTAACCCAGCACGTTGGTGCACACGTGCGGGTCCCAATGCACGCATTCACGGAAGTCGTCACGAACGTCCGTGTCAGGCGTGTCATAGACGACCTTCGGAAACTCGCGCACCACCGCCCACTGCACCGCGAGAGTCTCACCACCGGCGTCCGCCGTCATGCCGGTGTTGACCATGTGCAGCACGATGTTGACGCCCTCCCCGTCTGGGTCGAGTTCGATGCTGCGACGCTTGAGGACCTGAACAACTTCCGCAACCGGAAAGTCATCGAACTCGATTTGCGGGATAACGATCGCAGCCAGTTTCCGCCGGATCGCCGTCGTGTCGCCGCCCCAGCGCTGCACCGTGCCGGGCGTACTCAGGATCACGGCATGCGGCTCGACATGGACTTCCAGTCCGGCGCCCAAGGCAATGTACCGGAGGACCTCACCCAGGGGAATGTTGTCCATGTTCATGGTGATGGTCTTCCCCACGACGGGGTAGGCCGCCTCGGCCGACACGGGACCGGCGTCAAAATCCTCCGCCATTCCTTCGCCGGCGGGAACCGCACGGTGTGGCCGCACAACCGCGGGCGGAGCCCAGTCCGGGACAGGACGCTCGCCCCCCACGAACGGCAGCACCGGCGGCGGGAACGCCTCGGGCCTGACTGCGCCCTCACGCCGGAATTCGCGTGGGGCACCAGGAACCGCCGTGGCCCCACCCGCCACCGCCGCCCCAGCAGGAGCGGCTTCCCCGCCGAACCCGCCGAACGCAGCGCCGCCAGCAGCAGCCGCCGCTGCAAAACCGCCTTCCTCGCCAAACCCACCAAACTCGTCGCCGCCGCCCGGTTCACCTCGCGTCTCGCCCGGCGCGACAACGGCGCGAATGGGCCTAGCCATGACGTTGCGCAAAACCTGGTCCGTCAGCCGAACGTCCCGGCTCGCGGCGGGGTTCAGTACCTTCACCCACTCGAACCGCCGCCACCCCCTGGTCCCGAGCAACAGGTCGAGTGCGAACGGCGCCTTCTCCTCCTTCGGGTCCAGGTAGAAGTTCGGTTCCTCGATCTCTCCCGGCAGGTCTTTCGCGAGGTAGACGTGCGCCAGGAGGTGCGCACTCTTGTCATCGGCGAACGCCAGGACACGGTCATCCACCACCGCCAGACCCAGTGCGGCCGCGCAGGGGCGACCGTCAGGCAACGTCGTCCGAATGTTGAGCACCACCTTCTCCCGGGGCCGGTAGTGCGCCTGGGCGGCGGTGATCTCCACGTTCATGTCCCGACCCCGGTTCCGATAGACGAGCCGCTCACACAGCGGCACGCCACGCTCGCTGAGCACCGAAACCCGCAGGCACCCCTGCATGGGCGGGAGATCGAGTGCAATATCGTTTGCCCCCTGCTTGAGGTCAGCCGCCTTCACACACAAGACGTTCTCGCGGAGTGCGGCAATGACCGTCACGTTGGGATATGCCTCGGACGCGTGCAGGGCCAGGCGGCATTCGGACTGTGCACCGGTGAAGTCGTCCTGGACCCGCAGGACGACACCAGCGGCCCGTGCGTCCGGGACCGCGAACCAGCGCGAGATCCCGGCGGGACTCGTCACCTCCAGGTGATACTTGGCGCCCTTCGCCGGAGTCAACTCAAAACGCCCCATCCCGTGGTGGTGGTCCTCGACTGCCGCAACTGTCTTGCCGGCGCTGTCCTTGATCACACCTTCGATACGAGCCGGCTTGCCGTTGGGTTTGGTCGCCGCGAAGTAGATACGGCTCGGCAAGTCTGCCACCAAGTCCCCGCCCTCCGGATAGAAGGCGACGTCCAACTTCCGCAGGAGGATGGGGATGACTTGGGACGTGGACTCGGTTGTGCCACCCTCGGAAACCTTGAGCGCCAGATACGCATTCTCCGTTTCGACCACGTCCGGCAAGTTGAACTCCAGAGTCACTCGTCCCTGGTTGTCCGTTTCACGGGTAGAACTCAGTGCCTCCTTGCCGTCCACCACAACGCTACCGACGACCTCGTGTCCGGCCAACGGCTCGTCCGTACCCCGGTAGAACTCGGCCTTCGCCTCGACCCGGTCGCCTGGACCATAGGCCTTGCCGATGATATCCAGTTTCTTCTTGAATAACGGCGGCACGTACGAATAAACGGTGAACTTCCTTTCTTCCGTCGGTCCCCCGATGGCAACCACCCGCAGCGTGTACTCGCCACCGGGCGCGTCGGCGGGAATGTCGATGGCATTCGCGCCCACTCCGCCCGACATTTGGACACTCTTCGCCATGACGACGTTACCGCCGGGCCCCACCAACTCGCACGTGCACCCCGGGGCCTCGCCAATCGCCTTCAGTGTGGAGGTATCCAGAATGGTCGCCCTGAACCATACCGTCTCTCCCGGTTGGAACATCGGCTTGTTGAACTGGATATGCGCCCGCCCCGTCGGATGATCGCCAAACCACTCCTTGGCCGCCGACGATATGAGCCCCGCACAGTCCACTTGCGGCTGCCCAAGCCCGACCGAGGAGAACGCTGCCACGAAGCCGACGAGCGGCAAACGGATTCGGCGAACCATGGGTGTGCCTCCAATGCTACCCAACTCAATCGCTGTGGCCGTGAGAAAAGGCGTGAGGGTCTGTCGTATTGCCCAGTGCAACAGCAAGCCCGCCCCAAGCCAGCCCGCGAGGACGCGGGCGCTCCAAAGAGTCGCCTCCCAGGAACCGGTCTCCCGGTCTCAAGTTGGAGGCCATTGGGTGTCCCTCTCCCCTTCGATGCTTACGGTTGTCTTCTCAACACGCCGGAATAGGGAATCCACTGCGCCAAGACAGGCTGCCAAGTGCCCCACGCAGCCGTGGATCTGCGGGGTGGGAACTCAGTCTTCGGTCCGATTCCCGGTCCCGCACACCATCTCCAGCGTCAGCAACGCGTAGGCGCTGACCAGTTCCGGCTGGGTTTCCCACCAGCGCGGGTCGCTGTGGAGCCATTCGCCCGTGCCGTGCTGAAGGGAGAGCAGCCGGTCCACCACTTCACGGCGCCAGTCGACGCCCAGTGCGGTCTCGAACCAGAGCATGTTCAGTTCGTAAGCCTTCAGCGCTTTGACCATGGTGTACAAGTACGTGTAGAGCCCCACCGTGCCCAGCCCCGGGTTCGCGTCGGTCCGGTAGTGCTGCCTGGCCCAGGCAACCGCGGCGACAACGCAGGGGTCATCCGCCGGCGCCCGCGCGTACAGCAGACTCTTCAGCCCGGCATAGGTCAGGAACCCGATGCTGCGCGGCGTGCTGCCGGACACATCGGCACCGGTCGCACCCGGAGTCGTTCCGTCGGCGAACCAGCCGAGCGGCGCGAGCAACGGCTCGCCGGCAGCAGCGGCCCCCATTGTCATTTGCTGACAACGTGAGACGAACACCATGGCGCGCTGATAGGCGGTGTCGGCGCGCTGGACGGCCTCCGGACTGGCCGCAGGTTCAGCGCGGTCCAGTGCGTCGGTAAGGTACAGTGCCTCGAGCACCCACTGCGTGGTCGTCAGGTCCGCTGCCACGCCCCGGGCTGGACTGAATCCACCGAAACCCGGGTCTGACTCGGGCACGTCGACCTGCTGCGAACTCAGTAGGTACGCGCGGGCGGCGCGAATGCGCGGCGTGTCGTTGGGCCGGTTGATGCGGATCAGGCTCAGCACGCTGATGGCGGTGGAGTAAACCGAATACTGCCGGGTCTGCGCGTTCCAGATACTGCCGTCCGCTTGCGCCTGGTCGGCCACGAACTGCACCGCGCGGTCGATGGCGCCGCGGAGTTCCGCGTCCCCGTCCTGCCGGCTGTTCGCCAGCGCCAGCGTGGCGTAGGAGGTGATGACCGGGTGGCGGGACCATGAACCGTCACGAAGCTGTTTCCCCAGAAGGAAACTCACGCCGCGGCCGATGCTGCTGTGCGCTTCGAGCACCAGGGACGCCCCGATCTCGGGTCGTGCCAGCATCTCCGCAACGGCCGGGGCCTGAACCGACGCGACGCCGACCCCCGCGGCCAGCACCGCCGCCAGCCAGCCGGCAAACCTTTGGTTGCCGTGCCAGGACCTCACACCTTGCCTCCTGTTTCACTCAAGCCCAGCACACGTCCCCCCACTCCCGCAACACCCTGCAGCGTCAGGTCGTCCGGGCCGGCTTGAAGCCCCGTCACCCCCCGGACAAAAAACGCCGCATCGCCGCCAACAGCCAACACCGGACAGTCCAGTTCGCCAATCCCCTGGCGCAACGCGTTCACGATGCGTTCTGCGGCGCCGAGCGCCCCCACGTCGACCCCGGCGGCAATCGCCCCAACCGTATTCGTGCCCGGCACCACCGGCAAGTCGCCGCCCACGTCGACAAACGGCAGCAAGCCGGTGTGATCGGCCAGCGACCGACGCATCAGGTGCCGGCCAGGCATGATGGTCCCGCCGCGGAACCGGCGTTGCCGGTCCACCACCACCGAGGTGATGGCGGTTCCACAATCGAGCACGATGACCGGCACGCCGACAAGGGCCACCGCGCCAACGGCATTCGCCAGTCGGTCCGCCCCAATGGTGCGCGTGTCGACCATTGAGAAATCCAAACCCTCGATCATGCCGAGTTCCAGGAACGTCACCCGCTCACGCCCCAGTCGCGCCACCAGCACGTCCGACGCGGCGGGAACCACGCTGGCCACGAAGAACCGCGTCGTCGCGTCGCTTCCGGCCACCTCCCGCAACCACGGATCAGTGATCAGGCTGGCCGTCCGAACCCGCCGCAAACCCGCCAGTCCGCCGCCATCCACGACGGCCATCTGCGCGTGCGTGTTGCCGACGTTCAGTACGATCAGGTCTCGGGCCATGCTCTGCTACTCCTGCCGCCAACCGCCGCGCGGCGCGGCGGCCAAACGGACCAAACGTACGAAGCGGGCGTGTCCCACTCACCCACTAACCCACTCACCCACCGCCACATCATCCGGGCGGCTATAGTATAGGACGTTCGAGGGTGCATTCCTACTCGATCGGCCGCGGTAATGTGCCTGCGGTGGAAACGGAGAAGGGCTTTGGTGTCAACCTATCGCACTACACAATCCGCTCCCACAAATGCCCCCGGTGCGGCCGACCCCGTCGCTCACCTTCATCATGCCTGCCAGCAGTGCGGTGCCTGCTGCCGCTGGTCCGGCTATGTCATTGTTCGCCGTGACGAGGTCGACGCCATCGCTGCGCACCTTGGCGTTACGCCCGAACAGTTTGCAAACACTTACGCCAGACTGACATCGAGCCGCCGCAATCTGTCGCTCATCGAACAGGATGATGGCTCCTGCGTGTTCCTCGGCGCGGATAACCGATGCCGCATCCACCCCGTCAAACCCCGCCAATGCCGCGACTTCCCAGCCCGATGGACCGTGCCTGACCTGGAGACCGCCTGCCCGGCCGTGAAAGCGGCGCAGGGCGGCGGGCAACCCGTTTAGGCTCTCGACCAAGTCACTCCGTTGCCAAAACGCAGAGCAGCAGTGGCGCGGGACCTCTGGGACCGCAGCAGAGTATTCGGGGCCGTCTCGGCCCGAGTCCCACGCCCCGTCCGCCGGTGTTCGCTGCGTCTGGCCCGTACCGCGGGCGCCCCCCCCCTCGCCCGCCAATTCCGTGACGGATCACAGACCCGGCAACACCTATTCCGATATGATTGTCATCCACCCCGGTGCTGCGTCAGTCGCCGGTGGAGATAGGGTCGACGCCTGACCTGGGCTGGCGCCCAAAGTGGTCGGAGCGGCTCGCTCCGACACCCGCGGGAGCGAGCCGCTCCCGCCACTTTGGCCAGCTCCCCCCCAAACCGTGCACCCGCAACTGACGCAGCCCCCCCGCCGGATTTCGTTGATTTGACAGGTTGTTCTCTTGAGAGTACATTGTGCGCATAACAAGAGAACACTCCGGACTCGAAGAAGGGAAACAACCCATGCGACTCGCCCCCCTGCAGGTTCTGTCGGGAACCGAGATGCAGTCCATTCATAGCGCCACGGTCGACATCCTCGAGACCACAGGCGTCGAAGTGCTGAGTCCGCACCTCCTCGAACTCCTGCACGCCAAGGGTCTGCCGGTCGACGCCGCGGCACGGCGGGTGCGCTTTCCGCGCGCCGCCCTGGAGGACGCGCTGGCAAAGGTTCCCCGCTCTTTCGCCGTCTTCGACCGCGACGGCACGCCCGCCTTCACACTCGGGGACGGCACGCCGCGCGTTGCGGCCGGGCACAACGCCGTGTTTTGGCTCGATTCCGAAACCGGCCAGACCAGACCCTCCCGCGTGCAGGACGTTGAGCGGTTCGCCCGGCTCTGCGAGCAACTCCCGGAGATCGACATGATCGGCATTCCGGTCATGCCGCAGGATGTGCGGAATCCGCAGGCCTCGCTGCTGTACGGAGTCAACGCCTGCATTGCGAACAGTCGCAAGCCCATCTACTTCTCGACCGACCGGCCGGACGTGAACCGCGGTTGCATCGAACTGCTGCGGGCCGCGTTCGGCGGCGACTTCGATTCCTGCGTATACGGCATCACGCAGCTCTCACCGACCAGCCCGCTGTTCTGGGAAGAGTCCGTGTGCGAGGCCATTCTGGACACATTGAAAACGAACGTCCCCATCGCCATTCTGCCGGAGCCGAACGCCGGCGTTTCAGCCCCGTACACGCTGGCCGGACTCCTGACCATGAACAATGCCGAGTGTCTCTCCGGGCTGGCCATGATCCAGTTGCTCAAGCCCGGGCACAAGGTCCTGTACGCCAACTCCTGGACGACCACCGACATGCGCAGCGGCGCGGCGCTGGTCGGCTCGATCGAGACCAGTGTCTGCCGCATTGCCGCGGCACAACTGGCGAAGTTCTACCACGTCCCCTCGCACACCACGGCGCCCAACTCGGACAACCATGCGCACGACGAGCAGAACGCCTGGGAAAAGACTTTCAGCCTGATGGCGTCGGTCGGTGCCGGACACGACCTGATCGTCAACTGCGGCATGTTCGCCACCGGCATGACCTGCAGCCACGAGCAACTCCTCATGGATGCGGAGATCGCAGGCATGTGCCGGCGCCTGGCGGCCGGCGTCGAGGTCACGCCGGACACGATCGCCGCCGACCTGATCCAGCGCATTGGCCCGCACGGCGAGTCATACCTGGTCCAGGACCACACGCTCGAACGGCTGCGGTCCGACGAGTACCTTGTCCCCATGCTGGCCGTGCGCGGCCCGTTCGCCGCCTGGCAGGCCGGCGGCGGCAAGGACGCCTGCGCCCAGGCCCGCGCCAAGGCCGCCGAACTCGACGCACGCCCCGCCGCGCGGCTCGATGCGCAACGTCATGCTCGACTCGACCAATGCCTGGCCCGGGCGGAAGAACAGCTCGGGGCTCGGAGCGCGGAACTCGGAGGAAGATGAAGGCCGGGAAAGAAGATCGAGATGGTCTGTGGCTCGGCCAATCCAAGGGGCGAGGATTCCTCCCTCAATGCTGCCAAGGTTGTCAGAGGATGACCACTTCCGAAGTACCGCGGGGATCCATAGTACCGCGGGCGGCCCTCCGCCCGCCTTCTGGGGATGCCGCCCGGAGGCCGGGCGGCGTACCGCGGGGATCCATCCGGTGGACGGAGGTGGCCGCGAACGCGAACCTTACTAACATTGGTTCTCCCCTCCCCATGAGCTGCCAAACGGGAACCGGAAGTCACACAGGACAATCGCTGAACTGAGGACACCATGAGCCTTTCCATCACCCCCTGGATGCGCGACGAACTCATGCGCCGCAAGGACCTCATCCGGCGGCTCTGGGCCGGCCAACCGATCGCGCGCATTCCCGTGGACGTACGCGTCTCGGCGACCCCCAAGGGCTATAGCGTCCGCGAGCAGTTCCAGGACGGCGAGAAGCAGTTGGAGGTCGCGCTCGCCGCGGCGCGCGCTTCCTGGGAACTCGCCCCCTCCAGCGACGGCATTCCCGCCATGCGCCCGGACGTCGGCTGCTCGTGCCTCGCCAGTGCGTTCGGCGCGGAGTACTTCTGGGGTGACAGCCCGAATCAGACCCCGGGCATCAAGGACAAGATCCTTAATCTGGACGGTCTCGCCGACCAGGTTTCCCCCTTGCCCTGCCCCGACCCGCACCGCGACGGCTGGCTGCCGGAGGGCTTGCGTCGCATTCACCGTTTCGCGGAGGCCGGCGAAGGCTTTATCCCCGTGTCGCTGCTCGACGCTGCCGGAGGTGTCAACGTCGCCGCGGACCTGATGGGCATGACGGAACTGATGCTGGCCTTCTACGACCAACCCCAGGCGGTGCACGCGCTGCTCGGAAAGATCCAGGACCTGTACGCCGCCACCATCCGCGCCGGGATCCAAGCCGCCGGTGGCGAACAGAACATCACGACCACAGACTTTCCCGACATGTGGTACCCCGAAGGCCGCAAGGGCCACGTCAGCGACGACATCTCGGCCGGATTCGGGCCCGACATCTACGCCGAGTTCTCCGCGCCCTACCACGCCCGCATTTTTCAGGAGTTCGGGGCCGGCGGCCTGCACAACTGCGGCCCGAACCCGTGTCACGCCGCTTACGTCGCGCACCCACTGTCGCCGCGCAGCCTCGATTTGTCGGACCGATACAGCCACGCCGACCTGCCGAAGTTCAAGACGTCGCTGCGAAGGAAGGCCTTCATCTACCTGTCCTGGACCGGCCCGAAACCGCCCGTGGACTGGTACCGCGAGGTCATGGAGTTGATGGCGCCGGATGTGATCGTCGTCCCGGTCGTCGGACTCGCCCCAGCCGATCATCCTGACGAAGTCTGTCGTACCCTGCAGCAAGTCGCTGCCGAATATGCCCAACGCATGGATTGGGGCTGGGACTCGACACAACCGGCCTAGTGCTCGGTCGCCACAAGTTCCCCCGCAATTTTGGACCATGGTCCATGGTCCATTGT
>MHBL01000192.1 GCA_001803235.1 Lentisphaerae bacterium RIFOXYA12_64_32
CTTTAGGCGTCAGCCCAGGTCAAGCTTCGACCTTATCTCCACCCGCAACTGACGCATTACTGCCTCTTGGTCCCACGCGGTTGATTTAGCGACCTCGGAGGCTTACATTTTTCACTTGGACCTAATCTTGTGTCGCGCCCGCGAGCATGGCAGGTTTAGGGAAGGGGTACGCGGGCGATACGAGTGTGCGCCGCCAAGGTCACGGGATGGCTGGGCGACGAGTGCCGTGTCCGGATGGGCCTGCGTCCGGGAATCCAAGGAGTCGCGTATGTTTCGGCATTTTACTTGCCCTGGCTGCTCCAGGGCCTTCATCTTTCCGAAGGCGGATGAGGGGAAATCACTGCAGTGTACCTACTGCGACAAGGTGTCCAAGACCGAGGTCACGCCGCTCGGCGTGGACACGGTGGTTGGCCATCACTATCTGCTGAAGCAAGTGATCGAGCAGCGGGACCTGGGCCACACGTACATGGCCCAGAACATGAAGGACGACACCGCCTGTCAAGTCATGTTGTTCGTGTCCGATTTCTCGGACAACATCACGGACGTCAACGAGTTCCGCTACTTCATCACGGCGGCCAGCAAGATCTGCGCGCCGGCGCACATCCAGATAGCGGATTCGGGGGTCGACGAAGAAATCTGCTTCATTGTCTGGGACCACCCGGACACCGAGTCTCTGCACCACGTGGTGGAGCGGGCCGGTGGCCTGCCGCCCATCCAGGCCGCGACGGCGTGCCGCGAAATTGCCCTGTCGTTGTCCAGCGCCTGGCGCGTGTCGTCGTTCCCGCACTTGAATTTGTCGCCCGATTGCATCTACGTGGACAACGAGGGCAAGATCTATCTCCACGACTTCGGCATTACGTACTTCCTGTTCCAGGATCACAGGTTTCTGGAGGCCGACTTCCCGCTGTTGTCGCCGAAGTTTGTCAGTCCAGCACTGGCCATCGGTCAGGAGAACGTGGACTACCACTCGGACATCTACTCGCTGGGCGCGGTGTTCTACTTCATGATGCTCGGGCACCCGCCGTTCCCGAACACCGAGGACCCGGTTGAGATCCTGAGGTCGCCGTTGCTGCTCAGTGAGAGCGAGATGCTCACGACCGGGCCGGCCATGTCAGCTCTGTTGCAGCGTATGCTGTCTAAGACGCCCGAGGACGAGTTTGACGACTGGGCGCAGGTTTTGGACGCGTTTGACGCGGCCATCGGCGAGACGCGGGAGCTTTCCGGGAAGAAGTCCAAGGCCACTCCGACGGTACGGGTGCGTGCGGTGCTGCCGGGCAATCTGGGGCTGGAGTTCGGCACGGACGGGAAGCCGAAGTTTGCGGTCAAGTCGGCGGGTGAGAAAGTCGTGCTGCCGCCGCGTTCACCGCGCAGTACTGGGCGGTTCAGCATTGAGGACAGCATCGAGAAGCTGTCTGCGTACCCGAAGCAGAAGGTTGAGGCTGCCTCGGCGCAGAAGTTGTACAAGACACAACCCCGGGCTTCGGCGCGGCAGACCGCGTTCCGTCGGCAGGCGACCAAGACGGACATGAGCCTGATCGCGATGGAGCGGCAGGTCACCCACACCCAGGCCCTGCAGCGCGCCAAAGAGGGAACGCGGAGCACGGCGGCGCTGGTCTGGGCGGTTCTGATCCTGGTCGCCGTGGTGGTGGGGTTGGTGGTGGCGTTGATCGTACGCAGACATCCAAGTGTGACGGGTGAGGCGTCGGCGGGACAAACCCCGGTTGAGCCGGTGCGACAGGTGCGGATGAACGTTGTCGGGGGCGAGGCCGAGAAATCGGCGGCCACGCCGAAGCCTGGGGGGCTGCTGGCCAAGGACAAGGGTGCCGCCGGCGGGATGGAGGTTGAGCCGGGTGACGCGGCTGTTGTGGCAGCCAAAGCGGTCGGAACGACGTCTGAAGCAGCGGACAATCCGAGTTTGGGCGCGATGTGGAAGAAGGCCGAGGCCATGGTGGAGATCAACCAGGAGAACTATGAAGTGGTGGTGGCGGCTTTCCGTGATGTGGCCAAGCAGGCGGCGCGGGCTGGCAACTCGGACCTCCGGGAGCGCGCCGTGGAGCGGATTGCCGAGTTGGAGGCAAAGAAGGCGATGGGGATCGCCGGGGCGAAACGTGATTTTGAGGCCCGGGTGTCACGGTTGGTGGAGGATGGCAAGTTTGACGAGGCGCTGGCCTTGTGCGATAACAGCAAGCAGTCTTGGGCGACCGAATACGGCCACGAGCGGCTCATGTGGCGCAAGAAGATCACCGAGAAGACGGGCGATACCGGCGGTGCTGCCAAGGCGGCGCCGATTCAGGGCCAGGTTGAGGAGGTGCAGCGGTTGGTAGCCGAGGCGCTGGCAGGGGCACGGGTTGCCGAAGCCCGTGAGTTGCTCCTGAAGGTGGCCGAGGAGGAGGAGAAGGCGCAAGGCGAAGCCTACACGAATTTCGTGCGTTTGCTCGAGACCTGTACCCCGGACGCGCTTCTTGACTCCTTGCACGAAGGGCTCAAGGAGAAGTTCAACGAGGACGGCGAATACGAGATGGCCGACGGGGCGTTGGTTGGTCTGCGAGTGGTGGCGCGGAAGGGCGAGGACCTGCAGGTGATCCAGCATGCCGGCGACGGGGAGGTCAAGAAGATCATTCCGATTTCCGCTCTGAGTGCTCGGCAGCGGATGAAGTTCATCCGGGCAGACGAACCGGGCGACCAGGCGCTGCGACAGGCTATCTACGCGCAGCAGGAAGGCGCCTTTGACGACGCGCTCAAGGCGCTGGACGGGTACACGGGCTTTCTCGGGGGCGATCTGAAGGAGCAGTTTCCGAAAGCGGCCAGAACCGGCAGAGAAACCCAGGCAAAACGTCTACTGGACGAATCGCTGCGGGCGCTGGGCTTCGATCCGGAGGCGAATGCGACAGAGTTGATCAGTCGCATTTCCAAGACGTCGGTCACACCCGCCCAGGCTGAGGCCATCACCAAGAACCTTACGGTGCTGGCGCAGGACCTACCCAATACCGAAGTCTACACCCAGAATCGGATCCTGATCGCCGCATTCCAAGTGCATGTGGCGCGGTTCCTTCCGAAGCCGGACGTCGAGGTCGCCGCAGAGGATATGAAGGCGAAGGCTGAGAAGAAGACCCCGCGCTTGGCGACCGTTGGGGTCGAGGGCGGAGCGCCTCTGCTCGAAGACGCCGTGAAACGGCTCAAGCCCGGCCAGACGCTGCGGCTGGAACCGGCAACGTACTCCGAGAAGATGAAGATCATGACACCGGAGGTGACGATCGACGGGTCCCGCGGTGCGGTGCTCAAGGAGGAGATCGTCATCTACAAGGAGAAAGTGACGCTGAGGAACCTGTTCCTCAAGGGTTCGAGTGTGCGGATTGTCTCCGGCGTCAACGGTGTGACTCTTGAGAATTGCGTGGTGGATGGTGGCGCGATCGAGTTCGGGGGCAAGCACCAGGGCGTGACCATCTCGAACAGTCGCATGCACGGGCTGGTCCTGCGCGAAGTCAGCGACCTGCTCCTTAATCACTGTACCGTGCTGGCTTCGATCAAAGGCCGCGACCGCCAAATCCAGGAGAACGAGGAGAGCGCAATCATCGGTGACTTCGACGGGAAGGTTATGAACAGCATCATCTACAGTCCGGACGGCGTGGCCCTGTCGCTGGACGGGAGCCGACGCAGTCGCTTGTCGTTCTCGTGCAACCTGATTTACGGCAAGGTGGCACTGGCCCTGCTCAAGACTCCGAAAGGCCTGGTTTCGGTGACCAACCTCAAGGACTTCGAACGTCAGATTGGGCGGGGGGCGCAGTTTGTCACCAGTGAGCCGCAGTTCGCCAATCCGGATCAGGGCAACTACAAACTGTCGGTGACCAGTCCGGGGGCGAAGGCTTGCAAGGATGGCCTTGACATGGGCATGCTCACGGACGACGAGAACTGGCCAATCCGCATCAATGACGTCCGCCGTTCGGACTAGTGCCGGCGATGCGACAGGGGGGAGACATTTGCGTCGAGCAGGCAGGGCGCCTGCTCTACTCTGCCTGGAGATGCCCCACCGCAGCGTGGGCGTCCAGCCTGCGCGATCCCGAGCGGAATGCGAAACGTCAAAACCTGACCCGCCTATGGCAGGTTCCTGCCGCTGGCGGCCGTCAGATTCTCCAGTGCCTGCCAACAGTGAATGCGGGCCGACGCCAATTCGCCCGAGGCGCGGACCAAGTCGGTCTGGGCCTCGTTTAGGCGTGTGAGGGAAGAGCGTCCAGCCGAGTACTCGATGCGCACCAAGTCGCGCACCTCGGACGTCATGCGACTGATCTGTTCGCTGAGGGCCAACTGCCGCCGGGCCACGTCGATGGCATCCAGTTGCTGACGCAATTCCGCGACGACCGCCAGGCGCAGGCGTTCGCACTGGGCCTCCACCTCGCGGGTTCGAGCCGCCAGTTCGGCGGCGGCGTGGCGGGTGCTGTTGCCGCTGAACACATCCCACGTGGCGGTGACGCCACCGTAGACGCTGTTGTCGCGCTCCCAGTTGAACCGCGCGTCATCGAGACTGGAAACGCCTGGCCCTCCTTGGAGCGAGACTCTGGGCAGGTACTCGGCACGCGTGGCGGAATACTGGGCCCGCAGTTGGGCTGCGCTGTGCTGAAGCGAGACAAGGTCGGGCCGGTTCTGGAGCGCAAACGCCAGTTCGCCCCCCAGGTCGGGAAGCGGGGTGCGCAGGTCAGCCTCGGGCGGTGGCACGAGAACCAGTCCGGCGGGGAGTTCAGCCGCAGGGATGCCGAGCAGTTCGGCGAGGGCCGTCTTGGCGCTGCGGAACGCGAGTTCAGCCGCAACGTGTCGGCTTTCCGCTTGAGTAGTTCGGATGTCGAAGTTCAGTACATCGCTCTTGGCTGCCGCGCCTGCGTCGAACCGTTTCCGGGTTTCGGCGCTGAGTTCGCGGTTGAAGTCCGCGTCCTGTTTGGCGATTCGCATGCCTTCCTCGGCCAGCAATGCGTTCAGGAACGCCAAGGCTGTTCCCTGGACCAGCAGGCGCTGGACCTGGCGATAGTTGTCCACTGCCCCGGCTTCTCCGCAGCGGGCGGCCGTGACGTTGAAGTTGCGAGCGAAGCCGTCGAAGATCAACCATGTTACGTTGCCTGTCGTCGCGTAGGTGTCGTATGGGTCCATATTCGCACCACCGCTGTCGGCAGGTGTCTCGCTGACGTGATGGGCGGCGGCGGACAAGCTGACAACTGGGAAGTAGGCGCTTCGAGCCTGGCGCAGCACGGCAGCCGCGGCTTCAACACGCTGAGCAGCAGCTTCCACGCTGGGGTTGTCGCGCAACGTCAGCGCCTTGGCTTCCGGGAGGCTGAGGGCTGCCGCAGGTAAGGCGGACCCGCCCTGTGGCGAAAACAACTCGCTGGACTCATGCTGACCCCTTGTGTCCGGTGCTGCCGCAATCGTCTGCGCCGGACCCGTGACGGGCAGGAACGCCACGAGAGCCATGGACGTCCACGCCGTCAAGAGTCGCCACGGTCTGCTGATCATCCCGTACGACAGGAGGGGTGGTGTAGTGTGGGGCCGAGGCATCGTTTTGGCGACTCCATTCAGGGCTGGGGCGTGCCGCTGGCGGCAGGGACGGTGTGCTTGGGATCCTTCCCGAGCCGCCGCATGACCTCCTGCAGATCGGCCCAGACGTCCTTCTTGCGCGGTTCATAACGCAGCAGGAACGCCGGGTGGAAAGTGGGCATCACTGAGATGTTCCTGTAATGCTGCCATGTGCCGCGCACGCGTGTGATGCCATCCATGCCCAGCAAATGTTGCAGCGGCGTATTGCCCAGAAGCACGATGACCTCCGGTTGGATCAGTTCGATCTGGCGCTCCAGGTACGGCAGGCACGCCTGACTTTCGGCCGGTGCCGGAACGCGGTTCTGGGGCGGTCGGCACTTAACCACGTTGGCAATGTAGACCTCCTCGCGCCGGAACTGCATGGCGGCGATCATGCGGTCCAGGAGTTGTCCGGCGGCGCCCACAAACGGCCGGCCGGTCTGGTCTTCTTCGCTGCCGGGGCCTTCTCCGATGAACATCAGGCGTGCCCGCGGATGACCCTCCCCAAACACGGCCTTGGTCCGGTTCCGGTGCAGTTCGCACTTTCGGCACGCAGCCACTGCGGTGCCCAGTCCGGCCAGGTCCAACTCATTGACGGGTGCGGACTCTGCAGCGGTCATCGCGGGTTTGGGGGGGAGCGCGGGTTGCGGCAGCGGCGTGGACTCCGGCAGGAACGGGCGCCGTTCAGGGCTCGGTTTTGGCGTGGATGGAGGTGCAGGTTCCGCCTGCTGACGTTCCGCGGCGGGAACCTGATTCGTGGGGGTCCGTCTCGCGTCGGACCCCGCCTTGGCGAATAGCGTAGCGCGGTTCTCGGGGCTGAGCCAGACGTATCTCTGTCCGCGAAGTCGGCGTTGCCTCAGGATTCGGATCAGGTCTTCGGTTGGGTCAACGGTGGGCACGGTGAAGTGATCGGGTCTCAGGTTTCGGGTTTCAGGTTTCAGCGGCGTCCGGGCGCGGGACCGTCCGGTCATCTCAGAATGTAACTCGCTTTCCATCGCGCCGCCACGGCCTTTGCGGTCGCAGTCGACCGATTCTGCGTCGCAGCGGACCGGGCCGTGGCGTTCTCCCACGAGTTCTAAACCACTTCCGAAACAGTCTTCCAAAATTGGGGTTGACATGAGGCTTGCGGCTGTCTATCCTATGAGGCGTTCGGAACCTGACCCCCACGTTCCTTAAGGGGGCCTTCGGGGGGGCAGGCGAGGACAAAGCATTTTGGATCACAGAGCGGGGGGCGATAGTCGGACGGCCAAATATCGTGTATGGATGGTAGTGTTTCTCGGGCGCGGGAGCGCCTACGCGCACACGCGGGCATGACGATATATTAATATGGACTGGTCACCAAGGGAACGCCGGTCCGAGTGAACGAGAGGCGGGAATCATGGCACGCAAGGACAGGCCGAAGGCGGCTGCAACCGTCCGCTACCATCTTCGCTTCCAGATCATCCCGGGGGCGAACGTCGAGTCGGATGCCCGGGACCTGGTGGCATTCTGCCGCAAGCACGGCGTGGATGAGGTCGTTCTGTTCTTCGCGGCGGAAGAGTGGAACAACGGGCTCCTGTCGCAGGCCGATGAGGATACGTGGTTCGAAACGGTAGCCAAGGCCAAAGCTATTCTTGACAAGGACGGGATTTCCGTCAGCCTCAATCCTTGGATGACGGTGTTGCACTGCGACCGCGGGCGTTCGTTTCCGGCGGATCGGCCGTTCCGGCCTTGCGTGTCGCCTGTGGGCGAGGTCAGCAAGGCGTGTGCCTCGTTTGCCGACCCGAAATGGCGCGAGTACATCTACGCCCTCTACGGGCGCTTTGCGAAACTGGGGTTCCGTGTCCTGTGGGTCGAGGATGACTTCCGGTACCACAACCATGGGCCGCTGACGTGGGGCGGCGGATTCGAACAGGAGATCGTCGATCGGTTCAACCGCCGGACGGGACAGCGAGTCACGCGCGACCTGATCGTGCGCACGATCCTGCGCCCCGGCAAGCCGCACCCGTTGCGGGCGCACTGGATGACCACGTGGCGCGAATGCCAGCTTGAGGTGGCACAGGGACTGGCGCAGAGTGTCGCGCAGAATGCGCCCGGGGAGTCGAAACTCGGGTTGATGAGTTCGTCGCCTTTCACTCACGGCGCTGAAGGCCGAGACTGGCAGAAACTTTTCGCCAATTTGTCGATCAAGGGGCAGGTCGCGCACCGGCCGCACTACGCGCCGTATGGGGACGCGCCGGGCCGCGACAAGATCTACTCGATCATGATGCTCGATTTGCAGCGTGAATTCCGACCCGACGGCTGCGAAGTTGCGCCGGAAGTCGAGAACTTCCCGTTCACCGCCTGGAGCAAGTCGGACACGCAGACGTGGGCCGAAATGGCACTGTGCATGATATATGGATCGGATGCACTGCTTCTGGATATCTTCCCGTTCTCCGGCAACCCCGCATCGGCAGAACCGGAAATCGGCGTCATGTTGGATCGCAGTCAGCCGGCGCTGACGTGGTTGGCGGCCCGTTTCAAACGGGAATCTGCAACCACCGGAGTGGGGCTGCCATGGCGCGAGGACGCGCAGACCTTCGTACGGACCGAGGCGGGACGGTCGATGTGCGAACTGGACGCCAGTTCGTTCCTGCCCGGCAACCTGCTGCTGCCGTGTGGCGTACCGGTGGCGGCTCGGTTTGAGAAGGTGAATGCCGTGTTTGGCACCCTGGCCTGGGGGTTCACGGAAGACGAACTGCTGAAGATGCTGAAGGGCGGACTGCTGCTGGACGGTGTCAGTGCCCGCATTCTGGTCGAACGCGGTTTGGGCAAGCATCTGGGCGTGGATGTGAAGACGGTCGTGGACCGCGAGGCGGCCACGTACGCGGTGGAGAAGGTGGTCGCGAAGGAAAGCGGGGCGTTGCCCGGCTTCTTCATGAATGCGAACCTGATCCCGCGCATGGCGGTGGTCGAGCCCCGGTCGGGCGCAAAGGAGTGGACGCAGATTCTCACCCCGGACGGCAAACGTTTTGGCGCCGGCTTGGTCACATTCCGGAACGCCCGCGGCGGGCGCGTGGGGGTTTGGGCGCACTCGAATCCGGGCGCGTTGCCGCGTAGCAATCAACTGCAGAAGATGGTGCAGCACCTGGTGCAGTTCCTGGCAGGCGGGAAGCTTCCGGCTGCTACCGTGACCGGCGGGCCGCACCTGCTGCCGATCCACCTGCAGGAAGGTAAGCACCACAGGGTGGCGATCCTGAACGGGTCGCCCGACCCAGCCGTACCGCAAGTCCGTCTGCCCGGCAGCCCCGGGCAGGACCTGGCTGCAACCCTGTTGGCCCCGCTCGCGGCCCCGAAGTCGGTGCGGGTGAAGGCGAAGCAGGAGCAGGGCGCCTGGACGGTGACGCCCGCCACGGAACTGCCGTACCTCGGTTTCCTTGTGCTGGAGTGGTAGGCCGGCGGGGGGAGCAAACGGGACCGGACCAAACGGACCAAACGGACTGAACGGACGGGGAGGGGGGGGGCGTCCGCCGGGCTCTGTCACGTGTCACGTTGTGTCGAACGCGTCCTGCCGGGCATCTCACCCCACATTCCTCACCCCTTTTGAGTGATTTCTCCTGAATTTTCCGGAACCGGCAAGGTTTTGTGGGATGTGACTTGTATAGCGTATATTATATGCGCTATATTACGGCATGTCCAACAAAACCGCGAAAGAACTTCTGCGGGAACGTGCCGAACTGCTCGCCGAACTTGGCACGCTGTCGCACCTGCTGCACGGCTCCTGGGTGGAGAGATACTCGGTGTGCTCACGGCCCGGTTGCCGATGCCGGGGCGGGGATCGCCACGGGCCGCGCCACTATCTGGTTGTCGTCGAAGGCGGCCGGCAGCGCCAGAAGTACGTGCCGAACGCCTCGGTGGCGACCGCCCGGAAGGGAGTGGCCCAACATCGCCGGCTGCGGGAGATCGTCGAACGGATCACGCACATCAACTTGGCACTGATGAAGGAGAACGACCCTGAAAGTTAGCGATTCGCCGCCGTTGGGATTCGAGGCTCTGGCTGGAGCGGACATTTTTGTCCACGGGCATCTGGCGGCCGCAGCGGCCTACTGCCGCCGGCTCGGGCTGGTCGAGCTGGTCGACCGGATGGTTCCGTCGCAGATGGAACTGCGGCCCGGGCTGGCGGTCCAGGCGATGGTGCTGGACACTCTGTCCGGCCGGTCTCCGCTGTACCGGTTGGAGGCGTTCATGGCTGACCAGGATGTGGAGTTGCTTCTGGGCGAACCTGTTTCGGCGCATGCGTTCAACGACACCAACCTGGGGCGCTCCCTGGACGCCATTTTCGCGGCGGGCACATCCAGAATCGTGACGGAGCTGGGGGTGCGGGCGGTGGGCGCCTTCGGCCTGGACGTGAGTGTCGCCAGCTACGACACGACGTCGACGAGCGTCTGGGGCGACTTTCGCACCTGCGACGCGGAGCGTCCGCCGGCCGGCCCGCGGGTCACACATGGGCACAGCAAGGATCACCTGCCGGAGCTCAAGCAGTTCATGACCGAACTGCTGTGCGTGGATCGGGGCGTTCCCGTCTTCGGACGGACGCTGGACGGTAACTCGTCGGACAAGACCTCGAACAACGAGATGCTCACCCTCGTCGGCGCGATTATGGCCAAACACGGCCTGGGGCCAGGCGCCTTCGTCTACGTGTCCGACTCTGCCATGGTGACGCAGAGGAACCTTGAGGCCGTCGGCCCGAACCGCTTCGTCTCCCGCCTTCCGGCGACCTACGCCGAATGCGGACGGGCGATCGCCGAAGCCGTCGATGCGGACGCGTGGACGCCCATCGGCCGGCTGGCGGAGACCGTCACCAAGGGCGAGAGGGCACCCGCCGAATACAAGGCGTTCGAAACGTCGGTGATGCTGCACGCAAAAACCTACAGGGCAGTGGTGATCCACTCCAGCGCTCACGACAAACGACGGCAGAAGAAGCTTGACAAGGCCGTCGCCGACTCCGCCAAAGCCATCACCGCCGCGCTCGGTGATCTGTCAGCGGTCTACTTCTGCGAGGCCGATGCCCGCGCCGCCACGACGCGGGCCGAGGCGCTCTCGGACAGGCTGCACACTGTCGCGACCACGATCCGCCCCGTGCAAGTGCGACGGAGAGGGCGCCCGCCAGCGAACCGCCCGGCTCCCACGGACACCCGCTACGCCCTGGACTGGCGGTTGACGGCAAACACTGTCGGCGTCGAGCGGATCAGAAGCATGGCCGGCTGCTTTGTCCTGCTATCGAACGTGCCACCCGAAGGGCAGGACGCGCTGGACGCCGGAAGCCTGCTGCGGACCTACAAGGGACAGTATGGCGTCGAAAGCGACTTCGCCTTCCTCAAGGATCCACTGGTGGTCAACGACCTCTTCCTGAAGACCCCGTCACGAATCGACGCCCTCGGCATGGTGCTGATCATCGCCCTCATGGTCTGGCGGCTCATGGAGCGATCCATGAGAGCGCACGTGAAAAACACCGGAACCACCCTGCCGGGATGGCGACGGCGCAAAACCGACAAGCCAACCTCGTTCATGATGGCCACCGCAATGACCGGCGTCATGGTGGCGATGACGGGCGGCGGCAGACTGTTTCTTGCCCGTCCCGGAACAGGGCCGCTCCACTTTCTCGAGGCCCTCGGACTCGACGCCACCGCCTTCACCGACCCACGATGTCGATGCAACCCGGTAATTTCAATCGGAATGGCGCCAAAGGGGTGAGGAATGTGGGTCTCACCCTGGGTCCACGGTCACCACGGTGCCAGTGTCGGCCGAGCGCATGGCCGCGAACATGAGCCGCAGCGACTGAATGTTGTCGCCGCTGGCGGTCAGGGACGGTTCCCGCGTCTGGATCGAGTCGGCGAATGCGCCCCAGGCGTCGCGCGGCGCCGCTTCAGGCTTGATCGTCTCTTCCGGTTGCGTGGCCTTCATCCCGGCGAAGGTCTGCAGCGCCAGTGCGCTGTCGGTCACCTTTAGAACCCCGCGCGTGCCGGTGAGCACGGCGCGCGGCAGGTACCCAGTCGGGTCCAGCAGGGCGCGATTGGTGGTGCGGTAGCTCACGTTCACTTTCCCAGTCATCTCCAGAAGAGCGAAGGCGCTGGTCGTGGTGGGCGATTCAGCACCGTCCTCGGTGGTCTTCCAGTCTCTGACCAGGATGGTCTTGCCGTCCTGGCCGGTCAGGTAGCGAATCATATCCAAGTGGTGGATGGCGAGATCCTGCAGGATGGCGTGCGGCAGGCGGCTGCGGTAGCCGACGAAGAACGCCTCGCTGTACACGTACATGTCCAGCGCCAGGCTGTGCAGGTCGCCAATGGCGCCTTCCCGGACCAGGCGCCGGGCATGGCAGTACGGCGCGTACCAGCGCAGTTGGTTGTGGATCATCAGCACCCGACCGAGGCGCTGTGACGTTGCGTGCATGCGTTGCGCGTCGTCCATCGATTCAGCCATCGGCTTCTCGCACAGCACGTCCAGCCCCTTCTCCATTGCCAGGATGCTGAGCGGTGCGTGGAACTTGTCCGGGGTTGCGATGACCGCCGCCTCGGCGGCCACGTTCTCCATCGCCTTTTCGATGCTGTCAAACGTGGGTGCGCCCGTCTGGCTCGTGAATGCCTCCCGGGCCGCGGCGTTCAAGTCCACGCCGGCGACGATCTTGAACTCCTTCATCTTCGATGCCGTGGTCCAGTGGTGCTTCCCCATACCGGACACGCCAACGCATACCAGGTTGATCATAGGGTTCTCCTCGGTTTCTGACCCGGAAGATCAGCCGCCTTAGCGGCTATCTCCGCAACAACATGTTTGTCGTAATTGGGTATCGAGGGTCACTGAGTCACTGCGTCCCCGAGTCGTGGCCCTCTGCATGCCATGGACCCAACCGACCAAACGGACCCAACGGACGGGGAGAGCTGCAGGGATTGCACGGCTCATCTCCGCGTCGCCGCGCCGGGGGCGCTTCTCCGCACGCGACCCAGAACACTACACGCGGCATGGTCGCGGTGCAACCGGAGACTGGTCGACGGAAACCCCACCTCACCAATGGAGGGCTCGGACTTGACGCGGACACGATCGGGGCATGCAGTGGCTCGGCGCGTCCCGCGCCGAAGCGGGGTGCGCCGGTCGGTCCCCGGCCGCGAAACTCGGGCCGGGACGGCCCAAGGGTACTCTGCTGCGGTCCCGGATGTCCCGCGCCACCGCCGCCGTGGGCTTGCCCCGCGGCGAGTGCTATGTTTCTGCGTTCTGCCACACCAACGGTTGCTCAACTGAAGGGAGTCCGCCCATGGATTGGCCGACGGTACTGACGGAGAAGTTGCTCGAGGGGAAGGCGGACGGGTTGCTCAAGGGGTTCCTGCTCGCTGAGATGCCGCCGTTCACCGCGCCGACGGACACGGCCGCGTGGCCGCGCCAGGCCGGCGAGTTGCGTAGCCGGGCTCTCGCCGACGTGTTCCTGCGAGGGTTCCCGGCCTCGGCGCTGAAGCGACCGCGGCGCATCGTCTGGGGTGACACGCTGCAGCCGGACCCGGCGTTTGTCGTGCGCAAACTGCGGTACGAGATCTACCCCGGGTACTGGGTCCCCGCGCTGCTCTACGAACCGCGGCCGTTGCGCGGCCGCGTGCCCGTGGTGCTGAACCCGAACGGGCACCATGCCGGGGGCAAGGCGGTGGAGTACAAGCAGATCCGGTGTGCGAACCTCGCCCGCCGCGGCGTCATGGCGCTGAACATGGAATTCATCGGCATGGGCGAACTGCGCGGCGACGTGTCTCACAACAACATCGCGCTGCTCAATCTCACCGGCATGACGGGAGTCGGCATGTTCTACCTGGCCCTGCGCAAGGGCCTCGACGTCCTGCTCGCGCACCGGCACGCCGACCCGGCGCGCGTCGGCGTTACGGGCCTGAGCGGCGGCGGTTGGCAGACCATCCTCATTGCCAGCCTGGACGAACGCATCAACCTGACCGTGCCGGTCGCCGGCTACACCGGTTGCCGCGCGCGGATCAACTGCATCAGCGACATCGGCGACCTGGAGCAGGCGCCGGTCGACCTCACGACCGTGCTCGACTACCAGGACATGACCGCCATGCTCGCGCCCAACCCGGTGCTGCAGATCCTGAACGCGAACGACGACTGCTGCTTCAAGACGGAACGCGCCAAGCCGGTCATCTACGACGCCATTGTGCCGACGTTCCGCGCCTTCGGTGCCGAGGCCCGGTTCGAGTGGCACAGCAACACGGACCCGGGCACGCACAACTACGGCGCGGACAACCGCGCGCAGTTCTACCGGTTCATTTCGAAGCACTGGGGCGTGCCGGGCCCGGCCGCGGACGCACACCAGCCGCACGACGTGCTGCAGGAGCGCGACACCATCGTGGGATTGCCGGTGACGCAGGAGACGTTCCAGAGCATTGCGGTGAAACGCGCCCGGCAGTTGGCGCAGGCATTGCGGACTCCGCGTACGGCGCGCGCCAGGGAACAGTTGCGCGGCAGACTCAAGGACGTGATCCGGTTGCCGGCGCACACGGCCGAACCGGCCCGGCTCGCGTCCGGCAGTGCCGACACCGGCAACTGCATCGTGTGGACCGGCCCCTGGGCGATTCCCGTTTCGATCCTGCGCCAGGACGCAGCCGGACAGCCGACACTCGTCATCGCGGATGGCGGGCGGGCGCAAAGCTGCGTGGCCCGGGCGGCCTATCCCGGTTCGGTGTTCGTCTCCGACATCCTGGGCACGGGCGAGAACCGTTCGAACTGGCAGCACCTGATGCTGCTGGAGACGGCCGGGCACCGCCTTCTCGGGGTGCAGGTTGCACAGGTGCTGGCGTGCGCGAGGTTCGCAACACAGGTTCCCGGCGGGAAAAGGCTGCAGTTGGTCGGCGATGGCGCCGTGGCGTCGTTCGTCTGCCTCGTCGCCGCGGCGCTGGAACCGGGGCTGTTCAGCAAGCTCGTGGTGCATGGGAACGTCGCGTCGCTGGTGCACCTGATCGAGAGCGGCGAGCGCTACGAAACGTCCCAGCCCCTGTTCTGCTTCGGCCTGCTTGAGGTCGCGGATGTCCCGCAACTGACGGCCTTGCTGGAGGGCGTCGCCTATGAGCAGCCCGCCCGTGCCGTGCCGGGAAAGGTCTGAGCGACCGGCCGGCCTCACAGGGAGGCGAGGAACTCCTGCACTGCCCGGGGGGGGGGCGTGCTTGCCAACGCCCCAATCTCCTTCCGGTACGCCGCGGCCTTGACGAGGACCAAGAGACGCCGGCCGAGAGCGGGCAACGACACGACGGCGTCGACGGGGCCTTGATCGGCGACCGGTTCCAGCTCGAACTGAATGTCAGCCCTGGCAAGCAACTCGCCGAGCCGTTGCAGCCCCGCGTCCAGAATGTCCTGTTCGTTCCTGGTCATGGTTCTCTCCGACGACTTCTACATTCGCAATATGGCCAAGTTCTTACAATAGCAAACATGCCCACTGGGCAAATACCGGGCTGCAAATCCTGCTGCACGGACGGCGCCAAGAGTCGGTTTTTCCCATTGGGACGGGAGAGCGGATACAGCGCACTGTCGGTGCCAGAGCATGGGACCGCCAACGAATGAGACGGGCGCGTCCCCCGGGACACATTACCCCGCGCAGAGATTGAGGCGGAGGCGGAAGGGCGGTGGGTAATGCGTCAGTCGCGGGTGGACGGTTGGGCGGTAGATGGCCAAAGTGGCGGGAGCGGCTCGCTCCCGCGGGTGTCGGAGCGAGCCGCTCCGACCACTTTAGGCGTCAGCCCAGGTCAAACTTCGACCTTATCTCCACCCGCAACTGACGCATTACGGGCGTCGTGCCGCCATCCTCTGCGTGAGGCGGCGGCCATCCTGCGCGAGTTCAATCCGCCGTTCGCCGTGGACCTGATCTTGCGCACCACCGCCGAGACCCGCGCCCGCCTGGCCCGTCAGGACCCCTTCATCACCGCTATTCTGGGATCAGGAGTCGTGCTCCATGAAACCCGGAACACGTGAATGGACCGAAAAAGCCGAGGATGACTGGGTGAGTGCCGGTTCTCTGCGTTCAGCGCAGTAGATCGTCGCTGGAGAAGACCGCAGGTTTCCAATCAACGGAACGACGCCGCGAGGGACGCGCCCGTTGGGGCGTGGGATCACACGGGCGGCAGAGCTCGACGACCAACGCTCGGAAGCCGTCATGTCTCAGATTGGCGAAGATAGTCCCGGACCGCAGGCGGGTTGGCGGTTGTCCACGCGCCGCCGCTAGAATCCGGAGAGGTAACGAACTGCGAGGATTCCTCCGTCTCTCAGGCTACGCTCTGCCGCGGTGCCGACCGGATTGCCGGGCCGGAGACGGACGCGCAGGATGGGATGACCTCTCTCACGGCGCGGGCGCCGGGGCAGGGGCGGTTGGCGGCACGCCGGCGGCGCCGAGGCAGAGAACGCGGAACTCGGTCCCGGTGCTCTCCGCGTGCTTCTCGGCGAGTAGTTCGACACGAACGCGGTGCGCCCCGGGCTTCAGGTCCTTGCCGATCTCCAGCATCTGCCGGTAGCCGCCCCACGTCTGGTCGAACCAGGCGTCGAGCGTGACCGGTTCTCCGGCGTCGACGGTGACTCTGGCCTTGCCCATGGCGCCGCGAATGCGCCAGTAAGTGAGGAACAGCCGCTCACCGTCGACGTCGAACTCGATGACGCTGCCCGGGGTACTGCTCTTCCAGCAGCAGTCCCGTTTGTGTGCCTCGTCGTACTCCCAGCCTTGGTTGGCGGCGGGCTTCAACTGGTTCGCTTCCGCGAGCGCGGTGAACTCGTACTGACCGGTGAGCAGCGGTGCGGGTAAGGGCACCCCCGCCGCCGGAGCCGCATCCACCGCCATGTTGCCCACGGCCTTCTCCAGCCACGCGAGGACGAACCGGGCAGCGTACTCGTGCCCGACGTCGTTCGGGTGGACCAGGTCTGGACTGATCTGCTCCCACGTCATGCGCTTCGCCTCGATCTCCGGCCACAGCGCGTCGCGGTAACTGACCATGGGCAGGCTGTAATGCGTGCCGATCTTGGACTGCCATTCCTGCGCGTTCCCACCCGACTTGTTCATCATGAACAGGAGCACGACCGCGGGATGGTTGGGCGCGTTCAGGATCTGCCGGACCAGGCCCTCGTAGGACTCGGCAAGCTCCCGTGTATTGCCGTCGTTCACCGCGTACTCGACCACCACGAAGTCGGGATGGCGCGACAGCAGGTCGCGCTGGACGCGCATGGCGCCGTAGTTCGAGCCGGTCGCGCCTATGCCAGCGTTGACCAACTCGAACGTGGCGTTCGGGAACGCCGTCTTCCATCCCGCGAGAATGACATTGGCGTACCGCTTCTCCGGCTTGCTGGCGGCGGCCCCCTGTGTGATGGAACCACCGATCACACCCAGGACGACCTTGTCGCCCCGGCGCGCCTTGGCCACGACCTGCCGCAAGCGGGCCAAGTCTCCCTCGCTGACGATGGCGCGCGGCGCCAGGCTGTCGGCGGTGGGCAAAGCCGGTTCAGCGCCGCCTGTTTGCAGCGCGCAACAGCACGACCCGACGATGAGGCAACACCCGCCACGAAGCAACACTCCCGGCTGAAACATGCTTGACATGATGGCTCCCTTGTTTGCGAGTGGTGGCTCGGCGTGTCCTGCGCCGAAGCAGAGTGCGTCGGCCGGTCCCCGGCCGAGGGCCTCGGGCCGGGACGGCCCCGAGCACCTTACTGCGGTCCCAGAGGTCCCGCGCCACTGTCGCTCAGCGCACCTTGAACGCGGCGACGCCTAGGCCCTTTGTCGGCTGATCATCGCCATCGCCGCCGGCAGGGTTCAGCAGGCTGGCGGTGCGCCGGCGCTCAAAGGCGAGGCCGATCAGGCGGTCGCCGATCAGCACCGGCGAGGTGAAGCCGATGTTGTTCCGTCGCATGTACAGTTCCTTGCCGCTCCGAGCGTTGAACTGGCGGATGACCGTGATGCCTTCGCCGCCGGTCAGCATTTCCATCTGGCTCGTGCGTGCGGTGTCGGCAATCAGCAGGAAGCGCTTGTCGTCGCCGCGTGGCCAGCCATAGGTATTGCGGAGTTTCCACAACTCTTTGCCGGTCTCGCGATCCAGCGCGACCATGATGGCGATGGTCTTCGTCCCACCGCCCCCGAACCCCTTGAAAAGGTCGCCGTCCGTCTTCTTGAGTTCCTCGTAGGCGGGCGGCAGCTTCATGTCCTTGTCCAAGAGTTTTTCCTCGATGAACCCGGAGACGTAGATGCGCTCCTTGGAGACCAGCAGGTCGTCCCCGTAGAAAGACATGGCGATCCCCCACTTTTCCTTCCCTGTTTCCAGGTCGTAGCATCTTGCCCCGCCCTGGCTAACCATGAACAGCAGGCCTTCGCGCACGACGAAATCGACCTCGGTTCTCTTTTTTCCACCAGAGATTGCGATGGTGTATTTCTCCGTGCCATCCTCCGTGATGGCCTGCAGTTCGTTGCCCATCTGCAGCAGGGTCACTCCCTGCACGAATTGCGGTCCCCACTCGGGACGGTCCACCATCTTTGCCTGCCAACTGCGTTTGCCGTCCTCTGCCTGCAGGGAGCACAAGGTCCATTCCGGGGCGGGCGCCTCAACGTCGGTCGCCTCCACTCTTTCAGGTTGCGTCATGAAGAACCCGATGAAGTGGTCCGCGCCGGCGGCGGTTGAGTAGAGGTGCACCTGCTTCTTCAGTTTCTTGGTCCAACGCTCCTCGCCCGTGTCCACGTCGATGGCGACAATATGGGTCTTGGTCTGTTGCAGCACGGCATAGGCGGCTTCAATCTTCGCGCGCGCCTTGATTGACCCCTCTGTCTGGCGCGGAATCTCGCCTTCCCCGGCGCCGCCCACGGTGCGCTCGTACTCCTCGCGCGCGGCCTTCAGGTCCGCCTTGGCCTGCTTGGCGGCGGCGACGTCTTCGGGGACCGTGGACACGTAATACGCGACCGTGTGGTCCGGGCTGATCCCAAAATGGGCGACGTGCCCCTCCTCGTAAACCTTGGTGTACTTGGCCTTCCCGTCGGTGGTGACGCGACTGACCTGGCTGGCGCCGATCTTCATCAGGCTGCCGTCCTTGACGACCACCAACGGCGGGCTTCCGTACCCGAAGCTGTAGCTCAGGGAGAACTCCTCCCCGTCGTCGCCGTCGTCCTCGTCGTCTGCCGCCTGTTTGCGGCCCTTCTTGCCGCCCTTCTTGCCCGGCCGGTCGTCTGGCACTTCGAACGAGCGAATGAGGGTGCCCTTCTTCGGGTCCAGAACAACGACCTTGTCCTTGGCCAGGACCGTGATTTCCTTGTCGTTCGAAGCGAGGATGGCCATGGATTCGAGGGGTGCGTCGTTCTGCCACTGCCAGCAGATCTTGCCCGACGGGTCAAGGAAGAACTTCCACACCAACCAGAAGGCGCCGAGGGCGAACATCAAGCACATGCCCAGAACGATCAGCTTTCCGATCTTGGCCGCCCTCTGAAGGTCCAGGCGCGCCTTCTGCGTGTCTTCCTTGGCTTTGGCGGAGACGGAACCGCGGCTGCTCTCGAGACAGGCAGCGCTGCAGTAGTAGCCGAACTGCTTGATGCAGTCGCGGCAGATGAACTTGCCGCAGGCTCCGCACTGGGCAGCCGCGGTCTGGTCCGGGTGCTGTTCGCAGGTCTTGGGCGTCTTGACGTTCTCGTCGGCCATGTTCAACCCCTGTTTCGCGTAAGCGTGCGTCGGTTCGGTCGCCACACCGACCACGTCACAACCCGTCGCTCAAACGGTGCACATCCCTGGCTCGGTCGGATAGCCTCCTGTGGGGAAGCATCTGCCGCTTCATCCAATGCGTGCCTAGCGGCAGACGCCCTGGTTCAACGTCCGAAAAATAGGGGAACTGCGCTCGATTTCAAGGCGTGAGCACACGGACCCAGTATAGAACAAGTGGCGACGGGGGGGGGCGGGGGGGCTTCGGGCAGGCTATGGACCGATTCCCAACCTGGCGCCCCCCGTGTCGGCTTCGAGCATTCCGTTCCGTCCGACTGGCAGCGACACACAGGGGAAGCAGTGGCCCATGGGCAGACCGCTGGCGACGGGGCCTTGGACGTACCGTGCGAACTCCGCAAACACGGACGGCAGCCACTCGGCGTCGTCGCCGTTGCTGAAACTGCCGAACACCAGTCCGCCCAGTTCCGCGAGGATTCCGGCCGCGCGCAGATGGGTGAGGTAGCGGTCGACACGGTACGCAGCCTCATTGACATCCTCGATGACGAGGATGGCCCCGCGCAACGACGGCAGAAACGGAGTGCCAAGCAGCGAGGTGAGGACGGCGAGGGTGGCTGGCACGAGTGGTCCGCTGGCCTTGCCCGGCTTGAGCGTCTGCAGCGTTTGCCCCGGGGGCAGCAGGACGTCGCCTCCGTGCCATGCCCGGGCGAACGCGTCGAACGAGAAGCGCACATTCTCAACCTCCGGGTCGGTGGTGGGTTCGCGTGCGAACAGACCGCAGAGCATGGGGCCGAAGATCCCGTTCCGCGCGCCAGTCGTAAGGGCCGTGAGGAGCAGGGCGGTGATATCGCTGAAGCCGATGATGGGCACGTTCCGTTTCGCGAACCCGTGCCAGTCGATCCGGTCCAGGATGCGGCCGCAGCCGTAGCCGCCGCGTGCGGCGAGCAGGACGTCGACCTGCGGATTCCTCACCAACCGTTCGATGGCGGCGAGTCGCTCCGAATCGGGCGCAGCCAGGAATCGGTCACGGCAGTCAGGCGTGTGCTCGACGATGACCTCCAGGCCCCAGCCGTGCAGTCGGGCGATGCCACGCGCGAGCGGGTCGGCCTCCAGCGGGCCCGCCGGGGCAAACACACCCACCGTGTGCACACTCGGCGGAAATGGGTTGGGCAATGGGGGCAACATGGCGAGCCTTAGGAGTGCCACCGGAATGGCCGTCTGTCAAGCTGCCGCGGTCAATCGGGCGCATGTCACTTCCGCAGGGGATTCTCTTTGTGGCGAGACAAGACGCTCTTACGCT
>MHBL01000193.1 GCA_001803235.1 Lentisphaerae bacterium RIFOXYA12_64_32
ATGACCGTGTACCTTTCATCAAAGGCAACGTTCGCGCGACGCGTGTTCCGGTTCGTGTGGAGCACGGTTTCTCTCGGCGTGGTGCTCTCGGCTGCCGCAGGGCCGAAGGCGGAACTGGTCGGTGCGGCGGGTGCCGACTTCGGCCGGTATCCGGCGCGACAGAAACAGGAGGCGCGGTTCAAGCTCCACAACGGCGGCGACGCGCCGTTCGATATCACGCGACTGCGCAAGACGTGTGGCTGCTTCGAGGTGAAGTGCGAACCGATGCAGGTGGCACCCGGGCAAGACGCAACCGTCTGTGTCTCGGTGTTGCCGGACTCGATCCACCAGGCGTTCACGCGGTCGGTGTTTGTCGAGACTTCGGACCCGGCCGCTTCCTGCCTGCGGCTGGACATCTCCGGGCACGCCGTGCCGCTCGTCGACGTCAGACCGACCGCGAAGCTCGCGATCGGCTCGATCCCCTCCAGTACCCCATGGCGTCAGGAGTTCGCTCTGACGCCCAGCGAACCCGGCGTCGAGTTCGGGCCACCTGTGGTCACCGGCACGCACCCGTTGACAGCCGCACTGACACAGGACCCGGCTCAGTCCGGTCAGTACCGTCTGCGCGTGGCGGCAACGGCAATCCCGCTCGCGCCCGGCGTGTTCCGGTGTGTCGTCACCATCCCGGTGCTGAAGCCTGACGGTGCCGCGGCCATCGAGGCGGTGGTCCACGGCGACGTGGCCGCCAATGCGGCACGCCAGTAGCCCTTGCCGAGCAACGCGCGGCATGGTTCTCCCATGTTACTCGCGTGTCGCTCCGCGCCGCCGCCCGGCTCGTCCGGGTGGGGTGACGATTGGGGGAAAAGGGGCGGAGCGGCCGCCCTCTTTCCCCCAATCGTCGCCCCACGGGCACAAGACCCGCGGCGGCGCGAACCGGCGCGAGTAACATCAACCTATGATCGGTCGGTCCGCCGGCCGGGGGGCGCTGACGAGATGCGTCAGGAGCATGAAGCGTTCACCAGCGTTCCGTGCCCTCAAGTGATATATTGGGCTCACGTAGCCCCCCTTTGCGGGAGGACGTTAGCGCCTTGATTCCCGTGAACTGTGATGAAAAACAACATTTGTCACCCAACCAACTCCTGACTCCTGACTTCTGACTTCTGACTTCTTGGGTTGCGGGCAAAGCCCGCGTTAGCGGATTGCAGTGCGAAGGACATAAGATAAAGCGGGCCGATATGGTGACTATCTCACCTTCTAGCCAAATCCGGTTCCTGGCGCTCCTGGCGGGAATCGCAGCCTGCCTGGCGGCTCCCGCCCAGACGGACGCCGCGCGCTACCGCATCACGGTCAGCGCCCCGGCCACTTTCTCACTGCCGAGTGGCCAAGGCGCCGGCCGGGATTACTTCCGACCATCCGCGGGACCGTGGACCGAACTCACAACCGACCGCCAAGCCGGCAAGCCGGTGACCTTCACGCTCTCCCCGGCTCAGTGCGGCCCTGCCGGCGAGGCCCTGGTCGTGCTCGGCAAGCCCGACTGGATGACGCTGGATGACACCAACCCGCCGCGCCTGACAAGCGTCACGGTTGGCGGCACGGTGCGCCCGCTCACCGGCACCGACCTGGCGCTGGGCTGCGTCCCGGGCGAGAGTGCGGAGATCGCCATCACGCTCGAGGATGACGCGAACCCGCTCGCACCGGACGGCATCACCTTCCGCCTTGCCGGGAACGTGACTTCCGGGTTTTCGTTGGACCACTCAGGCGTGCCGCCGCTGCAGCGCAGTGGGTGCGTCGTGGTCCGGTTGAACGGGCTCGCGCCCGGCGCGTACCGCGGCGAACTGATCGTGCACGACATGGCGCCGGCGGCGAACCGCGCGGTGTTCGGCGTCAGCGTCCAGGTCTTCGGTATCACGGTCAGCCCGGACAAACAAGCCGTTTCTCTGGCCGCGCCCGGGGCCGACTACCGGTTGCGCGCACACCTATCCGAACAACTCCTGCTCCCCGGCGGCATCTGGTCGAAACTGACGACGCGCACGGGAACGACGTATCTGTACCCGCGGACCTTAACGGAGGTTAGCATGCTGCGCGACACGCCCACGGAGAAGACAGTCCTGGTCAAGGCCAGCACGCAGGACATCGACGGCAAACCGAGTGAGGGTCTCGGCGCACTCGAGTACGAACTGACGGTGCGTTCCGACACGCCGGCACTGTTCGTGACCACGCGTTCGGTAAACATTTCGGGCAAGGATGCCGACAACAGCGCGAACTGGGGCTGGCTGCCGGCGGCGTACTACGTCACACCGGAGGGCCGTAAGGAATGGCGCGGCAAATCGGTCGACAAGTACCTGGATGTCGGGCGTGTCGGCTGGCTCTGGCTGGCGCACACCAAGCCTTCCGAGCCCGGGCTGGCCTGGATGTCCGCGCTGAAGTTCGGCGAGAGCCGCTTCGACACCATGCTGCTCTACTCGGAGTCTGCCAGGAACAAGCCCGGCGAGTGGGTCGAGATGCGCTTCGCCGTCGCCCCGGCCAAGTCCCCGGAGGAAACCGCGGCGATCTACCAGGACCTGGTCGCCCGCGGGCTGCTGACGCCGCCGCCCGCGCCGCCCGCGGCCGAACCGGCGAAGTGAAGTCTCAACGGAGGATAGGGCTACTTGACTCCCCCAATGCTAAGGTTCTCCGGTGCTGCGTGTCCGTCGCACTTGGCAAACGCCTCGGTATCGCGGCAAATCGTGGTCATCGGCAGCGGCATGTGGAGTGCGGCGGCAGAGGGCGAGTGAGCGCCCGGCGACGCCGCTTTG
>MHBL01000194.1 GCA_001803235.1 Lentisphaerae bacterium RIFOXYA12_64_32
ACGGGGGTCTCACGCATGGGCCAGCACGCCGTCGTTCCACCCGCCACTGACGCATCACGCGTCTCTAGCGCCGCGTGTCGAGTGCCGGGTGTTGGGTATCGGGGGGCACTTTTCGACTGCGGTCGATTGCCGTCGGCGGTCTTCCTGGGGACTTCGCCCCAATGCCACTAAGGAAGTAGTGCATGGCTCCAGCCTTGCACGAACCCGCCGGCACGGATCGGGAACGGTACAGCAAGGCTGGAGCCATGCTGCTACTTCGCGGAACACCCAAGCTTTGCCGCGTGCGTACTCGCACGTCGGCAACAGCGCCCTCGTTCTGGTTCCCCATCTGCTTCTGGTCGTAATCCCGCTCGTAATCCCGCTCGTAATCGTTCCGGATTCCGTGGCCCATCGACTCGGCACCGAACCATCGAGCGGGATTACGAGCGGGATTACGATTACCGTTGCGAATGTCGCCGGTCAAGTCCGATTATCAGCTCGGACGGGGTGGATCATCATCGGTCCAGAACACCACATTACGGTACACGCGCAAGCCACCGCCGTTAGCTTGATAGCTATGCCCCGCCCGCCTTCTGGAGGACCTCGGGCCGGGACGGCCCCGAGTACCCTGCTGCGGTCCCGGAGGTCCCGCGCCACTGCCAGCCGAGGGCGGCCGGAGACCCGCCGCGCGGCCTCACCCCCAGTTGATGGTCCAGCCGATTTCGGTCTCTCTGGAGCGCAGCCGGCAGGTCTTCGCCTGTTGCAGGATCCCGTAGGCGGGCGAGTGCGAACAGTCCTCGACGGCCCACTCGCCGTCGCCGGTGAGCCAGCAGATGCCTCTGTCCTCGAGAATCAGTTCGAGGGTGTCTCCGCACACCTGGCGCGCCTCGATCCCGGGCGCCAAGTGGAAGGACACGGTCTTGGACTGTGGCAGCTCACAGGTATCGGTGCCCAGGACGCGATCCGGCCTGAACTCGAGCCGGCGCGACGTCACCGCCCCAAAGCCCCGGTGCTCGCCGCCGAACTCGGTGTCGCCGACCGTGACCGCGCGGGCCCGGGCGCAGTCGACCATGGTGAAGAGCCCCGGGACACCGGGCGGCCATGGGTTTTGCTCCTTGCCGTCGACGGCGAGGGTGTTGTGCATGGTCGTGGACCGGAACAGGTTGCGCTGTTCCGGCGCGGGTGTGTACAGGTAAGTGCCGCGGTCGACGATCAACGACCTGCCGTCCAGCGCGAACACGAACGCGAGCTGGTCGTTGTGCGCGTGGCCGCCGTTGCCGTTCTGTCCGACACCGCCGCAGCGCACCGCGAGGTAGCAGCGTGGCGAGCGGTACACCCAGAGTCCGAAGTCGGGGTAGGCCGAAAGCGTGGGGCGGTCGAGTTCGAGCTGGACGGAGCGACTGGCGGTGCGGTACGGAAGGTTGAACCTGCCCGCCAGCCGCCGGACCAGTTCCGTTTCGAGTTGGTATTGCGGTCCTGCAAACGCCGCGAAATCGTCGCGAGCAAACAGCCCATTGATGGCCGCAACCAGGTGGCGATGGTCCAGCACGTCTTCGGACCAGGCAAGAGGCAATTCCTGCGACTCGCGGCCCCCCGCAGGGGGGGAGCGGTCTTCCGGGGTCGCGTTGGGTGTGGGGCTGGGACTGGCGGTTTGACCTTGGCCCTCATTGGCGCCCGCTGGCCGTCCGCCGCCGTCTTGCCGCTCCGCCGGCAAGGCGGCGGCGGACGGCCCCGGGATTCCAAAGGGGGAATCCCCCTTTGGCGGGGTCTGGGGCAGCGCCCCAGCCGGCACCAGCTTCAGGAACCGGCCGCTGTCATTGTCGCCGATCTGGGGGATGTGCGAGCTTTGCCGGGTGGTATCGACCACGAACTCGGCCATCTTCCGGAGTCGCTCGAAGTACCACTCCGGGAAGGGCGACTCGACGTCCTTCCGTCCGGGCCGCGACGGTGAGGGCGCGACCTCTGGGAGACCGCTTGCTGACGCGCGCGGCTCGGACAGGCGCTCACCTTTCACTGAGGCATCACGCTCGATCGTGCCGCCGGGGACGCGGTGGAACTCGAGAGGCGCCGGCTGCAGCGGCGGTCGTGCCGTGTGCAGGTGATGATCGTACTCCCGCAGCGCCGCGCGGCGTTCAGGCGTCAGGCCCAGCACCAGAGCCGTGGCGTACACGACCATTTCGGCCGAGAGCCGGTGGTAGCTGGTCGAAGCCTCGAAGTTTGTGCCGTCCTCGTGAAACTGCTTGCGGACTTCGCCGATCAGTTCCTGCACACCGAAAGCCAGCCACGCATCGGCCTGCGGGGTCCGCGGCAAGTGCGCGGCGGCGAACAGGAGTCCTGCGATGTCCGCCAGGTAGTGGTTCGAGGTCAGGACAGGCGACCACTCCAGGTTGCCCGCGATGTGCAGCGCGTGTTCGTGGACGCTGCGCGCGAACGCGGCCTCGAACCGGCCATCGAATTCCGCCCCCGCCTTTCGGAACAGGTCGTAGGCGACCAGCCAGTTCGCCACACGTATGGCCACGTCCATGGTGCAGGCCCAGTTGACCCCGAACCGCGGCGGGTTGGCGGCAATAAAATCCAGCACCTGGTTGCGGAATTCGCGGGGCAAGGAACAAGTCGTCTGTTTCGATTCAGGTGTGCGGTCGCCACCCCGGGCCTGCACGACTTGCCCGCCCTCGCCACGTGGCAAGGGGGATGCTTTGCCGTCCATCCCGCCGGCTTCAGCGGGCGGGACCGTTCGCGCCTGGAAATGGCAGACCCGCCGCTGGTCTGTCGTTTCCGGGCGCTGACACGAAGGGGGTCCGGGGGAAGTCAATGACGTCCCCCGGCCGCCGGAGGCAGTCTTGGGACCCGGCGCCCCGCGGCACGTGCCGTACGCCAGCGCCAGTTGCGGCAGGTGCTGCATGCGCGCCAGTTCCCAGGGGACTTTCACGTCCACGCCCGGCCGCTCGCCGTAGCGGATGTCGCGGTACCAGGTCCTGGCCGACCAGTGGTAGCCGGATTTGACGTCCGCCTGCCAGTCGATGGGCGCATAGTCGGTGTCGAGCAAGGCGCGGATGCGTCGCGCTTCCGTCCGGTTCGCAGGGTTGATCTCGTTCTCGATGTTGACCTTCCTGGCCCGGTTCACGCAGACCCAGCCGGTCCCGAGCAGGTCGACACGGTGCGCGAGGTACGCCTCTGAGAGAAACAGCAGCGTGCGTTGGGTCTCGGGCGCAAGGGCGGGGAAGAACGGCTCGCCGTGGGCGCGCAGGCCGAGCGCCAGTTCGGACGAGGTGTAGGGGGCGAACGTGCTCCGACGCCTGTCCTTCACGCGCCGGAAGGCCGACGCCGACAGGCGCCGGAGGAGCGCGAGCGCCGCGCCGGGTATCCGGCGGAACGGCACGGCAGCCAAGCGGTTGATCAGCGAGTTAGGCATGGTGGATACGGACGGCAATCATCCGGCGCCGCGCGGCGCCGGGCCGTGGCGCGGGACCGTGGCGCGGGACCTCTGGGACCGCAGCAGGGTGCATCGGGGCCGTCCCGGCCCGAGGCCCTCGGCCGGAGATCCGTCTTCGCGCGAGCAGCTTCGCCGGACAGAGCCGGCCGGCGTACCCTGCTTCGGCGCGGGACGCACCGAGCCACTGCGGTCGACGCTACAGCCCGGACACGGTTGCTGCGGGGCGCCCAGTCTTGATCGCCTCGATGGTCATGAACCATCCGCACCGGTGGAACCCCAGGCAGGCTGCCAGCGCATAGGCGATGGCGCGGCAGGGCCAGGGCTTGTGCCAGAGCAGATCATAGGCGGTTGCCTTTGCCTCGGTCCGACGTACCTGCACCGGGCATGTCGCGAGGAAGCGGACGATCTCTGAGCGGGAGAAGGCCTTGGTGCCCATGCTTTCCTGGTGATGAAACAGGATGTCCGAGACTCGCGCAAACGGGCGGAACCTGGCCAGACCGAACGCCAGGTACCTCTGGAACGCCAGCAGTGAGTGGCGGTTGTAGATCATGACCTTGATTGTGCCCCCGACCCGTGTGCACCGGACGATCTCCCGGAACGCCTTGAACGTGTCCGGGGTGTGGTGGATGACACCCCAGGAGTAAACGAGGTCAAAGAACTCGTCCGGGTATGGGAGGTTCTCCGCGTCCGCCACTCGGACTTCTTCCGCCCGCAAGCCGTAGACATCGAGACGTCGTTTCGCGTGTTCAATGGCTGCCTCGGTGAGGTCGACGCCGTAGGCTTTGGCGCCGGCGCGGACCCACTGCAGGAAGTCGGTGGCGGCGCCGACACCCACCTCCAGCACCTTCTGGCCGCAGTGGCGGGTGAACTGGGCGAACGCGAAGATTTCCGGCTCCACCTCGTAGCGGTGCGCCTCGATCTGGTCGAAGTACTCGCGCGAGTACTTCGGGGCCGATGCCGCGCCGGTCCCGCACGCTTCGCGATTCCAATAGTCGGCGACCCGGGTCTTGAGTTCGTCCGGGTTCATGAGTTCATCCCGATGGGTCGGGTTTATTCTTGCGTAACCGGAGTCGGGCCGATTCCCTGTTTCATGCGCCAGTTGGAGCTCCGTCGGTCCCGCGCTGACCGGAGCTCGAAGCGGCGCCGAACCGCAGCTCGTGCCAGAGTTGACGCCGCCGGTGCAGGCGTCCCGGACGGATATCGACGGGCGGCACGGCCGGCGACGCGGAGAGATCCTTGCGGAGCGCGAACATCCAGTCCGAGGCGAGGCAAAGCGGGAGCAGCCGCGCCAGGTTCACATTAAGGCTGGCCAGCGTCTCGAAGCGGTCCAGCAGAGAGCATGACGGGCAGGCATGCAGGAACATCCTTGCCTGACAGGCTACAGGTGTCCAGGCGTTTCTCGCGAACAGGTTCAGAAGCCTGCGACGCGTGAAGAATTGACGATGGAACGACGAAGCGTTCGTGTCGAGGCCGAGGTCTGCCCGTACCGGACTGGGGAGGCTCGGCACGGGAGGTCTAGTGTGGTTCGCCCCGCGTCGGGGGTGCAGGACATACAGGTGGAGAAGTGTCTGGGCCAGGCAGGTCAGCTCGGATGGGCCATAGCCGTTGGGTACGGTCAGGAGGAGGACCCCGTCGTCTTTGAGGAGCGACCGCAGTTCGGCCAGGAATGCCGCGGGACTGTCCACGTGTTCGAGCACCTCCGAGGCGATGACGATATCGAACCGGTCACCGGCCGGCATGGACGTGGTGAACCTTACATTCGGCAGTCCGCCGAACCGGGCCATGGCGTGCGAGATGGACGCGGCATCGGGGTCCATGCCGATCAGATGCGCCCGGGGCAGGAGCCGGGCGAGGTATTGCGTGAGGTGTTCGCCAGTGCCACAGCCCACGTCGAGGATGGTTGGTCTTGCGAACAGACGGGCATGTCGGGCGACGAACCGCAGCCGGGTGGCGAGGGCGCGGCTGGTTTCGGGCGGCCATTCGAAACTCGCGGGCGTATCGGCGGCATCGGCATTAGCATGCATCGACGTCTGGTGGACTCCCGCGCTGACTTGCCGCCGCGGCCAGTGCCCGCCGAAAGCGGCACCGCACGGTGTCGGCGGCGTGATGCTGTCGGGCCGTCTGGCGTGCGGCCCGCGAGAGTGCATCCCGCAGCGGCAAGTCGGAGAGGACTCGCCTCAAACCGGCTGCCAGTGCGGCGGGTGAATGCTGATCGACGACCAGGCCCCACCCCGCTTGGCGGGCGTACTCGACTTGGGCGATACCGGCTGGGCCATAGACCAGAATGGGAACGCCGCTGGCCAGATACGGCGGCACTTTGGCGGGGAGCGAGAGCCGGATGAAGTGGATCGAGCCCGCGTCGAAGTTGACCGGCAGCAGCAAGACATCCGCTGAACAGAGCAGGCGTCGGAACTCGTTGTCGGATTCGGGTGCTTCGTGAAGGCGCACTGGGGCGGAGGACAGCCTGCGGGCTGTGTCCGGCCGCAACCGCGCACTGGCAGTGTAGACATCCAGCACGATCTCCTGTCCGGCAGCAGCAAGGTCCCTTACGGCGTCGGCGGTATCCAGCAGGCTCTGTTCCTGAGCGAACGCGAGTATGGACCCGGCGTAGACCACACGGGCGGGACTGGCCGGCCGGAGGTCGGTTCTGAGGTGCGGCGTCCACTCGTCGCAGTCGACGAGGTTGGGGACCGCTTGAAAGGCGCCACCGTAGCGTTCCTGGTACTCTGCGGCCATGGCATCGCAGATGGCCAGGCGCGTCGCGGAGCTGGCCAGCAGTGCGGTGAGGGTTCGCCGGTAAAGCCGGCGCAAGTACGGGCCGAACAGTCCGGTTCGCTTTGGGTCCGTAACCCCCTCGTCCATCAAGTGCACGGCCACCGGCAGGTCGAAACGGCGTCGGATGGCGTCCGCCAGACCGATGATCCCCGGACTGCCGAGGATTGTGTAGAGCACCTCAGGTTGAAAGTCCTCGATCCAGCGTGCCAATTGGGGGGAGAGCCGACCGCGGTCAGGGATGCCGGCATCGCCCACGGCACGTTGAACGATTCGGAACCACAGGGGCGGGGGCCTTCCGGGTGCGAGTGGCCCAGCCCGGCCCGGCGCGCCGCCGCCGGCAGAGGCCTGCACCCAGCGCCTGAGCCCGGAGAACGGCCGCATCCAGCCCAGTTCCTGCGAGGACAGGACGTAGACACGGCGACAAACGTCGCTTTCAACGGGGACGGAATCGTTGGTGACCGTGGCCAGGCTGTCCAAGGGCCAGCCGCGAAAAAGATTCGAGAACAAGACCCCGCCACCCGTGACGCGGTTGAATGCACACGGCGTGAGGAAGAGCACTCTGGGATAGTCGTCGCGCACCATTGCCTGGCAGACTCACAGACGAGAGCCGCACGGGGTCCTGTCCGCGGCGGCCGTGGGATTGAGGCGGAAGACCCTGTACCGGCCGTGGTAGAAGGTCCGATCGGGCGAGTAGTCCAGGCCCGTGTCTCGCTCCAAGCCGGGCAGGTCCAGGTCCTCGTCGAACTGGATCAGGAGCTGCGGCCGGAGTCGGGTCACGTTCTCCACGAGTATCGTCCTCCATGTCGGCAGGACTGGGTCCATCAGGCCGCTGTTCGTGTTCAGCCAGTTGATGGGCGACCTGCGTCCGCAGAGCACGTGCAATTGCGGCACACATCCCCAGACCAGAACATAATCGTCTTCCCGGGTCGTCTCCGTGATGTACCCGGCCACTTCCGCGGCGGCGAGATTCTTCTCCATGATGTGCCAGTCGGCGACGGGCCAAAGTCTGAGTTCCAGCGGTGTGGGACACGTGCGCGAAAGCAGGCGCACGATGTGAGTCAGGTCCAGCAGCAGCAGCACAGCCAGCAGCGATGTCAGTCCCACGGCCGGCGCGTGGCCGGCGGACAGTGGCCCCCAGAGTTTCCAGATACCCATACCGGCCAGAATCGATGCGGCTGGCAGGCATGGGATGAAGTGGAAGTAGAAAAAACGGCCTTGTAGGACGATGGCCGTCAGGCAACCTGCCAGCCACGCAACGGCCAGGCGTTCCGGGATTGGATAGTGGGGCCGGAGCACGAGCCCCAACAGGACCAGGAGCAGGAGACAACGGCTGCTGCGCAACAAGGGGGGCATGAAGTGCCAGGCGGCGCGCACGGTGGAATAGGGGCGCCAGGCAATCCGCATCGCGACGGGCGCCAACTTGGGCCATACGGGACACAGGACCAGCGCGAGCAGAAGCCGCCTGAGAAGACCGACCCGGACGGACTGCGCGATCTTGGGGCACAGCGTTTCGGGGTCAGTGTTCGGTGATGCTCGCGGCCTGGCGGCGTAACCGATGACTCCGAGATTCTCCTGCAGGAGAAGCCCGTTCCGCCAGAGGAACAGGAAGAAGAGCACGATGGCCGCGGTTGCACCGGCGACCGAGAACAGAAGTCTGTCCCAGCCGGGCTCGTGCCACAGGGCGACCAGCCAGAGCGGGAAGTACTCGACGAGTTGGGAGATCTTGAACAGGAGCGAAGACATGAACATCAGGAACACGACAAGCCCAATCAGCCAGGGCTGTGCTGGCCTTGCCAGGCACGACACGACCAGAACGCAGATCGCAACGGACAGGAGCAGAGCGGAGCGCTCGGCGGTCTCGAAGTGGATGCCGAAAAACGGGTTGCTCGAACCGACGAGGTAGACGATCCACACCACCGCGCCAAGGGCGAACTGGTTAGGAAGAAGGATGGACATACCGGCCAAGAGCAGTCCGGCCGTCGCCCAGTTCCAGGCCAGGAAGACACGGCGGGAAATCCGTTCGGGATCGCCGACCCCGAACAGCGCAAACCACAGGCGGAACAGGAATTTGCTTCCCAAGCGCGTGCACCCCACCAGGACATTCATCTGCTGCCGCAGAGAAACGCCGCGGTTGTGGAATGCCGCCCAATAGGAGTGCCACCCGGCGTCCTGATGGCAGGCGAGATTCAGGAACGGACGATTCAGCGTCAGGTAGAGGACCGTTCCCATTAGAAAGAACAGCAGGATCAGCATGGCGCGACCAACGGACGGCTGTCAACGAGTGGCGTTTTCCGCAGGAATACCGGTGAATTGATGGACATGGGAGGCACTTGCAGGATCCCAGCGCCCCAAATGGAGGGCGAGCGGCCTCGCGAGCCGTCCCCCGCACGAGCCGGGAGGCCATGCAGGTGCCTCATGGGACTCGTCAGCCCGGTCCAGGTTCTCGGGTTGCCCCGGAGTTGTTCGGTGCGCGCGTGGTGGCGATAGCGACGGGCAGATCGCTCTCACTCCTCAGCCCCCATGCGGCTTGGGCCCGCTGCCGGTCGGAGGCGACCCGGATGATATCACCGATCCCAGCCATTCCCATGAGCATGAAGACGGAAGTGCCCGCCACCAGACAAGCCAAGGAGAGTTTCCCGAGCCCGGCCACGGCCATCGCGGCGCATGGCAGCCAGACGGAGGCTGCCATCGCCAGAAGCAGCAGGAGGAAGAACTTGATTGGGTTGAAGTAGATGACCCCCTGCGTGACATACTGCAGAGTCCGCAGCGAGTCGCGGAAGTGTCGCACCTTACTCTTGCCGACGCGATGCGCATACGTCACCGGCACGTACTTGATGAAGTAGTACAGGCCGGCTGTGAGTACGGTCAGGCTGGTCGTGAACGAGAATGTGCCGCACAGGAACGGCATCAGCCCCATGGCGACCTCTTTCCGAAAGACCCGGAAGCCGCTGTTCGGGTCCTGAATCCGGGCGTCATTGAGGAGCCGTATCGCCCTGACGAACAGCCGGCGGAACAGCCGTTTTACCGCGCCGTCGACCTCGTGGATGTTCGCCCGGACCGCGACGACCATATCGTAGCCGTTCCGCATCGGTTCGAGCAGCGCCGGGATTTGCTCGATGGGGTACGATCCGTCGGCATCGACGATCCCGATCCATTCGTAGGAGGCGTTCCGGATCCCCGCCTTGATGGCATTGCCGTAGCCGATGTTGACCGGGTGGTTGATCACCCGGACCTCCGGAAACGCCTCGACCTTCTCCCGGGTCGTGTCCGTCGACCCGTCATTCACGACGATAATCTCGTGGGGTATCCCGGTCTTGGACAAAGCATCCACGATACGTGCAATCGTGTCGTGGATGCTGCGTTCCTCGTTGTACGCCGGGACGATGAAGGATACCCCTCGTGGTGTTGATGTCATGGCACGTTCCATCCTTGCGTCTCCAGCGGGACGAACTATCCGGCTTGCTCGTTCGCCGCCCCTGGGGTCTTCGACGCCAGCACGAACATCTGGTACCCGCGGAATGGCAGGCAAAGGCGAAAGGCGCAGTAGGTGGCGCGCGCGATCAGTCTCTCCCGCCAACCATACGTTCTTGCCGAGAGAAAAGACCTGCAGATCCGGTCCGGCCAGAGGTTGATTGCATGCTTGTACAGGTTGTAGAAGGGGAACCCCCAGGCCTCGATTCTCTCCGCCTTCAGGCCCGCCGCCACGAGCGCCTCCCGCATCTGGTGGCAGGAGAAATGCCGGACGTGACCGCAGCGCCGGTCGATCTCGAATACGGGCCCGCAGGGCACGGTCAGGAGAAGCCATTTCCCGGTCATGCGCGCCAGGGCGGTGAGCGCGCGGTGCGGGTCCGGACAATGTTCCAGGACCTCCATGCAGACGACAACGTCGAACCGCCTCGGGAGCGAGTGTCCGTCGATATCGAGCTCGAAGAACTCCATTTGCGGGAACTGTTTTCGGTTCTCCGCGATGACGGCGGGCGATATGTCCGCCCCGGCCAGTTGCAGCCCCCCGCGATCCGCCGCCATTTCGCTCAGGAACTGGGCATTCCCGCAGCCGGCGTCAAGAAGCGACTGGGCTGGGAGGCGCCGGATCCAGGACCGCAACTTCTCGCGCCGCACGCGCGGCGCGGGCGAGAACCGGATCATGTCGTTCCAGTTCTCCCACGCCTGGTCATAGAAGGAACTGTCGTATACCGGACCTGCCGACACGTGCGGACTCCAGTTGCTGAGCGTTGCGACGCGGCGGGGCGCGAGTCCCACCGAATGCCCCCCAACTCAAGACCAGGAGACCGGCTCCAGGGAGGCGGCTCTTTGGAGCGCCCGCGTCCTCGCGGGCCGACTTGGGGCGGGCTCGGTGTTGCACTGGGCAATACGACAGACCATCACGCCTTTTCCCATGGCCACACCGCTTGAGTTGGGTAGGATGGCGTCCCAGCCGCGGGCTGACATGGCCGATCAGTGCCGCAGCAGCGCACCGGCCGCTCGAAACAGCATGTACTCCAGCGGGAAACCGGACCACCCGGAGCGGAACCTGTACCTGGCCACGGGCCCGTAGACGGCGGCGGCGAGGCGCAGCAGGCGGAACATCGGCGAGTTTCCGGTTTCCACCTTCCAGAGCTTCCGGTCCACGAAATACGAGGTCAACTGCATCATGTGGATCATGGCGGTCTGCTCTCGGGTATACCAGGGCGCCGCAAAATGGCTTTCCGCCTCCACCTCAGCCCAATCCTCCAGGCGGACAGGAGGCGTGTACCCGTGGGCGACGGCGTCGGAGTACAGTTCGGTCCCGGGCAGGGGGCGGTACTTGTTCGGTATGAACATGATGGCTTTCGGGTTGTCCTCGAGCAGGCGCAAGATAAGACTCCGAGTCCGGTCCAGGTCCCCCACGGTCTCGCCGGGCAGGCCCACGACCCAGTTGTAGGCTGCCGTGATGCCGGGGTGCCGCGCCAATTTGACGTTGCACTCGATGATGTCGTCCACGGTGCAGTCCTTGTGGACCAGGTCGAGGATTCTCTGTGAACCTGACTCCGCACCAATATGCAGGATGTTGGTCCCGGCGGCGGCCAGCTTGTCCAGATACGAGTCGCTCATCTTCATGATTTCGTTGACACGAGCGCCACGGAACCCGAGCCGCACCTTCAAGCCGCGACGTTCGATCTCATCGATGATCCGTTCCACATGGTCCAACCGCACGAACGAATCGTCGTCGATGAAGTAGATGTAGGTGGCGCCAAAGCGGGTTTGCACGTGCTCGATGTGGGCGGCCACCTGTTCGGGCGGGATGAACAGGTTCTTCTTCGCAATGTCGCGATACTGCGCGGGGGAGGAGCAGAACGCGCACCGGTACGGACACCCCATGACGCTGTACATCGGGAAGATTCTCTCCGGAGTCCCAAGCTGGCCGTACTTGGGCAGATCCGGTTCGACGAGATGATAGGGGATATCTCTGAAGTCCCTGACTTCAAACTCAGGCTCGGGGGGGACGGCTCGGACTTGGGCGCCGAGCCGGTACACGAGTCCGGGGATGTCTTCGAACTCGGGGGCGCCCTGGTCCCCGCTCAGTTTCCGGCAGAGCCGTTCGAGGGGCCTGGCCCCGAAACCGCTGACGACGTAGTCGACAGACGGTTCGGAAAGGGTCTCCGGGCCATTGAACGTCGCGTGCGGGCCGCCCCAGACGACCGCCACGTTGGGATAGTGCGTCTTGACCCACCGCGAGATGGCCAACGCGCTCCGGATCGGCGCGCCGGTCAGCACCGTGACGCCCACCAGCAGAGTTTTGTCGGTGATCATCGCTGCCAAGGCTCGTCTCCACGACCGCGGGCACAAGCGCGCATCGAGGAGCTTCACCTCATACCCCGCCTTGATCGCGTCGACGGCGGCGTACAGCGAACTCAACGGCAGATGCCGCACCAAGGCCCCGGAGAAGCCCATTTCCGGGTAGACGAGAATGACCTCCTTGCGTGCCTCAGTCATCATAGGATCTCGCGGATCGGGCTAACCTTCCACCGGGGGTGCGGGCATGTTGGCGTGCGCCGACACACGGGCGAACCCGAAGGCGGGAGGTCGGAATCCCCCCCACGGCAATCTGCGACTCAGCGAGTCGACGCCCGTTGTCGTCCATCAGGCTTTGACCCCGTTCATGACAATCCCGTTGCGCCCCGGAAGAACCTCAGCGGTGGCTACGGCAGGAGACTGGCACCAGCCCTCCACGTCTGTCAGCGTCTGGGGGAAATCGTATCGGGTTGCGAGGGCGTCGAAGGTATCCAGGAGGCCCCATTCCACTCGTTTTCGGTAGTCCCAGCCCTTCCCGACATGGTTGAAGCACGGGATGGGGAGGATCCCCGTCAGGTAGAACCCGAAGAAGGGGATGCGTTTCAAGAGCGTGTCAACGGGCAACCACAAAGGAATGTAGAAGCGGAGTATGGAGAGCAACAGGTCCCTGTTCATGCGGGTGGTCAGGGGTCGCCAGGCATACTTGGGGAAGTACCAAGGTGCAGGAAGACGGCGTTTGGCGTAGACATCCATCGAGAAACGGCCACCCGGCTTCAGGTATGTCAACAGAGAGGCAAAGGCCGCACCCGGGTTGGGCGTGTGTTGAAGTACCCCGAAGCAGAACACGAAGTCGAAGGAGTCACGACGTAGCGGCAGGTCATGGATATCGGCCTGGAGCAGAAAAAGCCGTTGGTGGTTATGGCGCCGGTAGTTTGCGTCGACCGCATCGCTCAGATCGAACGAGACGACTTCAGCGCCAGCCTTCAGGAGCACTTCGGTATAGCGCCCGGGGCCGGAACCTGCCTCCAAGACGGTCTTGCCCTCCAAGAGGTCCGGCGTCCAATTGGTCCACTTGAACAGATCATCCCATGAGTCTTGTCGTCCTGTGCACGAGTCGAGTTGGGTGGCATCAAAACGATCCCACTGGAAGGAGAAACTTCGGACGTACTCGGCATTGGCGGCGAATCGGGGTATGAAGTCTCGAATCGGCACGGGACAGCCATTCTTCAGAGGGACGAGGCGACCGGACTTGACGGCTGTTTCTCCGTCTTGGGTCACTTCTTCGCCCGTCTCAAGGCGGTAGTCGGTGGCAAGATAGTTCGCGTAGTGCTTCTGCCGCATTTTGCCAATTCCAGAAGGGGAGGAACCGTCCGACCGTCCTCGGCGACACCGGCGGCGGTGTCAGGTCTCGAGGCAGGGGAGGTCCGCGTAGTCCTCATCCCGGCTTGCGGTGACCCAATCGGCGAAGCGGCGCAGGTCCTCTGCCTTTCGCATGTCTTCCGGAGTGCGTATCGTGTACTCCAGTTTGGGCGTGGCGACCTTGTCGCGGCTGAACCCGAAGCGCAGGCTGGTGAGCCGGAACGGCCGGACCAGGAAGGTGCCGTAGGCGAACTTCTGCGCCAGTTCGATCTCGCGCGGCGTCATCGGCGGGACGTTGTGGAGGGACATGACGTGGGCCCGGTACTCGTCACGTGTATCTGAATCCAGGGTGAACCCATGGTGGTCGTAGCGCCCCGTTCCTGCGGTCAGGGTCTTGACGCCGAAGGCTGCGGCTTCGATGCCGACGGTGCCGCGAACGGTCAGGCAGTAGTCCATGAGGCCGAACAGCGAGTAGGTGCTGATGGTCGTATCGGCGGGCAGGAGGCGTACATGGTCGGGCAGATCGCCGATGCACGCCCGTATGGCTTGCAGTTCGGACGATTCGCCGGAGTGGCCGTCGCGGTGGTTCTTCACGGTGTTGGCGGGATGGATCTTGACCAGCCAGTTCAACGCCGGGTTGGCGCAAGCCAGCTTCACGGCCTCCACGAACCATTCCCGGTAGTCGCTGTAGATGTCCCGGCCCCAGAAGAACGTGGCGTCCCAGAAGAGGTGGGGAAAGATGACGGCCGTCTTTTTCGCGGGATCCAAACGGAGTTGTGCCCGCACTTCTTCGGCGGCGGCAAGCCGGGTGTTGAATTGTGTCCCGACCTCGCTGAACCACGTCCCGGAGGCATAATTGCGGTGCAGTTCTTCCCGGACTGCCTCCTGCTCCTTCTGGCCCCAGGGCGTCTCGGACAGCGTTGCCCAGGTCTTGCTAGACAGAGAGGCTGGATGCTGGTCCTGATTGGCTCGCGTATAGCGCTTCAGCATCAATGCGTCTTCGCAGTGGCAACCGCACCACTGGACGACATTGAGGCCCCTCTGAATGCCGAGGTCGAAAAAGGCTCCCCACGGCATGTACCCGCGCTCCAGGAAGACAAGCGTGTCGGGCCGCAGTTCCTCAATCAACCTGGACGCTGCGGCGACGGTGACAAATGCGTGCGTCAACTCAGCGTGGACGCGCTCACGGACGGTTTCATTCCCCAGATCGAGGGTCCCCGCGCGGAGTTGGCGCATGAGGGTGGAGCAAGCATACTTTCCGACATTCACGCCCTGGAAGGAAAAGGTGATGAGGTCGTGCTGAGTCCGGATGTCCGCCATGGCCTGGGAAGCCGCGTCAGGCTTCGCGTCGCGTCGGGCCCTTGCCTCGTAGTCGTCGAAGTGTGCCAGTGTGGCCCTGGCAAGGCGGTAGTAGCGGTTGGTGGGCGCCCCCATGGTCGTAACCACATGGCACTGTCCACCTCGGGCTTGGATGGCCTTGATCATAAGCAGTTCCACGCTGGTAGCGGCCAGGAGATCCCCGGACAGACTGACAAAGAGGGTCTTTCCGGTCGTCGCACTGGCGGTCGGCGTACTCAGAAGCCTGCCGTAGTCTCGACGGAAGGCCCGGAACTTCCGCCAGCGTGCGATCTCGGCTCGCGGGCCTGCCAGGAACCGACAGCCGGCAACGACCCCGGGAATGCGTACCAAAGCGCGACAGGCGTTGGCGCCACCCGGCGCGCGCTTGATCAGTCCTGCAAGACGGGGAATCACGCCTGTCGGTCCAGCCATGCTACGGTCATCCTTCGATACTGCCGCCGAATGATAGCAGCCCGTCTATCCGGCCACCGGGCCGGGGACGCCGCCCGCCGGCGTTGCGTTCGACTGAATCCCCGCACCGGTGCAGGGGCTCGTTGCCTGTGCTATGGGTCTTCGTCGTACAGGTTAGCCCAGCGGTCGAAGATGACGCCGCAGTCGAAGACCCGCCGTATACCCTCGTTCAACGGGACCGAGGCCTTCCATCCCATCAGGTCCAAGGCTTTCACGGGGTTGCAGTACCGCTCCCAGACCTCCCGGGACCTGCAGCGGTCGGACGCGTCGAAGCCCTTCATGACCTTCGGTTTGAGGGCTCCCTCCTTGCCGCCGATTCGGATGATCAGACGCGCGAGTTCCACCAGGCTGGTGGGCTTCTCCCCGCTGCCAATGTTGATGACCTGCCCGTCAACCTTGCCGCTGAGGGCGGCGCGGATCGTCGCGTCCGCCGTGTCGCTCACGTAGGTGTAGCAACGGAGCTGGCGGCCGTCGCCATAGACGACGGGGGCCCGTCCGTGCATGACGTTCCGGATGAACTTGGGAATGACGAACTGGGCGGCCTGGTAGGGGCCATAGCAGTTGAAGATCCGCAGAATCACGTGCTTGAGCGCGTAGCGCTGACTGTAGGCCTTGCAGAGTTCCTCTCCGGCCAGCTTGGTGACCGCGTACACGCTCTTCCCCTGTGTCGGAGTCTCCTCTGTGACGGGGTTGGCGACCGGTTCGCCGTACACTTCCGACGATGACGCAAAGACGATCTTCCGGATGCGGTGCTGCACGGCGCATTCCAGAACGTTCTTGGTGCCGTCGATGTTGATTTCAATGCACTGCAGTTTGTCCGATTCGGATCGCTGGACGCCCAGGAGGGCGGCCAGGTGGATGATCGCATCGCAGTCCCGCATAGCGGCCCGCAGGCTTGCGGGGTCGGCAATCGAGCCGAAGAAGACTTTGGCGTCCGCGGGAATCGCCGACTGGACCCGCAGCACCTGCTCGCCCAGATCGAACAGGTGGACCAGGTGCCCACGAGCCATGAGCTGCCGACAGACCTCAAGTCCGATCATGCCGGCGCCGCCCGTAACCAGGATTCTTCTTGCCATAGTGTCTGTCCACTCCCATCGTGGCCCACGGGTGCGGGAGTCACCCGCTCGTCCGGCCATGCCGTTTTCGCTTCAGTAAGTCATCGTCTTGTCGAGAAGCTTCTTGCCGAGTTCCACCGTTCCGAGAACTCCGACGATTCTCTGGGAGCTCTGGCCGTCGCCGTACGGGTTCACACACTTCGCCAGCCGGGCACTGAACGCGTCGTCGTCGCGTGCGGTGCGGATGGCCTCGACAATGGCCTTCTGGTCGTGACCCACGTCCAGAACATTGCAGGCCTGCATGCGGCCACGCTGGCGGTTGCCGATGTTCACCGCCGCCAGTTTGAAGGATGGCGCCTCGAGGATGCCGCAACTCGAATTGCCGACCAGGACTGAGGCGTTGGCCAGCAGGCTGGCGAAGAGCTTGCGTTGGAGGTTCCGATGGGTTGAGATGAAGGGGAGGTACGCATACGCATCGATGATGGAGATGATCTTCTGGTTCCCGGCATCCGCATTCGGATAGATGACGATGGTCGGTAGGGCCAGGGCCCGAATGGCTTCCATCGTCTCCGTCATCTGGGGGCAGGCGTCCTCTGCTTCCGCCAGAATGGGATGCTGGATGACGACGACGGGGGGGGTGTCGAAATCGACACCGAAAATGCGCATGAGTTCGTCCCGCGAATATCGCTCCTCCTCCAGCAAGTCGTCCAACTGGGGCGCCCCCACGTTGAAGATCCGCCACGGTTCCTCGCCGAGCCGTTCCACCCGTCGCGCCGAATCGTCGCAGGAGGCAAAATGGATATGGCTCAACTTCGTGATGGCATGCCTGGCCGAGCCATCAATGTGCCCCGAGAGATCACCGGCTTGAATGTGCGCCACCGGGATATTCATGTAGGCGGCCGTGGCTGCGGCCGCGAACATCTCGCCGCGGTCTCCCGTGACCACGAGAATGTCCGGTTTCAGCACCTCGAGCACTTGTGCCAGGCCCTGCATCTCGACCCCGAGGGATTTCGCCCATACGGCCGGCGAGTCGCCGCCGATCATCATGTCCACCTTGGCCGATATGGGAAGTCCGTCCTCTTCGATCTCGCGAATCGTGGACCCATAGGCAGGGAGGAGGTGCATTCCGGTCACAACCACCTGCAACTGCATGGCCTCCGACTCGTGGATCAGGCGCATGATGCGCCGCTTGTAGCCGTAGGTGGCGCGGGATGATGCCATAACGCAGATTCTGCGACGCTTCACGGGGCCAGGTCCTCCCACCTAATCTGGGTGTCCTTGGGGATGGGCACCAGGGTTTTTCTGCCGATGACATTGCCCAGGTCTTTGGCGGGCACCGCGCCGTCGCGGGGGCTGGGACGTTTCACCCAGACCATGTCGCTCCGAACGGTGGCCCCGCGGGGGATGTCGACCACCGAGACCACGCTTTCCCGGGCCCAGGCGACGATCTGCCGCTCCTCCGGGAAGATCATCCGTTCTGATCCCATGGCCTGGAAGATGGCAGCCGCGCCCTTGACCAGTTCGCCGAGTTCGTAGGGCTCAATGGACGAGGCGTGATCCGGGCCCTTCTGCAACCGGTCAAGAGTGATATGCTTTTCGATCACGCAGGCACCCAAGGCAACCGCGCCGAGCGAGGTGTAGATGCCCCGCGAGTGGTCGGAGAGTCCCACCGGCACCCCGAACGCCTCCCGGTATCGTGGGATCATGCCCAGGTTCACCCGCGCATAGGGGGCGGGATAGGCCGACACGCAATGGGTGAGAATCAGCGGCGCACCCGCGGCCCTGACGACGCGTACCGTGTCGGCAACCTCGTCCATCGTGCACATCCCGGTCGACACGATCATCGGTTTGCCCTTGCGTGCTATGTGCTCGATCAGCGGCAGGTTGGTCAGTTCGCCGGACCCGGTCTTGAAGCACGCCACGTTGATCGACTCGAGAAGGTCTGCGCCCTTGCGGCTGAACGGGGTACACAGGTAGTCAATGCCGATCCGTTCGCAGAGGGTCTTCAGCCGGACATGGTTGTCGAGGCTGAGGTTGGTGCGATCGAGCGTGTCCCACAGCGGTTCGGCGAAGTTGTCTGACTGCGGGGCCTGCCGCAGCATTTCGTCCTCCAGAACGTGGATCTGGAACTTGATGGCGTCCGCACCCATGCCACGTGCCATGAAGACCATGTTCTCGGCGATACGAATATCGCCCTCATGGTTGATGCAGGCTTCGGCAATGATGTAGGGCGGGGCCCCCGAGCTGATCCGCCTGCCGCCAATGGTAACCACCTCACTCATAGGGCGCATCCTCCTTCCTGAATCGCTGCATGAGAACCTCCGCGATCTCGAAATCCACCGGGTCGTTGATGTCCCACACCTCCTCTGGGGGGATCACGAGCCCGTACAGTCGGTCTCCAAAAGTGGAACTGCGCGCTCGCAGCACCTCCGTGCGTGTGGCGTAGATCGTGCTGCTTTCCCGGTACAGCGGCTCGCGGTCCTGTCGGCGTCGGGGCGGGTTGGGGGTCAGGAACGCGAACCGCCCGTTCGCCATCTTCCCGAAGCAGGCCCGCGTTTCCTCCACGCCGATGACCGAATCGGCATCCGTGGAATCCATCAACTCGACGCACCGGTCAATGGTGGCCGCGGTGCGGAACGGCGACGTGGGTTCCAGCGTGAGCACGATGTCAGGACGGAATCCGTCCCGGCGCAATAGTTCGTCCAGGGCATGAATGAGCGCCCACGCGGTGGGGGCCGTGTCGACCGCCAATGCCGGCGGCCGGTCGATCACCTCCGCACCGCACCGCACCGCCACCTCGGCAATCTCCGGGGCGTCGGTCGAGACCACAAAGCGGTCGAGCCGGCGTGCCGCGCAGGACGACGCGATGGCATAGGCTAGCAACGGCTTGCCGCACAACTCGCGGATGTTCTTCCGCGGTACCGACGTCGACCCGCCCCGAGCGGGAATGACGCCCAACGTCCTTAGCATGCCGAGTTCTCCTCGACGGCCAGTCAGAGTTCCAGAATGGCATTCCCGACGTAGCACCGCCGTGCCAACATGGCCCAGCAGCCCCTTAGGCGAGCGCGAACCCCGCTGGCGTGTTTGAACTCCCACTCATCCACCGTACACCACCGTCGAACGATGTGTCCCTTGGTCGATTTCCGGAGTCCTTGGAAGTACCCCAACTGCCGCCCTGCGTCGTAGGCGCGGTATAGGATAAGATCCTGTTCTCGCGGGGTGACAACGTCTTCTGCGTGCAGTTTGGCAGCCAGATCTGCCACGACCTCCCGCGGCGTCACGGCATCCCTCTTGCTGGGGTTCTTCGGCATTGTCCTATAGTGACGCCCCCCCAGCGTGGTCAGCGACGTCGGGTCCCGCGGCAAGGGCACACCCAGCCATGCGCAGATGTCACCGACAACTCTGGCAGCGTCCTTCACCAGATCCTCATAACGCAGCAGATAGTGGCGCGGCGAATTCTTGCGCTCAAGTATGGCCCGTGCGTGCGGGAGCCACCGGCACTCGATCATCGTGCGGAGATTGTCCCCGCCGAGATACCAAGAGGGTTGTGTCTTGTTGCACATCAGGGAGCGCTTCTGCGAGGACCACACGTCCAGCGGGTTCCGAATCAAGTGGATGAACCTCATTTCGGGAAAGAGGCGTTCATAGTCGGCAATGTAGGGTGTCTCAATCGTCTTGAACAGCAAGACGTTCATCTGTGTCTCAGGGAGAAGCCAATTGGCCAAGGCTCTCAGGTAAGCTGGCACAAATGCCTGCGCAGTGTAGGAAGGTTGTCGTGCCAAATCGGCAAGAGGATCTTGCCCTAACGTAACGGGTTCCACCACGTTCTCAACTTCGGCCCCCCGGATCGTGTCGATCTGGTGCCGGTAGAAGTCCAGCAGTCGCGCGGTGGGTAGCGAGTCGACCAAGCGCTGCAAGGGCTCCACCGTTGCGTTCTGAATGGTGATGCGCCGCACCTGTCCGAAGCGGGCAAGATCATTCATGGCGGACAGATAGTTGCTTTCCAGCGGTTGCACGAAGGCCGTGGGAATACCGTCAAGGAGCCGCACCAGCAGCGTACTGCCGTTTCTCCCTGTGCCGAAGATCCCAACCAGCATGAGAATTTCAGCCCTCTCTGGTTGCAGCGGTCCCGAAAAGCGCCCGCCATTGCCAACCGCTTTGCCTAAGCTCCGCCAGGAGATCGAAGTGCGCAGTCAAGCCCGCCGTCAGCAACGCCAGTATCACCGTGCGTATGAACAAACTGGGATGGCTGAGTTCTTGAAGGAGATATGCTGCCATGGTGACGATGACAACCAGCAGACACTCGCGTTCTGCGATAGGCGGGCAACCCAGGCGGCAGGCATAGATTCTCCTGGCAACATGAATGAAAAGTCGGCACAAAACCACGCCCCATGCGGCGCCTGCCAGTCCCATGAAGTATGTCAGCACCGCAATCACGGCGATTGAGGCGGTGTAGATGATCGAGCTTGAAATCGCCACAAACGCGGTCTTCTTGTGCACGCCTAGGAATTGTGTGTAAGGCAGGCCGAAAGTGTACGCAATCACCAACAGATAAAAGACGCCCACAAGGGGAGCCGCTTCGATGAACTTGCCGTGCGTCAAGAGGCCAATCATCTCCGCTGAGTAGAAGATCACGGCCATGCCGCCAATTCCCAGCAAGCCATGCCACAGCGTCAACATCCGACTCAATGACCTGCAGTCGGAGTGCTCTGAGAAGATCCTGTTGGCTTCGGGCACCAGTGCCTTGATGAAGGCGTTGGTGCCGAACATGAAGACTTGTTGATAACCACGGGCGTGCTCGTAAGCTCCCAGTCCGCCGAGGGAGACCCAGCGTTGGACAAAATACCGGTCTGCCGACGCCGTGAGGACCTCCAGGCAGGATGGCACGATCAAAGGCACTCCCAGGTGGAAGACCTCCTTCACCCAAAATCTGCTGATCCTCAACGTCAAATCACGTCGAAAGACCCAGAGCGTGGCCAGCATGGCGACAACGGCCTGAGCCAAGGGGCCCAAGAACAAGGCTGCCGTCGTCATCCCCAGGCACTTGATCCCGCCCACAGTTGCCGCCACGTATGCCAGGAAGGTAAGTGTCTCAACGGCGGCATATGTCGCGCCGCGTTTCTCCATGACCAGAATGGAACTGGCTGGCGACCAGACGGTACTGAGGGCCAATGTACAAAGAACCAGGGCAAAGTAGCCGCCATACTCCGGCTGGTAGTCGCGCACGACGGAGGGCAGCATTGACTGCAGTGCAAAGAAGGCGCCGCACCAAGCCAGCCGATAAAGGAATCCGAAAAGGAACAGGTTGAACGCCAGGACTTTTCGTTCTGCGGCGTCGATCTTGAAGAAATGCGCGGAAAGAACCCAACTGTCGGCTAGCGAGGACAGGGGTACCAGCAGTGCCGCAATCGCGTTCAGGATGGCTGCTACGCCGAAGTTCTCTGGGTCCAGATAGTAGGTGGTGAACGGGATGAGAAAGAATACGCTCACCGCCATGCGAAGGATCGACGGAGAGACATAGAACAGGAAGTTACTCATCGAGCCCATGGCCACGGGTGGTGCTTCGCATACTACTTCCTGCGCGGCATGGCTCGTTCCATATGAGCCAAGCGATTCACCGACTTCACGAGCCTGAACTCGCCTTCCGCCTCGATTTCCCGAACCAGACGACCGACGGTATCAGTATGGGCCTCGAACAACCCGCCTGGGACGGCGTCGTCGAACAGGACTGCCCCCCCCAAGCGAACACGCCGCCCGAAACGCTGGAAGTCGTTCTTAACCCCGTCGTACGAGTGATCACCATCGATAAACACTAAGTCCAGTTCACCAGTTTCGATCTGAATCGTGCGTGCATCCCCCACCAGCATATTGACTCTCAGGCCAAAACGCTTGCAGATGTCGCGGATCTGGTTGTCGTAGGCCGGGGCGCTGTCCTTCTTCAGGCGCGCCTCCTTCTCGCCGAGATCGACGGACCAAAACTGACCTTGTCCGCGCATCGCCGCTGCAATCGCAAAGGTTGAGCCGCCTTTGTATCTGCCTATTTCTAGGACGTTACGCGCGTCCATCCGCCGCACGAGACCGAACAGGTAGGCCGTCTGCCGGATGGTCATGAAGACGACGGCGTGGTCAAGCGGAGTGCTGGCGAACAGCCCGGCGAGGTCTTCGAACTGCAGATCTCCATGGACTGGGAGGTCAAACGGCATCGTCTCCAAATCGGGCGTTCGATTGAGCTTTGGTCCCAGTTCTTCCAGCATAGCCCGAGGGGAGATCCATTTGGCAAGTCTTCTTTCGAGACAACGGAGCATGAGATACCTCTCTCGTAACCGACTTGTCAATCAGAGAGCAAACCACCAGGAGGCGAGCCGTTAGCCCTGAAGCCCTTGACGGCAGCTTCGAGTATTGACATCATTCGGGGCACCACCACGTCCTCGCGGTAATACTTCTCGTAGGTTTGGTACCCGCCGTCTCCAATCCGGCGCCGTAGTGCCGGGTCACTGGCGACCCGCAGTATCTGATCCACGAGTTCTTCTGGGGTGTTGCCCAGCAAGGCGTTCTGGTTGTGTTCGATCTCTGGCATTGCCAGGCCGCTGTTGGCGTGCATGATCACGCAGGTTCGCAACGCCCAGGCCAGTAGGATGCGAGTGTTTCCAACCAGGAAATCGGGGTTGGCATTGGTCATGACCAGGAAGGCATGGCAATTGCGCAATTCCTGGTTGATGTCCTCCACCCAGCCGCGCAGGACGATGCCCTCTTGGTCAAGATGCGGTGCTACGCCAGGGCGGGGAGTCCCTCGCCCGATGATGTGCATCTCCACACGGCGACCGTCTGCGCGTTGGCGCAGACGTGGCATGAGTTCCTTGCCGATGTAGTGCAAGCCGAATGAGTTGCCGGTCGCACCCAGGTTGCCGACGCTACCTATGATCCGGATCACATCCGCGTCGGGCTCGCGCCCTGCGAGCGGCGTTGAAAGCGACGGCCACATATTCTGAATGTATATCGATCGTGGATGGCCGTGACGTCTGTAGTAATCGACATCCAACACCGAATTGTTGGCCGTCACTTCTGTCTGATTCATCATCCAGAGGTGCAAGCGCTTCCGCCGCCAGTTCTGCAGGCGGGCGGAATGGAATTTCAGCTTGTCTGTCAACGTTCTGCAAGGGATCCCTGCAATGCCGGGGTGCTTCAACCTTGCGGCCGTAGGCAAGTGGTCTGGATTGCCATAGTAGGCAAATTTCAACAATCCGCGAATATGGAAGGTTGCCGCAAGCGCCTCCCAACTCCACACACTCAGGAGGCAATCCGCTCTGGCGGCACGGACCCGCCGCTCAACTTCAGGTCCCAGCGCAACCGCCGGAAAGAGCCGCCGCATTTCCAGACTTCCAAGCATGTTCACCAGTTTCCCGATCGCGCCACGAGTCGGTCTCGTTGCCACGTCTTGGATGAATAGCAGTGGGCAGAAGTTCACGTGGTCCAAGTTGAACTCCTGGACGAGTCTCTCCGTTCTCAGGCCCGCCGGACTCTCACGGGGATCCCGCAGAAGCACTTGCACGTCCAGGCAGTGGCCGAGTTTCGCTGCCTGACGTATGATCGCGTCAGCCACGACCTCGATCGCTTCACCATGGGGGTCGGGTGCGTTCGACAGGACCAAGAAAATCTTCATCGTTGTTGCGTTATGGCTTCATCCGTGGAACGGGAGCCGCCAAGGACTGCTGGATTGCAGTTCGAGTCGCCTCCAAAACCGCCTGCACGCTCAGCCCTCGGTCAAAGCCCGGTAAGTCGGGAACAGTCTCACCTCTCGCGGCGTTCAGAAAGCGGCGGGCAATCTCTCGGAAAGGAGGGATGCGAGTGTCCATTCCCGCGAATCCTGCAAGTCGTGTCAAGGGCAGCGGACGTCTTCCGGTGGCGTCCTGGATCTGTGTTGTTACGCAGTCTTCAGCGAAGGGAAACCTGTGCTCGAAAAGCAGGCGTCCGCAGTCTCCGAAGATTTCGATGCGATGCCCGTCGCCAAACCTGTAGCAGTTAGAGATGGCAAAACTGCAGATAACTTCGTTCTCCAAACAGCCAAGAAAATCGCAGGAATCCTCCGCTGCAACCGCCTGCGGGGGTCCGGAAGCGTCGGGGCGATAAGCTGCTAGGGTATCAACCCGAGCCTGTACGGACAGGAATCTTGCCGCACCGATCCATTCCATGTAGTCGATCACGTGCGAGCCGAACGCGCCAAGTACTCCACCCCCGCAAACAGCGTCGTGCCTCCAACTCCACCCAACTCCGGGTCGGGAACCACCTCCGGTCAACCAACTTACCGCAATCCGGCGAATACGGCCAATAGTTCCATCTGCGACCTCACGTTGCATGGCGGAGATCCCGGGTTCCATGCGCAGTTGGAAATTGACCGCACCAACTACTTCGGCCTTAGTGGCGCTCTCCCACATGGCCCTTGCGTCGGCCAAATTCTTGCCAAACGGTTTCTCGCACAACACATGCTTTCTGGCGGCAGTGGCAGCGCAGACAACATCCCGCTGCAGATACGGTGGGACCGCTACGCTGACGACGTCTATACTGCTGTCCGCCACGGCTTCCTGCCAGTGCTCGAACACGCGTGGGATCCCCTGGGCTTGCGCGAATTCTCTAGCTTTGGCTGGGTGCGCAGAAACGACGGCGGCAATCGCGACGCCTGGCAATGATCTGAAAGCCGGGACATGAACCTGAGCCCCGTAGCCCAACCCCACAACACACAGTCGCAAGTCGGCCATCTAGTCCTCCAGGACGTGGACTTCCGGCAGCGGCACAATGAACTTGGATGTGATGCCTTTGGCTCGGAGGTTACGGACGATCGGTTCCCAGTAGTGCCAGGACAGAATAACCGCATAGTCCGGGTTACTCTCAAACATGATCTTCTCGTCGACCACCGGGATATGGGCGCCGGGAAGAAACATGCCCACTTTGAGACAAGACGGTTGTTCCGCGATGTACGGCATCAGGTCGCGGTCGACTCGGCAGTAGTTCAGGAGTGTGGCACAACGGCCGGGACACCCCACGCCCACGACAGTCTTGCCGTTGCGGCGCAAATCCACCAGCAGATTCTGTAGATCTGTCTTCGATTTTGCAACCCTGTTTCGGAACTCCTCGAAAGGGCGCGGGCCGTAGAGGTCCTCGTATTCTTCCTCGGCCAGCAGTTCCTTCATGCGAAGCGAAGGCAAGAGCCCCTTCGCCTTCTTGGCAAAAACGCGTATTGAGCCGCCGTAGTTGGGGATGCGCTCGGCATCAATAACCGAGAAGCCGTAGGCGTCCAACATGCGGACGAATGGCTTCAGGGAATAGTACTTGAGGTGTTCGTGGTAGATCGAATCGTACTGCACGGTCTTCAGCAAGTCCAGTAAGTAGTGACTCTCTGTAAGAAATATGCCGCCGTCGCAGAGCAGTTCGGCGACCCCTCGGATGAGATCGCTCAACTTGGCAACATGGGCAAACATGTTGGCCGCAGTCACCACTTGCGCCTGTCCGTACTGTTCCCTGATCTGCCGCCCCACCGTCGTTCCAAAGAATGTCTTGAGGGAGGGAATGCCGTTGGCGTTGGCAATGGCGGCGATCTTGGTGGGCTCCACTCCCAGCACGCGCATGCCGGCCGACTTGAAGCCTTGCAGAAGAGTCCCGTCGTTGGAGCCAAGATCGACGACAAAGGAGCCCTTTGGCAGTTTTACATGCTCGCTTTCGATCATCACCTGGGCGATACTTTGCAGATTTCTCGCCAGCGTCGACGTGATGCCGCTGCGATATGGATAGTCCTGATAGAACAACTCTTCAGGCGCCACAACGTAGTCGATCTGAACCAAGCCGCATTCAGGGCACCGCATGCAACGCAACGGATACGTCCTCTCGATTTCATGCAGTTGGTTCTCGCGGAGCAGAGAATCGCAGGGAGCATGGTGCCCGAGGTCGATCACCAACTGTAGATCTGAGCAACCGCAAACCTGGCATGCTTGCAGATGCCCCAATGGGAGGTCATGTTGCTGTGTGATGTTCATACGGTTCTTCCACTCCAACCTGTTTCCTGCGCGGTCGCCGTTCTCCGACGGTCCGGCTTGCGGAAGACCGGCCGTGGAGTCAGGATGGCGGCGGCTTGCTCGGGCATGTAAGTGGTCATACGACGGAATCGCTTTTTCCGTGGCAGGCCTAATCGATGGGCAGCATCCGGATGCGACAACCGGTCTCGTCGACAGAGATGATACAGCCACGCGCGAGTTCGTGACGGTAGCGTTCAAGCACCAACCGCAACCTGGACGTGATCAGGCCCGGGTCGGCGGAAGATGTCCTTACAGAGATGACGCTCGGCTTTGCGTGTCCCCGGACGGCAAGCAGCGCACTGAAGTCCAGATCTTGTGTGATGATCGACCATTTGTGTCTGCGCGCGTAGGTCAGGATTGCAGCGTCGGACGCATTTGGCGGCAGGAGTTCGGAAACACGTTGGACGTCATACCCGTCCCGATGAAGGGCCGAGACTGTCAAAGGCGAGATGTTCATGTCCGCGAGGAATCGCACCCGGAGTCCCCGTCAAGCGCTCACCAAGGTACTGAAGTCGAAACGGTCGGAGGTTGTCCACGCGGCATACCGTATGGCTTGATGTATGTCTTCCGGTTCGAGCTCCGGATAGCACTCTATGATGTCCGCATCGTGTTTTCCTTCCGCGAGCAGTTTGAGGACCACGCTCACGGTGATCCGCATGCCGCGAATGGTTGGCTGGCCCAGGCACAATCGGGGGTCGACGGTAATCCGGTCAAGTTTCTTCATAGCGGGACTCCCTGGTGCGAGGAACGATGCGGGTTCTCCATCCCAACGGACCCAATGTCCAGAATCCTCCGATGGGCATTTCCCAATGTACCAGTTACTGCTGAACGCTGCAAGGTTTACCTGGCCAGGTGGTGGTCTCGGGGACGTATCCGTCAACTACGCTTTGACAGGCCTTCGATGTCGGCCAGGTCCATCGTCAAGCGGGGATACCCGTGGAACGCCACGGCGTGCCCCCCCGCAATGAGGTAATCCACCTGATGGCTGTTGAGCAGCAGCAGTAGATCCCGCATGTCCTTGGAGAGCTTGGTCATCCGAGTTCCCGCGCGCCGTCCAGTCGCCGTACGGAAGCCACGCGCCGAAGCCGTGCCCGTCCCGTCCCGAGATGGCGCCGCTGCATGGCAAAGACCAGCATTACGCGTTCTTCGGGTGTCATACGCAGGCAGTCTTCGCGCCGGAACTGGTCCTGGTCTTCGATGCGGCCGATTCGTACGACGCGTTTCATGGTGTCGGCACCCTGGGAGTCACGGAGACCGCTCGCCGGCCTGCGGGAGTGGGACGAGCAGCTATGATCGCGGCCATGGACTCACGGGCGGCCGCGGATTTCTCCAGCTTGTCGCTCCACGTCTCGGTGCTGCGGCCCCTCTGCCACCGGGCCTGTCGCTCGATCATTCGCTTCAGATCAGCGTTCATCAATGAACCTTCCCTTGAACCGAATCCACGGTTCCGAAAGGTTGTACTTACGGGCGAGCTTCTCAAGATCCTCGACGGATACGGATTCCGAGTCCAACAGCGCGAGAATTCTCGCCATATCTTTCGGGCGTCCCGCTTTCAACGCGATGATCGCCAGATAGTCGGCTGTCACGACACGGATCCCAACCCCGTGCAAGTCCGCCTGGTCCGCCGCATGGATCGCATCTGCCGTCAAGTCGTCAAACGTGGGAATGAACTGAACGGGCCAAGCGCCGACCCGAATCGCTTCGCCTTCAGGATAGTACCCTTTCTTCTTGCAGAACTCATAGATCGGAGCCAATATGGCAAGGTTGTCCCCATCCTTAACCTCGACCAACACGTCCGCGTCCATTGTCACAACGGCCTCAGTATACCGCATTTGCGCCACGGCACCAAAAATCGCATAATTCTGGATCACGCCCAGCCTGGTCATCTCTTCGAGTAACCGTGCGAGTTCCTTCATGATATCGTTTCCCGGGCATGGTTCAAAGGTTCACCGTTCAGTGGTTCACGGTCGGTCCCCGGCCGAGGGCCTCGGGCCGGGACGGCCCCGAGCATCCTGCTGCGGTCCCAGAGGTCCCGCGCCACTGCCCGCCGCGGCGCACAACCGCCGACTTTGAAACCGCCCTGGGCCAAGTGGTGGTCTCGGGGCCGTATCCGTCAACTTGTCTGGCTGTGATGGCTTACCGCAGCGCGGCCAGTACGGACTTGGCGTCGAGCACGTGCAGGTTGGGTGGGATTACCGCGTTCGGCTCGACGTCCGGGACGAAGACGGCGTTGACGAGCTGCGCCTGTCGCGCCGCCGCGGTAGCCGGCCTGCCTTTGCGCGTGAGTTCGGCGGCAACCGCAGAGATCGTGTCGGCTGACGCGGGTTGGGCCAGCCATTTCACCTCGCCAAGGAGCAGGCGCTGGCCGTCCAGGGACCGAGAAACCACATCCCATTCCGGGCCGCTGCCGTGCCAGAACCGGCGCGCTGGCGTCCACGGTCCGAGCTTGGCCAACGGGTGTAAGTCCGGCGTGAGTTTGGCGATGCACGCTCGACAGAGTTCTTCCCACGTTTCGGCGGTGAGAGCCGGCCTGGCCTGACGCCAGAGTTCCACGCGGCCTTGGGGGGGCGCGGCGACCAGCCAGGCGCGGTGCGACGCCACGACGCGGAACCAGAGGCGGAAGAAAGGGTCTGCGATACGGTAGAGGGCACGTTTCCCCGACATTTCCGAGTCGCCGAACGGCAGTTCCCGGTCGACGAGGCCCAACGCCTGCAAGCGTACGAGTGCACGCGACAGAGACGTCGAGGCGCAACCCATGCGTGCCGCGATCTCGCTGCCACGGTGTGCACCCATGCCGATGGCGTCCAAGATTGGCCGTAACGACAGGGCCGGTGGCATCTCCTCTGCCAGGAACCGGTCGGGTTCCGAGTGCAGCGGGGACATCGGGTCCAGAACACAGCGTTCGATGGCCGTCTCCACTGCGGGGCCATGCGGCGCCGCCAGTTCCCAGAACCACGGCGTGCCGCCCCACGCGGTGTAGGCCTCGACCGCCTGACGGGCATCGGAAAGGTCCAGCGCCTCCTGAATGTAGCCCGCACCGACCGGCTGTAAGGCCATGGTCACCCGAGCCCGACCGTACAGAGGCGCGGCACCGTCCAGAACCAGCCCCTGCATCATGCGCTGGCTCGAACCGGCCAGAACGACCGCCACGCCGGCGGGGATGGCCTCATGGTCGAGCCAGCGCTGCAGCACACTGGGCAACTCGGGGCTGGTGACGGCCAAATATGGAAATTCATCCAGAACAACCGGGCCGTGCCAGTCACGAGTAACCGCTTCCCGGGCCAGGCGCGACAGGAGGCTGCCCCAGTCCGGGTACTGCACTTCGTGAAAGCCGGGCAGAACGCTTGCGACGGATTCTGCGAGATAGTGCCGCTGAATGACCGCCGCCGACTGATCGGCGACGGTGTACAGACCTCGGTGCTTGCGGCACCACTCTACCAGAAGCCGAGTCTTGCCGACACGGCGACGCCCCCAGACTACCCCAAGCCCGCCCTGGCGGCTTGCGACAAGGGCATCCAGGCACGCCATCTCTGCGGTTCGGTCAACGAATTCCATCGCCACCCAGACGAATTATGCTGCCAAACATAATGCCGGAGAGCATAACATGCAAGATCCGCCGCAACCGCGTTTCCAACGTCCCACGCGTTTCAATGGTCATGGCTCCCGTGGTTCCCGCTTTCCGTCGAGGGGGAACGTTTCTACTGCAGCAGTTTCTGGAACATGGGGGTGTCCCACATGTTGCGGGCTTGCTCGTAGTACTGGTGAACCGCCTCGATACGCTGGCGCACGAACTGGCGGTCGTCGTTTCCGTCGGGCGGGCTTTTCTGCAGCTCGCCCTCCAGATCGTCGAAGAACGACGTGTACGCCGCCAGGCGGTTGCCGACGACGTCGCGGATGGCGTTCTTGATGATGCGGCCAAAATTGTCGGTGGCTTCGTAGTAGTCCTTGCGGTCGCCCTTGACCCAGATCTTGCGCGCGGCGGTCCACTGCTCGAGCTGGCGCACACCCATGCTGGCACTGCCCTTGCTGATCCCGAGCGCGTCCTGCATGTCGGCGAGACTGCGCGGCTCGGAGCTGAGGTACAGGTAGGCGTAGAGCTGACCCACGACCCGGCCCATGCCGAAGGACTGCGTAGTGTTGCCGACGTCCTCAATGAAGCGGCGCGCGACCGGGGTCAGGGGAACGGGCTTCTTCATGGCGGAGTGTCCGGTTCTGGGCGGCATGGGGGGGATGACGTGGTGTGGGGGTGCGTGAGTATGTGAGTATGTGGGTGTGTGAGTATGTGGGTGAAGTCTGAGGGTTCGGGGTTCAGGGGGATAGGGGCTGGGATCACGCCGAAGGACCCGCAACCTAAGACCAGGCGATCGGTTCCATGGCGCCGGTTCCCTGGAGCGCCCGCGTCCTCGCGGGCTGGCTTGGGGCGCGCTGGGTGTCACACCCCGCAATACGACAGACCCGCACTTCTTCGGCTTGCCTGTATTCAAACGCGGCCATAGCCCAGCCACTCCGGAAGGTTCTTCTCGCACCACTGGCGGTATTCTTCCATGGTCTCGAACGCGCGGTAGGGCGCATCATCCAGCACGGGCTTGTAGGTGCGGATGAAGGCATAGCGCAGGCGCAGCGCCAGCGGCCGGCGGCGCGCCGCGTCGAATTCGGCGAGGAGCTCGGGGGAGATATCGACGGTTGCAGGGCTGTCCATGTTGGGATCGGCGCGGTGCCGTAGGCGGGTTCAGGCGCGCTCCGCCCGGTGCGTTATGCGCCCGTAACGTTCAATACGTATTGAACATTACGCCGGATTTGGGCGGTTGTCAAGTGGGGCATGGGGGAGGACAGCGGCTGTTTCAAACTCGTCCGTCCTGCCGCGGAGATGTGGCGCCATCGCCCTCTGTGGAGCCCGGTAGGCCAAGCGTGTCCCCACGCTGGCCTTCGTGGTCAGGAGTGCCGGTGCGTTCATCCAACGCCGCGGCATGTCCGCCCCAGGGTAATGCGTCGGTGGAAGACACAGGTGCAAGGCTTTCCGGCCGAGCCATCCGCCGCGGCGGGTCTGTCTGAGGCGGCTAACTGGGCATCCGGGGCGATTCCGAGCCGAACTGCCAGGGAAGGCGAACCGGGGGCCGAAACCAGTGGTTGTTACGGACGGGGAGCCGTCACCGAGCTGCGTCGTTTTCCTGGCTCCATCAATGGAGTGGAAGGCCTCGCCCCAGACTTCTGGCAGGTCTCGGGATCGTCTGCGCCACGCCGGCTCCATCCTCGCATGCGCCGGCCACCTCGGAGGCCCCCGTGCTGTCGTCTTTCTTGGGGACCTGGCGCAGCGCCAAAGCATACAGGTTCTTGCTCCACCGGTCCGCCAGGCACTTCGTCAGGCAGCCAACCGGCCGGGGGCCGCTGCCGTAGAACACACACTCCAGAACCGCGAAACCATGTCTGGCCAAGAAGGCAGCCGCATCGTCCGGCCTGAGGGAATGGCGGACATGGGCACAGTACGACGGCACGCCGCATACGCGCCACGTGGCATGCTCCAATGCACGGTACACGCTTTGCCGGTTCGGGAAGCCGACGATCAACACCCCCGAATCGGCCAGCAGGTCACGGAGGTTCAGAACCGCGGCATCCAAGTCCTCAACGTACTCCAGAACGCTGGAACACAGAACCAGATCGGCGCGCCTTGTCTGGTCAAGCCGGATGGCAGGCAGGGCCCCAGAGACAAACGAAAGGTCGTCCCCATTTCGTGCGCCCGCTCTCTGCCTGGCTATCTCGAGCATTACCGGTGAGGGGTCTATTCCGATCGTCCGCACGCCTTTGTCTGCGACGTATCGACTCATCACGCCGGGACCGCAGCCCACGTCAAGACACAGACCGGCGCCTGGACTTGGCAGGTACTTGTCAATCAACCCCTGCCAGACACAGAGTCGTTCCTGCAAGTCGCGCTCGGTTCCGTAACCATCCGAGAGCTGCCTGGCGTAGCTGTCGTGAAACCCCACCTCGTTCTTGACGCGGAAAGAACCCGTGGTTGTTCCTGCCAGTTTGGGGGGGGCAGAAGTCATCAACCTCTCCACTTTCTGGCGGGCTTTGGGGCCAACCGGTGCCCAATCGGTGGCAGTGGCGCATGCTCTGGCGCTCCGATGACAAGCTACCCCAGGCATGCTTCCACCTTCAACGCGATCTCCGTCGCCTGGGCTTGCTGCCACAAGGGGATCGGCCACGCGCCGCCGTTCGTGACTGCGGCCGCAAACGCCTCCAGTTCTTCCGTGTGCCCTTTCTCGGGGGTCCGCGTCTTGATGCCGCGCGCCTTGGAGCCGGCAACCGTCAACGAACGGTAGTCGTCGAGGGCGAGGACCTGGCCGTCGACGTAGATTTCCAGCAGTTCCTTGGCGTACTTCTGCGTCCCCAGGGCCGTGTAGGTCAGGGTCGCGACCGAGCCGTCATCGAACGTCAGCGTGGCGATGAAGTTATCGTTGCGGCGGTAGTGCCCGGTGCCGGGGCCGATGCCTGCGGCGTGAACCTGCGCCACGCGGGCGTCCGTCAGGTACGTGAACAGGTCGTAGACGTGGCAGGCCTCGCCCAGGTTCCGGCCACCGCCCTCCGCCGAGTGGACCCAGTGGTCGGGGGGGATGTATCCGGCGTTCATGCGGTAGTTCAGGATCATCGGGTTCGAGCGACCCCGAGTGAGTTCGCGGAGACGTCGGGCGTACGGAGAGAACCGGCGGTTGAACCCAGCCAGGAGGATGGGTGCCGTCTGGCCCTGCGCCTCCGCGAACAATGCTTGAATCGCGGCCAGTTCGTCGCGCGTCAAGGCCAGCGGCTTCTCGACCAGCACGTGTTTGCCGGCCCGCAAAGCCTGCAGCGCCATCCCGGCATGCAGGTTGTGCCGGGTACAGATCAGTACGGCATCCACGGCCGGGTCGGCGAGGAGCCGCTCGTAGTCCGTCGTCGAGTAGTCTGCCTGGAACTGCGTGGCGGCGGCCTGGGCGTGGTGACCCGTACGGCTCATCACGGCTTGGAGGTGGTACTGCGTGTGCAGTCGCGCCAGGTTGGGCAGGTGCACGGCTCTGGCGAATTGCCCCGCCCCGGCGATGGCGATCCGGACCTGTCCGGCGGCGAGCGGCTTGGCGGCCGGGTTCATCACCCTGTCGGCCGGCTTTGTGTCATTTCCCGCTTGCGGATACCGCAGCAGCACGGCCAGCGGCCGCTCGTCGCCGCTGTTCAGGCGTGCGTACGCGGCCGGGGTCTCGTCGACGGGATACGTCGCGTCAACCAACGGTTGGATGCGCACCTGCCCCGTCTTGAGCAGGCGCAGGTACTCGGCCATGTTCCGGTTCTCGGTCCAGCGCACATACCCGACCGGGTAGTCCTGCCCCTCCTCCTCGTAGTGCCGGTCGTAGCGTCCCGGCCCGTACGAGGTTGACATCAGCAGGTCGAGTTCCTTGGCGTACATGTCGGCACGCTCGATGTTCATGCCCACGTCGCCGACGACCACGACGCGGCCCTTGCGGCGGCACATCCGGAACGCGGTGGCCAGCACCGCGCTGTCGGCGGTTGCCGCGGTCACGACGACTCCGTCCACACCGATGCCGCCGGTCAGGCGCAGCGCCTGCTCGACCGGGTCGTGGTCCTCGGGGTGCAGGCCGGCGTCCAGGCCCAGGTCCAGCGCCGTGGCGAGTCGTTTCCGGTTCAAGTCGACCCCGAGCACGTGACACCCGTTCGCCTTGAGCATCTGTGCGGCGAGTTGGCCCAGGAGCCCGAGCCCGATCACAGCGAACGTCTCGCCCAGCGTCGGCGTGGCCCGGCGGACGCCCTGCAGCGCGATGGCGCCGAGCGTGACCGTACTGGCCAGCGACAGGTCCAGGCCTGGCGGCACCGGCACGGCGAGGTTGCGGGGTACGCAGATCACTTCCGCATGGTGCGCGCATTGCGCGCCGGCGCAGGCGACGCGGTCGCCCGGCCGGAGGTCCGCAACCCCTGAACCGACGGCGATGGCGATTCCCGCCGCCGAGTATCCGGTCGGAGTGCCGGCGGCCAGTTGGCCGCTGATCAGGTCGTAGGTGCGGGTCGGGCCCTGCGTCAGGGCCATCTCGACCGCCTTCTTCACGTTGGCCGGCTCGGTGAGCGCGCGCTGCCAGAGCGGCACACCGCTGGCGGTCACGCCGCTGAGCTCCGTGCCGACCGAAATGCAGGAGTGTTCAACCCGGACCAGCACGGTCCCGGGTTGGACCTGAGGAGCGGGGATCTCCTCGACCACGGCCTGACCTTGTTTGATGAAGACCTGTTTCATGGTACGAATCGCCACGGCTGCGGGATTGCCTCGCTCCCGCCCCTGCCGGACCGACGTGTCCCCCCGACGTGGTTGCACGAAGGCGAAGACGGCCCGGCCACTTTGTGAACAGCCTCTGGTGTGTAATGTACGCACCGGCCAGCGGTTTACGAGGCAGCCGACAATGCGTCGGTCGCGGGCGGAGGGTTGGGGTTGATGGACAAAGTGGCGGGAGCGGCTCGCTCCCGCGGATGTTGGACCGAGCCGGTCCGACCACTTTGCGCCCAAACCGCGGTCAACCTTCGACTCGAATGCCCCCCAACCTAAGGCCAAGCAGAGCAGGTTCCGCAATGCGATTCCCTGGAGCGCCCGCGTCCTCGCGGGCTCTGGAAGCGTCGTTGCCAGTTTCACGTTGGTATGACCGGGCGGTCTGCCGCCCGGGGGGCGCTGACGCATCCCGTGACTCTCGGCCCATTCACGGCCCGGGAGCACCCGCCGGACGGCCATCCGGCGTCTTCCCTTGGCGGCGACCGGCCTCCGAGTCCTTGCGCAGCCTTTCCTCCAACCTCCGGAACAACTCCTGCGCGACGACCTGGTGCCCTCTCTCGTTGAAGTGCACGTCCCACTTGGGGAAGTAGCACGCCTCCACCCGGTTGGCCGCGGCGATGACCGGCAACAGGTCCAGCATCTCGATCCCTGCCGCCTCCGTCAGTTGTTTCATGGTTCTATTGGGGCCCAGCAAGTCGGGCTTGGGCGGTGGTCCTGGGCGCAGGTTGTAGGCCACGGTGGCCTCCCAGAACTCGGTGGAGACCTGTTCCCGGACAGGCATCAGCACCAGCAGAAGCTGGATCTGCCGACTGTCGCAGAGCTGTTTGAAGCGAACGAGGAGTCTTCCGAGGGCGTCAATCTTGTCCTTGTGCCGGTCCGCTTCTCCCTCGCGCAACAACATGTCGCTGGGGTATCTGGACAGCACTCCGGCGTCGAGAAGCCAGCGTCGGACCGGCCTGATGCCGCGAAGTCGCTCCATCGTGAGCAGCAGCAGATGACTCTTGAATGCCGCGGCCTGGATGCGGTCCCGAACCGTGACCTGGCTGCGCAACCTTGGGATCGCCGAACCCGGCGCACAGTAGACGTCGTCACCCACCCAAAACTCAAGCACGACAATCCGGGGTGCGAGCGCGAGCCCCTCGTTCTCGAAAAAAGCATACATCGGGCCGGGGTTGTATCCCAAGACCCCGGCGTTAACGACCTCGACATCGTCCCATCCCTCGTGCCGCACCAGTGACTGCAATACGGCCGAGTAGCTACGGTCATCGTCCACCCCCATTCCCATGCAGAACGAATCTCCCAGGCAGAGGATCCTGAAGGTGGGGTCCCGGCGCAGGGGCGGACTACGCAAGCCTTGCTCATTGGTGGTCAGGCGCGTGTCATACTCGATGGACACGAACCGTGACCTCAGGCTGCGGCGCAGTCGGTAGCCGCGGCCGTCCCCAGCCACGGTCAGGCCAGGGCCGATCAGTGGGTCGGCGAGCGAATCGGCGGCATCCTCCGGGGCGACCGACTCGACAATGAAGTGGCCATATCTTTGGCCCATACGTCCGCAGGTCGCCAGGCGTACGATCACTTCTCCGGCCAAGAGCGCGAGTGCGAGACTCAGCCCGACCAGGCCGCACCGCGTCAGGCGCAGACGCCAGCGCGAAGCACCGGTCGGCCGTTCCTGCTCGGAATCCGGCTGGACCTGCAATGGGTTCGACGTGTCCGGCATCCAGACCTCACTGACAGTTACGGCCCGTGGCGCTCGTCGGAGTAAGGGAATGCCCCCCAACTTAAGGCGGTTCCGAGCGCGAAACGCGAACGTCGAACGCTGGACTTCGAACGCCGAACGCTGAAGTAAGACCGGAATGTCGGTTGGGTGCGACACATCATCCGGCTTGGCCCTGCTTCACTTCGGCGTTCAGAGTTCGACGTTCGGAGTTCGGCGTTCCGTAATTTGGGTGTCATTGGGAGCATGGCGACCACACGGTTCAGCCGGGGCCGCGTCCTGCATGACCCTGGCGATCCGCTCTGCCGTATGTCCATCCCAGAATGGCGGCCGGACAGGTTCCCTGGCCGCGTCGAGTGCGTCTTGGCATGGTCCCAAGTTGCGCGTAGCGCGAAGTTCAACCTCTGAACCGTGAACCACGCCCCTGTGTCTGCCTCTCCCGGTCGGCTATCTCCGTCACATCCTCGACCGACGCCTTGATGGAGCGGCCCTTCAGAGCGTAAAGAACTTGAATCCGCTGTTGCCCACGGTGTAGAGGACATGCCGCTTGACGACCATTCCCGGGAACATGGCGTGGATGTCCACCGCGTAGGCGTCGACCTGGGCGACCTCGCGTGGTTGCGGGGCTTCCCACGAAAGGACGCCGAGCTTCGCTCCCTCCGTCTTGGTGAAGTGCTTGAACTCGATCAGCAGGAAGATGTTCTTGAACTCGGTCTCGGGCCGCCCCATCGCCTCGAAGTCGCTGCGTCCGGAGGGGCGGTTGACCTCGATGGAGAAGACAAATTTCTGCGACAGGTAACGCGAGCAGAGTTCGAAGAACGTGCAGCGGTAGAAATTCTCGTTGACCTTGTCGAAGGCTTGGGCCGGGATCTGCCCTACGTACCGCTCCCAGTAGCCGGCGAAGAGGGCGGCAAGGTCATGGTCCCCCAGGTACTTGCGGAAATAGTCGGTGTAACCGTCGGACACACTGATGCGCTCCAGCTCGTTGAAGTACTCGGTGAAGATCGTCTTTACGGTCAGGTTCGGAAACTCCAGCGAGTAGTCGTCGCGGAAGGTCAGCATGCCGAGGTAGTAGAGGCTCAGCGGGAGGAAGCGCATGTCGAAGAACTGGCGCAGGTTGAATTTCGACCGGAGTGACCGCATATCGACCGGGATGGTCCCTTCGAACATGAGCTTCTCGATGATCGATCGGGCCTGGTCGTCGCCGCCGGCGAGGAGGCGAAGCCAGTTGACATCGACGCGGATGTTGTCGTCGATGGTCTCGCGCGGGATCTTCCCGCCACCCAGCACGAGGTCCTTGAGATAGAAGTTCAAGATGGTGGAGTTGTACAGCGTCTCCTTGGCGTCAGGCAGGAGCCGGTAGCCGTTGTAGTGTGTCTTGAGCTCGGAGGAGACCTGCGCCTTCAGGCCGTCGTCCCAGCCCCATTCGGCGAAGACGGCGTCGACGTAGGCGTCGACCTCCGCCTGCGTGAAGCCCATCATGTCGAGTGTTGACGGCTTCAGCGTGATGATCTCGGCGATGTTGAAGCCGCTGGTCAGTTCGTCGATGGTGATCGGCAGCACGCCGGTGATGAAAACGCCGGCCACGCTGCCGTCGCCGACCCCAGCCTTGATCACCTTGAAGAATGTCCGCAGGAACGAGTCACCCGTGGTTACCTCGCTGTACAGCGACTCCTGGCGGCTGGTGACGAGTTGGTTCGTGAAATTGTCGTACTCGTCGATGATGATGTACACAGGGACGTGGCCGGAGCGGCGGACGGTGGAGAGAATGACGTTGAGCGCGTCGCTGGCGGATCGCGTGTCGGACAACGACACACCCGGAAGCGCGGTCCCATAACTGCTCAGAAACACCTTCATCGCCTCCGAGCATATGCTGTCGAAACTCTCCTCTAGCGACGGGTAGGAATCCCCGACCTTGACCTTTGAGAAATCGAGGCGCATGACCATGCGGGAGTTGCGCGAGGGAGTCGGAGCGCGGCCGATTTCGGTGTGGCCGAAGAGCTCCTCGAAGCTGCACTTCCGGTTAATATCGTAGTAGCACTCGAGGATCGAACACCAGAGGCTCTTTCCGAAACGGCGCGGGCGCAGGAAGACCGGGGCCTTGTAGTCCTCCAGTTCCCGGATGAAGCGGGTCTTGTCGACGAAGTGGTACCCCCCCCGCACAATCTCCTCGTAGCTCGCCACCGCGTATGGAATCTTCTTGGGCATGTTTCCAATATACTTCGGATATGGCTGGACCTGCAATGGGTTCGACGCGCCCGGCGGTGATGCGTCAGCGCTTCCCGGGTGGCGTACTGCCCGGACAGCCGCGAACACGACGGTCAGTAGTTCTGGGCTTCACCCTGCAGTGCCGCGGCGATCCGCTCCGCGGTGTGCCCGTCCCACAGCGGCGGCTGGACTGGCTTCCTGGCCATGCCGCGCGCGTCGTGGTACGCGCCTCGGATCCGTGCGACGTCGTTCCCCACCAGCACGCTGAGACCGCCATGCTCGACCAGCGTGATCGGGCGTTCCGTGTTCGCGCGCAGCGTCAGGCACGGCGTGCCGAGCACGCAGCACTCCTCCTGCAGTCCGCCGCTGTCGGTGAACATGACCCGGGCGCCCAGGTTGAGCCGGAGCATTTCCAGGTACCCGAGCGGGTTTAGCAGGACCAGGCCGGGCGCCTCGCGGAGCTGGGCGGCCAGGCCGAGGTCATCGAGTCGCTTCCGCGTTCGGGGGTGGAGCGGCCAGAGCACGGGCATGTCGCGCGCCACTTCCAGGGCGAAGAACTCCGCCAGCCGCTGCAGGACCGCGCCGTCGTCGACGTTCGAGGGCCGGTGCAGCGTCAGCACGGTATACCCGCCGTCCTGCAAGCGGGGCAGTTGCCCGGCGCCCGCGGGGTCCGCCAGGTTGGAGGCCGCCAGCGCGTGCAGGTCCAGCGCTGCCGCCCGGGCCCGGTGCCGGATCAGGGTGTCGATCATGATGTTGCCGACCTGCTTGATCCGGTCCTCGGGAACGCCCTCCCGGCGCAGGTTGGCGTCAGCTATGGCGTCGGGCGTGAACAGCAGGTCGGAGAGCCGGTCGGTCACGAGACGGTTGATCTCCTCCGGCATGGTCATGTCAAACGAGCGCAGGCCCGCCTCGACGTGCGCGAGCTTGACTCGCTCCTTCTTCGCGGTGATCGCGCAGGCGCAGGTCGCATTGACGTCGCCCACGACCACCACCCAGTCCGGCCGGTGTTCCCGCACGACCTTCTCGAACTCGATCATGGTCCGGCCCACCTGCTCGGCGTGGGTACCGGACCCGATCCCCAGGTGCATGTCCGGCGGGGGAATGCCCAGTTCGTCGAAGAACCGATCCGACATGTCGCGGTCGTAGTGCTGGCCGGTGTGCACGAGCAGCGGTTCGAGCCCGGGGTGCGCCTGGTACGCCCGCAGCAGCGGCGCGATCTTCATGAAATTGGGCCGGGCGCCGACGACATTGATGATCTTCATCTTCTGGCTCCCGATCATGCGGGGCATGCCCCGGGTGCTAAGCCTTACGGGCCCCGACGCAGCGGGGCGGCGACAGAGCCAATCCGAGAGTGAGCTATCGCCGATCGTCACTGCCGGAGATGACATCCGGCGAAAGGCTGAATATAGTGGTAACTCCTGCATGCGTCCCCTGGCACCGGCCAGGAAAGGCCATGCGTCAGTCAAATGTGGCCCTCTGTCAGAGCCGCGCGCGGCAGCAAGCGGTGCATTTGGGAGAACCGCTCGTTATCTCTCGCGGCCCGGCCGGAAGGCCGTACCCCGGCATTTTGCACCTTGGCGCTGACGCATTACCAGAGAAAGGAATCGACGGCGGCATGTCACTATCGGAACTCAAGGCGGACTGGGAAGAGCTGGGTAGGCTCGATCCGCTGTGGGCCATCCTCAGCGGACCGGACAAGCAGTTTGGAAAGTGGGAGTTGGACCGGTTCTTCCTTACAGGCGAACAGGAGATCGGCACGGTCTTGGACACGTCCTGTCATCTGGGCATCCCCGCGAATCGTAAGGCAGCGTTAGATTTCGGCTGCGGCGTGGGACGGTTGGCTCGGGCCTTGGCAAGGCGCTTTGAGCACGTGCAAGCGGTAGACATTTCCGAGAACATGATTCTCCAGGCCAAAGAGCTGAACCGTGGCCTCGCCAACATTACGTTCACGGTCAATGCGGCGGCGGATCTGCAGCTCTTTCCGGACAGATCGTTTGACTTCGTCTACACCGACCTGGTCTTGCAGCACCTGCCGGAGCGGGCAATGGTGTTCAAGTATGTCGGCGAGTTTGTGCGAGTCCTTGAACGGGGAGGAGGGCTTGTCTTTCAGATGCCCTGCTACATCCAGCGTCGCTACCGCTTTCAGGTGCGGAGAAGAGTCTATCTGCTCCTGCGTTCCCTGGGCCTGAGCGCCGTCCGCGTGTACCAGACGTTTGGCCTTAACCCGATACAGATGCGTTTCATCCCCGAGCGGGAGATGATCGACTTTCTGGGGATCTCCGGAGCGAAGGTTCTGCACGTCGAGACCCGTGACCAGGGGGACGGGGCCGTCCGCGACGCCTTCTACTATGCTACGAGATAGACCCTGGCCACCGCGGGATTGCGGGCCTGTGTTCATGAGACGTTCTCGACCGATGATGGTGCCACCGAGGAAGATGATCTTGTCCGGACAACGGTAATCGCCCTCGCAATCGTCTTCGCAATCGCTTCTCGATCCGGAACCGAGCGAATGGAAGACCAATGGACGATTGCGAGGACGATGGCGTGAGACGATTGCCGGATCGAAGATGAGCGGGCAACCATGAACCGGGAATGAAGCCAGACGAGAACGAATGGCCTAGCCGACCGAGTACGGCGGCTAGGCCCGGCGATATCAAGATGTACCAGACCTCACCTTATGTTGCGCGCAACATAAGGTGAGGTCTGGATGTACGTCCGGCCGCGGAATCCGTAACTCGTCCAGGAAGGCCCCGGACGTCCCCCGTCGACTCCTGCGATATGTCACCCTGGTGTCCGGCTACGGTCGCGCCGGGCCGCCACCCGCGCCGGCCGCCAGGCGCAGGAGTTCGTGCTCAAGTTGCGCGCCCATGACGTCCCAGGAGTAGCTGGCGACAGCTTTTTGCCTGGCTGCCTGTCCCATCTGCCGTCGGCGCGCGGGATCGCACAGAAGCATCGCCAGCTTCGTGGTCAGCTCTTGGACGCTGCCAACCTCAAACAGCAGCCCGTTTTCCCCCTCGGCGATGAGTTGCGATGGCCCAGGAAGCGCGGAGACGACGGCCGGAAGGCCGGTCGCCATGGCTTCGAGTATGACCAAACCGTAGGACTCGGAATGCGTTGAGGGAAGGACGAACACGTCCCCCAGGTTGTAATAGTGCGGCAGCAGATCGTCCGGTTGACTGCCGGCGAAGACAACGTGCTCCCCAAGTTTCAGGTCGACCACCATCCGCCGGTACTCCGCCTCACTGTAGCCGCTTCCGACCACGAGGAGCACCACGCCTGGATCCGCGATCTTGGCTACAGCCTGAATCAGCAGGTGGAGTCCCTTGAAGGCCACCAAGTTTCCGACGAAAAGAATCACCGTTCGCCCCGCCAACCCGTACTTCTGGACCAGTGCGTCCATCTTGGGGCGGGGGCGGAATCGTTCCGGGTCCACGCCGGCATGCAGGATGTCGGCATAGCGGTCCCAGCGGAGGTACGGCGCGGCGCGGGTGGTACGGAGGTATTCGCGGCTGGGCCCGTAGATGGCGTCTGCACGGCCGACAATCAGCCGGGTCCAAAACCCGTCATAGACCCTGTGCATGGCCGACTTCAGCCAGGTGTCGCCAAAGCTGTCCATGTGGTACGTCACAAGGTATCGCTGACGCCGAAGTCGCGCCGCAAGGTAGGCAAACTCCGCCGCACCGTACGCGGGGAAATGCAGATGGATGACGGGAAAGGGTTTCAGTTGGCTGAACAGTTGCGGGATCAGCCCGCCGTCCCCGCACCTGAACAGGGGACGCAGGCGGCGGACCTCGATCCCGGGCAACGCGTCTTCGGGGGGGGGGGCGTCCGGACTGAAGGCGACGGTGAAAACCGTCACGTCGTGCCCCCGGCGGGAAAGCTGCATGGCGCAGTGATGGCACACGCCGCCCATGCCGCCGAAGCGCGGCGGGTAGGTGGCGACGACTTCGGCGATCTTCATCGGTCCAGCCCAATTCTGTGTAGCGCTGACATCGTTCGGAAGCCGGGAGGGCCCGGCCGTTCTAGTACCGGTTGGCTTTCATCTCCTGCCGGAGTGCCAGGTAGGCCCTGGCGAAATCGGTTATTACGGCCCAGGCCCTGTAACGCCAGAGCAGGCGGAGAAAGAAACCGGGACGTTTGAAGAAACGGTTCGTGGCCAGGCGCCGGAGCTCGCGCAACTGCTCCCCGCCCAGGTTTTCGTTCAGAGGAATGGGCGGCGAGTTGACGTTGCCAAACCCTGTCCATGACGGCAGCGGCGTGCCTTTCTGGAGGCAGTGCTCGTACAACTCGCTGCCGGGCAGCGGGATCGTGATGGCGAAGGACGCATAGTCCTGCTTCATCTCGCAGGCCAGGTTGATCGTGTCCATCGCCGTCTCCCACGTCTCCCCCAGCGCGCCGATCATGTAGTTGCCGGCCACACTCAGGCCTGCCTGGTTGGCCAGGCGGAAGGCGTTCCGGATGTCGTCCAGGGTCGTGTTCTTGTGCATACGGTCCAGGACGGCCTGGTTGCCGCTCTCGACGCCGAAGCAGATCCAGCGGATGCCTGCCTGCCGCATCCTTTGAAGCGTGGGCAGGTGTACGGTGTCCGTCCGGGAAGAAACCATGATGTCCAGCCGAGATTGGTACCCCTTTTCGATGAGGTAATCGCAGACGTCGTTGACCATTTTGCGGTTGGCCGTGAAGGTATCGTCCTGGAAATAGAGGACCCGGATCTTGTACTGGTTCACCAGCAGGTCCAGTTCCTGCTTGATTCTCTCGATCGGGAAGAACCGGATTCCCGCCCCAAAGACGACTCGTGCCGCACAGAAATTGCACTTGCCAAAGCACCCGCGGCCGGTGAACACCACCCCGATGGGTTCACGGCAGCCGCTCGTCCAACTGTTCCAGCCGTACGAACGGTACCGGTCATAGCGCAGGAGATGGTATGCCGGCAGCGGCAGTTTCCCGAGGTCCTCGATAAGAGGGCGGTCCTCGGTGCTGACGACCTCGCCGGTCTCGGTCCGAAAGGCGATGCCCCGGACCGTGCGCAGGTCCCGACCCTGCTCGGCAGCCGCCAGCAGGTCGACAATCGTCTCCTCGCCCTCGCGCCTGACCACGACGTCGATCTGCGGGTGGTCCTGCAGGGTCCGGGTGGGAAGCGCCGACACGTGGGGGCCGCCGAGAACCACCTTGACCCGCGGCAACCGCTTCTTGAGCCGGGCGTAGAAGTCGACCGTCAGGTCCATGGTCGCTGTCATGGAGGTGGAGCCGACGTAGTCCGGATTCTCGCGCACGACCCGGTCCAGCAGTTCTTCCGAGGTCAGGTCTTCAGCGTCGCCGTCGATGATGCCTGCCCGGTGCCCGCTCTGCTCCAGGACGGCGGCAATCGTGGTGATGCCGATGGGAACCGGTATGGCCACGAAGTCCTTCAGGCGATGGTATGCATTCTCCATCGTGGGGATGACGACAAGAAGGAACTTCTGCATCGCTATGTGTCCTGTCTGGGCCTCTCGCAGAACCCTGCCTTGCGGAATGAGTGTTCAGGTGTCAGGTGTCAGCGTTCCCGGGCGGCGGTCCGGCCGATCATACCAACGTGAAACTAGCAACGACGCGCCCAGAGCCCGCGAGGACGCGGGCGCTCCAGGGTTCGTACGCACTCTGAGCTGGAGCGCCCGCGTCCTCGCGGGCTCCGGGCCTTCAGTTTCACGGGAGGTGTCAGGAAGGAACACTCTGATGTTGAATAGGTTGCGCATTCCTGAAACCTGAACACTGACACTTGAAACCTGGCTCTTGCGGGACTTCTGCAAGAGCCTCGTCTAAAGGCTGCCACTGCAAGTATGATGCGCCAGGGCCACGGAATCCAGTACTGCCGCAAGACGTGCGGCCAGTTCTCGGCGTTCGAACGGCCTCAGATTGTCCTGGAGCGTAACGTCGTCGGGGAGTGTCGCTGGCTGCGTCAACAGCCGCTCCAGGACGTGTGCGCAACCGGCGGTGTCGTCGGGCCGAACCGCAAACACGTTGGCGAACCGCTTCATGAACTGCGTCGTGGCGTTTTCCTCCGAGACCAGCAGGATCGGTTTGCCCGTGCGCAGGTACTCGTAAGCCTTTCCGGGGATCGCCGTCGGGGCTGTGCCAGTCGGGATCAGAACCAGGGCTGAGGCGCCCTTCATCCACCCAAGGGCGTCGCGCGCGCTCGCCTCGCCTTCGAAGTGCACAACACCGTCAATACCGGACCGTGCCGGCAACTCCCGGAACTCGCGCCGGACCACGCCGACCTGGTGGAAATGTACTCCTCTGCGCGTCGCGTCCAACTGGGCCATGGCGGCAAAGACCACCGCAGGAGACCGGTCAGCCTCCATGGCTCCGGCGTGGACGAGCGAGAAATGGGGGATACTCCGGGCCGGCGAGGCACGGAAGTCCTCTTCGCTGTAACCGTTGGGCACGAGGCAGGTTCGGCCCTGTGCGTCCGGATGGCGCTGGGAGAACAAGTGCACGCTCGGTTCGGTCATCACCACGATCCGCTCCGACCGGCGCACGATCCAGCGTTCGAGGCGTTCCTCGATTCGGCGCAACAGGCTCTGGCGCTTCTCGAACAACGGGTTCCCGCCCCAGTCGTCACGGATGTCGCACACCAGCGGGAGATGGTGGCGTTGGTGCGCCAGCCCCGCGGCCACAAGACAGGAGAATGGTGGCCCGGAGGCCAGCATGAGGTCCGGCTTCTCCTTCTGGACAACGCGCCGTATGGCAGGGAGCACCCAGGGCAGCCAGAGAATCTTCTCGTCGGGGATCAGCGTGTACGTCTTGATGGTTCGGAGCAACCCCACGGCCAAGCGCGTGCAGGCAGCCTTCAGCGACGACCGATGGGCCGCATCCGCAGCCTGGTATGCGCGCCATGAAAGGCGCGCCACGTTTCGGGTGCGATACACGACAACGTCGGGTCCGAGTTCGGCCGGCGGCGGCCCCCAGTCCATGGTCACCACGACCGGCCGCCAGCCGCACGACGGCAGGTAGCGGGCGAAGTTGGCCACCCGGTGTGTGGCGCCAGGCCAAGGCGACGGGGGGAAGAAGGGCGTTACGATGAGCACCGTCCGCATCGACCCCTCCATCCTCACGGCTGTTCGCTGTCTTGGCCGCGGCGCCATGCGTCGGCTCCGGACCGTCCGAGAACGACGTCCCGCATCGGGAGTCGGTGCCGCAACAGCAACCGGCGGAAGTCGCGGTCGCTCACCCGGCGCGGCGGGCGGAACGCACGGCGCTGCTTCAGCATGGCCGGCATTCCGGCCAGGGCCGAAGCATGGGCACGGACCAGGGCCCGCAGCGTGTCGCCCATGCCGCCTTCCTGCAGGAAGCCGCGCAATTCCTCTGCACCCCTCAAAACGAGGTAAAGCTGCAGGAGGTAACGGTATATGGATGTCAACGGAACCAACGGCAGGAGCAGCCACGGGAAATTCTTCGTCGCCACCCAGGCATGGTTCCGCTCGACCAGGTACACCTTGCGAAGCGAAAAGGCGCCGCTGGTCTGTGAGTAGAAATGCGTGACGCGCGCCTCCGGCGCCACCGCGATTCGCCAGCCTGCCCGCCACAGGCGCAGGCTCAGGTCCGTGTCCTCGCAGTACGCGAAAAACCGTTCGTCGAACAGGCCGGTCTCGCGGAGCGCATCGGCTCTGAACATGCAGGCGCAGCCGCTGACCGCCAGGACCTCGCGCGGCCCGTCAAGGCTGGGGACGGGCGCGCCGCGTCCGACCTGCCGCGACATACCGTCCAAGGTGATCCCGACGCCAAAGGAGTCGAGCCGCCCCGGGCGGTTTCCGTCGATGACCACAGAGCCCACGGCCCCGATGTCCGGCGCGGTTGCTGCGACCTGCACCATGGCCCTGAGCCAGCCCGGTTCGGCGACGGCGTCATTGTTCAGCAGGGCGATGCACTGACCCGTGGCCGCCCGGATGCCCACGTTGTTGCCACCGGCGAACCCGCAATTTCGGTCCAGGCGCAGGCAGCGAACGGCTGGAAACTCGCGCTGCAGCAGGCCGCGAATGTCCTCGGTTGAACCATTGTCCACCACCACGATCTCGCGGGCGGCGTAGTCCTGGGCCAGCACGCTGGCCAGGCAGTGGCGCAGCAGGTCGCCACGGTCCAGAGTCACGATGACGACGGAAACGGTCGGTGGCATTCCGTCGGCGGGGGATAGGTGCGGAACGTCGGCGCTGGTTCCGGGTGCAGCCGCACTGCGTCCGGACGCCGCCGGGCGTTCACTCCCGACCGGCAGGAAGGCGCCAAACACCGCGGCGGGCAGGAACAACGCGAAGCCCACCATGGGCAGGTACAGACGGTGTTCGACCATCAGGTCGGGAAGCGGGAAGACGCTGGACTCGATCGACAACGTCAGAAAGAACCAGAAGATCGAGAATGCCAGCAGTCGCGACCGCGGATAGAGCCGGAAGCCGGCCCCGAGAACGGCAAGCAGAATGGCGATCGCCGCCAGGGTTCGCGGCTGCCCCAGCTCCACGGGCCGCTGGACTTCGTGCTGGATACTTTGTCCGTAGGGAAAGACCAAGAGCCGCAGGTATCGCACCACGACACGCGATTGCGCCAGGCAGTATTCCGTTCGCGAGATGCTTTGGACGGCCCGGCTCACGCTGTCGGCCTGCGCCGCCATTTTCTTCACATCCAGACCGCCCGACGGATTCAGGGTTGGATACAGCAGGGCTGCCGGCAGCAACGCCACCACCAGGACGAACGGCAGCGCCCGACGCCACACGCACCGCCAGTCGGCGGGGAAGAAGCACACCTCCAGGAGCACCACGGCGCCGGGCAGTGTCAGCACGGTCGCTTTGGTGAAGACCCCGAGCAGGGTGCAGGCCAGCGCGCCGGCGTACCATCCCGCCTGGGTGCTTCGGCACAACACCCCCGTCCGTCCCGGTGCCCGTGCCTCCAGATAGCACACCAGGGCCGCCAGGTAGAAGAACGCCGCCAGAGACGCATCCCGTTGCACGATGTACGTCACCGCCTGCGTTTGCAGGGGGTGCGCGACGAAGATCAGCCCGGCAAAGGCGGCGATCCAAGGCTCGGCGCCCGCCAGTGGCGAGGTCCGCAAGGCCGGACTCCGAAACAGCAACTGCATCAGGCGCCAGACCAGCAGGGCCGCCGCCATGTGAATTGCCAGGTTCACCACGTGGAAGCCCCACACGTCCAGGCCATGGACCGCTCGGTCCAGCGCGAACGTCAGACGCGGCACGAACCGGGGCGACTCACCACCCCAGATATTCCCCAGGTGACGGAGGTCCTGCAGCCATGGATTCCGGGCAATCTCACGGACATCGTCGAAACGCAGCGGCGCCTGAAACGTGTTGGAGTAGGCCAGCACGGCCACGAGCACAATACACAGAGCCACCGTCCGGCGGCGCGGGCAGCAGAAGCCGCGAGCGCCGTTCTCATCCGGGGCTGTTGTGGGCTCGGTCATCGATGTCTTCCTGTCTCGCCATCCGGGCCGGCCGGCGGCCTTCGGACGCTCGACGCGAGGCGCCGCCGTGCTGCCCCAGGGGGGATCAGTTAGCTCGGAGCCTCGCCGTTCGCACATTCCGCAGCCATGACACCGTCTGCTCGATCCCTTCCCTCAGGTTGCCGGAAAACTCAAACCCCAAGCGCCGGAACTTCTCCGCGCTGACCTCGTACGAGAGTTGGTTCATGATGGGGGAATCGACGTACTCGACGGAGAGATCGGGGATGTGGCCGCGTATTTCCGCCACGATCTCTGACACGGTCGTGTTCACGGTGACCAGGTTGTAGGTTTCCCGGTCAAACCGGTTTGTCTGGACGATGAACGAGAACGCGCGCACAGCGTCTCGCACGTCGAGGTACGGGCGCATCTGCTGCATGGCGCTGCGCCACACGGTCAGCGGCTGGCCGGTGCAGGCTTGCCAGGCGAACTTGTTGATGGCCGTGTGGAAGCGCATGCCGGGAGACGTTCCGAAGATCGTGCCCAGGCGGCAGATCGTGTGCCGGAGACCGGCCTCCCGTCCCATGGCCTGAAGCAGGACTTCGGCGCGGAGCTTACTTGCGGCATAGGGGCTCTGCGGCTTCAGGTCCGTCTCCGGGCCGGCTTCGTCCACCACGGACGCCGTGGTGCCGTAAACGCTGGTGGTGGACGGGAACAGCAGGCGGCAGCCGCTGGCCGCACACGCCTCCGCCACCCGCTGCGTTCCTGCGAAGTTCACCCGTTCCACCTCCTCGGCATTCGAAAAACTCCCGGCCGCGTCCGTGATTGCCGCCAGGTGTATGACGACGTCGATCCCCGCCGTCAGCGGCCGCAGGTCGGTCGCGCAAACGTCCGCCTGGACAAACCGGACGGGGACCCCGGGCGGCAGGTTGAAGAGCGAGCAGTAGCGCTGCGAGGAAAGATCGTCGACCAGGCACACCTCTTCAAAATCGCCCGGGCGCAGTGAGTGGATGAGCCGGGACCCGATGTGGCCGAGCGCACCGGTGATCAGGAGCTTCATGACGGCGCCTGCCCTTCCATAACGCGCCGGGTTTTCTCCAGGCCTTCGGCCAGGGAGACGCCGGGCGCCCAACCGGTGATCGACCGCAGCCGCGCGCCGGAGATCCGGACCTGCTCGATTTCGATCCGCTGCCGCTCCTCGGGCCACTCGACGTGAGTGATCCGCCCACGGCCGAATGTGCGTACGATCTGTTCGGCGATCGCGGCCACCGTGAAATGCTCGTCGTGCACGGCGAAGTAGGTCTCGCCGAACAGGCGCGGGTCCTGTGCCGCCCGGTACATGATCTCCGCGGCGTCCTCGACGTACATCACATTGCGCGTCTGACTGCCGGACCCGAAGAGCTGGATCGGTTGGTCGGCACACGCCAAGTGGATGAAGTAGTTGACAAACCCGAACTCCGGGTAGCCCTTTCCGTACGGTCCGTACAAATTGGCGAAGCGCAGAACGACGGTCTTCAAGCCGTGCGCGCGATGGTAGATGCGGTGGTATTTCTCCGCCACGCCCTTGTTTGCCGAGTAGATATCCAACGGCCGTTCGCCGTGTGCCTCGTCCACCACGTCGCCCATCGCCTTGCCGATCACCGTGCTGCTGGACGCATACGCCACCACGGCGTTGCGGTTCAGCAGGCGAACCGCCTCGAGCAGCTTCAGGTTCCCCAGGCAGTTGATCTCCGCGTCAAACAATGGCAGTTGCAGCGACAGCGGGTGCGAGGTCTGCGCGGCGCAGTTCAGGATGATGTCCTGGTTCTGGACCATTTCCGCGATCAGCGGCTCGTCCGCCATGCTCCCGCGCACAAACCGGATCCGGTCCCAGACGGCACGGAGATGCTCCGTGCCGGCGTGCAGATGCGGGTCGAGCGAGTCGAGCACGGTCACGCGGTTCCCGGGATCGCACAGGCACCGCCGCACCAGGTTGGCGCCGAGGAACCCGGCACCGCCAACGATCAGGATGTTCATCCGCGCTTGTCTCCCTGACCCAGAACCCACTCGATCGTGCGGTCAATCCCGTCGCTCAGCGCCACGCTCGGCTGCCAGCCGGTCAGGCCTATGAAGCGCCGCGAATCGGCGACAAAATCACGCTCTTCGATGGGGGAGAGCGACGCCGGCGGCGTGACGTGCTGCACCGCGGCGCGGCGGCCGGTCCTGGCCGCGACGCGTTCGGCGACCAACCCGAAGGCATCCCTGATCGTGTGCCCGGTTCCCGTCCCGATCACGAAGTATTGCCCGCTGAGGCGCTCCCGGTGCTCCGCGGCCGCCACGAACGCGCTCGCCGCGTCATCCACGTAAAGATAGTCCCGCAGATGCATTCCGTCGCCGTACACGGTCAGGGGTTCGCCCGCAAGCGCCTTGCGGACCATCAGGTTCAGGACCCCGCGGTCCGCACGGCTGCTCTTCGGCCCCGGCCCGTACAGATTGGCCATGCGCAGGCAACAGCCACAGACCACGGACTTGGCCGCGAACTGCCTGAGATAACTCTCCGCCATCAGCTTGTGCAGGTCGTAGACGGTGATCGGGCGGTCCGCGCACGATTCATCCACCGGCAGGCGCGGCGCCAGGCCGCACTGCGTCACCGTCCCGGCCATGATCACCGCCGGCTGCCAGCCGCGCCGCCGGCACGTCTCGATCAGATTCAGGACCGGCAGGACGTTGATGTCCAGGTCCGCGCGGGGCTGTTCGTCCGCGACGTAGACGCTCGTCTGCGCCGCCAGGTGGAATACGACGTCAACGCCGTCCAGCAACCGGTCCCAGGCGTCCGGGGCCGTGATGTCGGCCTCAACGTCGGAGATGCTGGCCGGGCCGGGCAGCACGGGAAAGGGCGTTCCGGGCCGATCCACTCTGACCAGGTGCACCGCCCGATCCTTCAGCTGTGCCGTCAGGCTAGTGGCCAGGAATCCCGCGCCGCCGGTGATCAGGATTCGCTTGTCCGTCAACATGGTATTGCATCCGCGCGCGAACATGACCGCTCGTGTTCACCAATCTACCCCGGCGCACAGAGCTCCGCCAGCCTCGGGACGTCGAGTCGTCGAGTCCCCGCCGGCTTGACGTCGGTCCTGTTTGGCAGTGCATTCCATGTCATTGCGAGACTACTGATCCCACAATGAGTCTCAAAATGAGAATACGGTCGCGATGTTTCGACCTGTGCGGGGAAATCCTGAGAGAGAGAGAAGGCCCCGCCGTAGACGGCAGGAAACGCCCGTTCGTAGTGGGCTCGCAGTGCGCGGAACACAGTGGAGCGCCAAGAGCCCATCTGGCGTGTCACGGCGAAGTTTCTGAACGAAGCCGGGCGTGTTGTGCCGGCGTGGCGCGCGGATGGTGTCTTGCCCGGCGGACTACCGCCGGGACTGCGACACCACTACGAGCGGCGCCGTTTCCGATGCCTGTCCGCGGGAGGACCTCTGCCGGCAAGCCCGAATCTACCCGCACAGGCCGCGACTTTTCGCTGAACCGGCCGGGCGCTTCTTCCTGTTCGGGCCGCGTGGAACGGGCAAGTCGACCTGCTGTCTGGACCGGTTCCCGGACGCGCTACACAGGATTCGGCATGCCCTGAACGGTTGCGCGAACGGGTGCATCAACAGACCGCAGAACAGGTTGTGGTCATTAACGAGATCCAGATGGCCCGGAGTCAGTACGCCGGCCAGTCCCTGGTCGGCGTTTTCCTTGGCGCTATGCATACGCAATGGACGAATAGCGCACCCGCCGTCCCAAGTCTTGCGTTGCAGCGCGGCAGACGCATATTTGGCCTGTGAAAAGGTCCCCAACCATTTGGATCCAAGGAAGAGGTCTCGACGCGATGTGTCTTGCTGAGACGGCAGGGTCGCGCCGCTCCGCCTCGGTGGTGCTTGCGTTCTGCCAGCGCCCGGCCCGGCAGTGCAGCTGCCAACCAAGTAAGAACAACGACGATGTGTCGTGACCTGTCAAGGGCACAATACAGGACGGGAGACCCAGACGATGCCTCACATCCAGCCCCAGGCCGAGGCGCTGCGCGGCCCCATGCAACTCACTCCCGAACACCTTGCCGCGGTGAACCGCCGGCGCCGGATTGTGGACCAGATGGACGCGATGGACGTGCTGCGGCTGCTTGACACGGACATCGACGCGTGGCTGCGGTTCGCGTTCAACCATGCGGACACGCCCGGGACCCAGATCGACAGCATCTGGTGGGACGTCGGGCTGTCCGAGGACACGTACGCCATCTACGACAGCCGCGTCTTGCCGCGCATCCAGTTCCCGCCGCTCGACAAGTACGCGGCGCAGGGCATCGACTGGGTGGGCGAACTGGTCAAAGGCTGCCGTGCCCGCGGGCTCGAGACGTTCTGGAACGCGCGGCTCAGCGAGGTCGACATGCCGCAGCCGTGGACGGAGCGGTGCGGCCACACCGACCCGCGCCGGCACAACCCGGTGAAGGCGGCGCACCCGGACTGGGTGGTGCCGTGCTGGTGGTGGCTCGGGCTGTGGAACCTGGCCGCGCCCGGGCTGCGCCGGCACAAGGTGAACGTGCTCCGCGAACTGGCGGAACGTTACGAGTTTGACGGGTTCAGTCTCGACTTTGCGCGACACATTCCGTGCCTGCCGATCGGGCGACAGTGGCGGCTACGCCACCACGCTACCGCGTTCGTGCGCGAGGTCCGCGAGATGCTCCTCGACGCGGCCCGCGTCAAGGGCCGACCAATCCTCCTGGCCGCCAAGGTGCCTGAGAACCTCGGCGGCTGCCGCATCGACGGCTTCGACGTCGCGCGCTGGGTCGAGGAGGGGTTGGTCGACATCCTCGTGCTCGGGAGCCGCACCACGACGGTGGACGTCGCGAGCTTCCGCCAACTCACTCAGGGCACGCCGGTCAAAATCTGCCCCATCTTCGACCGGCACCACACCACGGACGGTTACTACGACGCGCCCATCGAGTACCTGCGCGGCGTCTACGGCAACTGGTGGGCGCAGGGCGCGGACAGCGTGGCGACTTTCAACTGGCCGTGCGCCTCAGCCGCCGCGCATGCGGACCTGGGCCTGCCGGACTGGGTCAACCCCGGCCAGTACACACAGGCGATTCTCGAGGTCGGCGCTCCGGAAACAGTGTGCGGCAAGGACGCGGTCTTTGCCATGGAACGCCGCGGTGGCTATCCGTGGGCGGACGGGTATTTCAACCGCAACGACGACCGGCCGCTGCCGTGCGCGCTGGCGAATCACGGCGCTCCCGCAACGCTGCCGCTGTTCGTGTACGAGGACCTGGCAGCGGGGCCACCGCCGCGTGACATGTCGCTGAGTGTGGTGCTGTGGAGTGCCTTCCTGACCGACACCGTCGAGGTGCGGCTGAACGGTCACGTCCTGGAGTGCGTCCAGCGCGATCCTGAGTGGATCGACGGGCAGATCTATTCCGACCGACCGCAACCGACCGCCGGCGGACGGACCGCCTACGTGCCCGACCCGACCCGGAAGCTGCTGCGGCTGCAGTACTCGCCGCAACCGGCGCTGTTCCGGTACGGTCTGAACGAAGTGTCGCTGCGCGTGGTGCAGCGCGGTCCGCACAAGTGCGGTGGCCGCGGCACGCTCATCGAGGTTGAGAAGGTCGAGGCACACGTCGCGCGCGGGTGAGGGAGAGACGGGCGGTTATCGGGAGAGGCCATGTCCGATTCTGACCAGCACGATTCGTCGCGCAGCGCGGGCGGTGGCGCGTTCACCACCACGCACTGGAGTGTGGTGCTGCGCGCCGGGCGCAGCGAGTCGCCGGCGGCGCAGGCCGCCCTGGCCGAACTCTGCCAGGCGTACTGGTATCCGCTCTACGCCTACATCCGGCGCCAGGGTCACGGCGTCGATGCGGCCAAGGACCTCGCCCAGGACTTCTTCGCCGGACTGGTGACAAAACGGTTCTTCTCGGCCGCCAAGCCGGAAAAGGGCAGGTTCCGCGCGTTCCTGCTCGTGACCCTGAAGCGGTTTCTGATCAACGAGTGGCACCGCGAGCGGGCACAGAAGCGCGGCGGCGGCGCGCCGGTAATCTCCATCGACGAGTGCCTGGCCGAGTCGCGCTACGGCCTGGAGCCGGCGCACGGCGAGAGCGCCGATGTGCTCTTCGACCGGCAGTGGGCGATGACGCTGCTCGAGCGCGTCCTGGCGCAGCTCGAACAGGACTATGCCGCCGCCGGGAAGAAGGAACTGTTCGGCCTGCTGCGAGGCTGCATTGCGCAAAGTTCGGCAGCGCCGTCGTACGCGGAAACCGCGGCGCAACTGGGAATGACGGAGGGCGCCGTGAAAGTGGCGGCGCACCGGCTGCGTTCGCGCTACCGCGAGTTGCTGCGTGCGGAGATCGCACAAACGGTATCGAGCCCGGAAGATGTCGACGAGGAACTCCGGCACCTGTTCGCGACGTTCAGTGCGTGACCCGGCACCGCGGATTCGGAATGCGTGAAAGGCGCATGACGGACAGAGGTCTTTCGCTGTCGCAGTGCGCGGAATCCCCGTGATTCGCCGCGCCCCGGCCGCATGACGCACTATCTTTCTGTCGGCGCCTGTAACCTGGCCCGGTTTTTCCTGAGTTCTGGCTGTAGAGAGCACGCATCGCGCGACGGATGTCCGCAGCCAGGAGAGAGTCAAGATGAGCGCTGACCAGAACACCACCTCAAACGCCAGCCGCTGCCCGAAGTGCGGTACGGACCTGCCCACCGGTGTCACGCCCGATCGCTGCCCGCGTTGTCTGCTGCAGGCGGGACTGGGCAGCGGTTCGGCGCCCAATCCGGACGTGACGGCAACGTCGGCTCCGGACGCCGTGCCGCCCGCGGCATCCAGGTTGCCGCTGCCCGGCGAGGTGTTCGGGCACTACCGGATCGTCCGCTTCCTGGGCAAGGGCGGCATGGGCGCGAGCTACGAAGCGGAAGACCTGCAGAGCGGCCGGCGTCTGGCGCTGAAGATCCTCACCGCGGCACTGGACTCGAACGAGACGCGCCGGCGCTTCCTGCGCGAGGGCCGGCTGGCGGCGTCGATCAACCACCCGAACAGCGTGTACGTGTTCGCCACCGAAGAGATCGGCGACACGCCCGTGATCGCCATGGAACTGATGACCGGCGGCACGTTGCAGGACCGCGCCGCGGCCAAGGGCCCGCTGCCGGTCGGCGAAGCGGTGGACGTGGCCGTGCAGATCATTGCCGGTCTCGAAGCGGCCCAGGCCATCGGCATCCTGCACCGCGACATCAAGCCTTCGAACTGTTTCGTGGATCGTGACGGAACGGTCAAAGTGGGGGATTACGGATTGTCCGTCTCCTCGGTCGCGCGCTGGGACTCGATAGTGACCGCGGCTGGCGCGTTTCTCGGTACCCCGGCGTTCTGCTCCCCCGAGCAGGTACGCGGCGACGAGCTGACGGCGCGCTCGGACCTCTACGCGGTCGGGGTGACGCTCTACTACCTGTTGACAGGGCACATGCCATTCCAGGGCAAGAGCTTGCCGCAACTGCTCGCCGCCGTGCTCGAACGCAAGCCGGACTCGCCGACACTGCACCGCCCTGACCTGCCCGCCGGGGTTTGCCGCATCGTGTTGCGCTGCCTGGAGAAGCGGCCGGACGAGCGCTTCGCGAGCTATGCAGAACTGCGCCAGGCCCTGCTGCCGTACGCCTCGGCCGCACCGACCCCGGCGACCCTCGGCCGCCGCTGCGTGGCGGGTATCGTCGATCGGCTCGTCCTGGGTGCGGCGGCCTTTCCCCTCTCTTGGGTCGTCTTCGGCGGCTGGCAGGCCGTCCTGTCGCGCGGTCGCGAGGGACAGGAACCACAATGGCAAGACGTGCAACTGGGGCTGCTGGGCCTCCTGCTGGCCGTGTCGTATTACGGCGTGTGTGAAGGACTCTGGGGCGCTTCGGCCGGCAAGGCGCTCTGCGGACTTCGCGTGGCCGACGCAGCGCGGAACGCACCCGGGCTGCTTCGGGCCGGGTTGCGAGCCCTGATCTTCGAGGGGGTACCGTCACTCCCCGGCTATCTCGCAATGCTGTGGCTGCTCCAGCACGGTGAAACGTTGTTCGGCCCGAATGGCGAGGTCACGATGCGGCTGCTGCCCATCCTGGCGCTGGGGTATTCAGCCTGGCTCATCCTGGCGCTGCTCTTCAGCAGCGCGCGGCGCCGCAATGGGTTCGCCGGCTGGCACGACCTCGCCAGTGGCACACGGGTGATCGAGAGAGCCGCTTACTATGCCCGCCCGGCGTTGCCCGAGGCGGAGCAGTCGCAGACCCCGGCCGAGAGCGCGGCGCGCATCGGACCGTACCAAGTTCTGGAAACACTACGGCAGACCGACGCCGAGGAAATGCTGCTGGGCTACGACCCGGTCCTGCTCCGCAAGGTGTGGATCCGGAAACTGCCGACCGGGTCGCCGCCCGTGGCGCCGAGTCTCTGCGAACTGACGCGCCCGGGCCGGCTGCGCTGGCTGACCGGGCGCCGCTCGGACACCGAGTGCTGGGACGCCTATGAAGCGCCCGCCGGCAACGCGTTCCTGAACGTGATCGCAGCCCGGCAGGACTGGACGCGCGTGCGATTCTGGCTCCTGGACCTGGCCGGAGAACTCCGGGCTGCGACGAAGGACGGCACATTGCCGGCGGTTCTGACCCTCGACCGGCTCTGGATCACGGCCGACGGCCGCGCCAAGTTGCTCGACTTCGTGACGCCCGGCGTCTCTTGCCCCGCGACGCCCGATCCGGCCGTGGACGCCAGTGCCGACCCGGCGCACGCTCGGTTCCTGCACCAGGTTGCTGTGGCCGCGCTCGAGGGGCAGCCCGTGACCGTGCCGCAGGCGCAGGTGGCGAACGCTGCCGTGCCGCTGCCCCTGCACGCCCGCGAGTTCCTCCACGCACTGCCGGACGCGACGAGCCTGGAACTGCCCATCCATCAACTCCAGGGTCTGCTCGGCCGACGTGCGACCGTTACGCGACTGCACCGTCTGGCGCTCGTAGGCGGGTGCTCCGTGATGCCGCTGGTGTTCTGTGCCTTCGCGGCCTTTGGACTTGCCATGGTGGTCTACTTCGGGGCCTCGGACAGTACCCTCCCTGAGTTGAGCCACGGCCTGGACCTCTTGGCCGCACTCCCCGAGAACCGGTGGGATGTGGCCCTCACCACCACGATCGGTCGCGGCGGCTCCGAAGCCAAGCCCGCCGGCCCCAAGACCAAGGTCAGCGTGCGGAAAAATGCACCGGTGTGCGCCCCCGAGAAAAAGGAACACCTTACTGAAGCACTTGAGGTCTACATCGCCGGCCGCTTCAAGTCAACGATCACCGATCCGGCCAGCAGAAAGGGCATTTGGGGCCAAGTCCTCATCTCCCCCGCGAACTGGCAGTTGGCGGAGGCGGCCCTGCTCAAGCACCCCATCGTTTCGACCCAGGAACTGGCGGCCGCAGCAAAGGAGGTCAACCGGGAGTTTGGGCTGCCGGACGTGCCGGAGGCGGAGGCCTCGGCATCTGGCCCGACCGGCGACACCAGCGAGGATGCCTCGCTCGCAAAACTCCGATCTCTCCTCCCTGCCGTTCTGGTCGTGACATTCGGGGCCTTCAGCGTCCTGACCGTGGCCATTCCGGCACTGCTCGGCGCGCTGCTGTTCCGCGGCGGTGCACTGCTGCATCTGCTCGGACTGGCGGTGGTGCGGCGCGACGGCTCGCGGGCCTCGCGATGGCAGGTCTTCTGCCGCGCCATGGTCGTCTGGACGCCATGGGTACTGCTATACATCGCCGGATTCCAGGCAACGCGCACCCTCAGCCCCAACTGGGCCGCGGTACTCATGCTCGCCGTCCTCATGGCGCTGGTGACGGCGTCCCTGCTACTACCAGGCCGCGGCCTGGCCGACCGCATTGCCAGAACGTGGCTGGTGCCGAAGTAGGCGGGAGGCGGGAGGCGAGAGGCGACAGGCGGGGGCGGGAATGTGGGTGGGTATGGGGGTATGTGAGTGGGGGAGTGAAGCCGGTGGGGAGGAGGTTGGGGAATCGATGGTCCATCGTCCATGGTCCCCCGCCGCGAGTCGCGCCAACTTCAGATTGGAGGAAACCTATGTCGCCGGTATGCCGAATTACCCTGCTGATAGCTCTTGGCAGGCTGGCCGTGGCACCCGGGGCACCGGACCGCCGCGAGGGGAAACGCACCGTTACCGTGACGCCGCTGTTCGGGTACGAACGGGACGCGGACAAGCGCTGGCTCCGTGTCCTGAAGTTCATCCGCGTGCCTCTTCCCGCACCCCGCCCGGCTCCTGTGCCAGGGGCCGACGCGACGGCGGGTATGTAGGCCATTGACCGCCGCGATGACGCCGGGGTCGGTCATGACGCAGAACGGGCACATCCCGATGCGTTGGGACCGCACCGACGTCGCCATCGATGGGTTCCAAACGCGGCCGGGATTTGTAATGGGCACCGTTCGAGTTTGGACCCAGATTGAGGGAAGCAAGGCACGCCATATGATTCGGCGTAGGAGTGCAGTATGCTAAGCCTCATCGGGACGGACGTGTCTGTGGTCGAACTGAGGACCGTGAGGCAGCCGTCTCGATGACTGGACTTGAACCGGATGAGGAGTGGGAGAGGAGAGAACCATGCATAAATCGATCACGATTGCTCTGGCGGTGTGCTGTGCGGTGCTGGCCGGCGTTTCGCTCCAGCTCTGGAGGGAGAATAACCAACTGCGAATGATGACCCAGTGCCTGGTTGAGGCTGTCGCGGAGCAGAAGCAGCAGCAAGAGGCGGCGACGTCAGAAGCCCGCGGCCTGGCCGCAGAGGTCACGTCGCTGAAGGAGCGCGCGGCCGCGCGCGAGGCGGCCGAGGCCGCCCAGGCGGCTGCGAAGGTGGCGGCCAAGGCCGCGGAACCGACAACCGCGGCGAAGCCGGAGACGGCGACAGCCGCCAAAGACACGCCGCCGGGCGACAAGGCCCCGGACTTCCTCGGGCATTTCGCCAAGATGATGGAGAAGCCGGAAATGCGCGAGGCGATGCAGGCACAGCAGAAAGTCGTACTCAGCATGCTGTACGGCAACCTGTTCAAGAAGCTCAACCTGACTCCGGAGGAACTGGACCAGTTCAAGGACATCCTGGTCGACCGGCAGATGGCCGGCATGACCATGCTGCAGGCCGGGGACAAGCAGGACCGGATGACGGCCATGCTCGAGGCGCAGCAGCAGTCGGAGAGTGCCGTGAAGGAACTGCTGGGCGAGGAGCAGTACAAGGTGTACAAGGACTACGAAGCGACGGTGGGCGAGCGCATGCAACTGAGCCAGCTCAATCAGCTGCTTGCCGAAAAAGCCATGCCGCTGGATGAAGCCCAGCAGGAGGAACTCATCACGCTCATGGTCGAGGAGCGGCAGAAGTCCAATGTCGCGTCCATGAAAGAGCAGCAGGCCGAGTGGTTGAACGGGATGCCGTCCGACGAGATGCTCAACCAGCAGCTCCTGAAGCAGGAGGAACTGAACAAGCGTGTCTACGAGCGCTCTGCCGCGACCCTGTCCGTCCCGCAGCAGGCAGAGCTGAAGGCATTCCAGGCGCAGCAGATCCAGATGCAGAAGCTCGGCATCCAGATGATGAAAGGTTTCATGAGCGAGAAGAAAGAGCCGGCGCAATAAGCGGATCAGGCCACGTCACCCTCTGACAGTACCGCGGGCGGCCCCCGCCCGCTTCTCGGCACGCACGTAGCAGAAGGCTGGGATGGCGGGCGGGGGGGCGCCCGCATTACTGTCGGAACGCGGGGTCAGCCTGGGCTGGCACCGCGACCCACTCGCCCTCGCTCCGCTTATCGCACGGGTCGGAAAGAAAGGACCGGCGGCGCCTTGAGTGCCGCCAAGGATTTGGTGAACCATGATGCTTGCCATCGAAACGCAGGACCTGACGCGCTGGTTCGGGAACCTTTGCGCCGTGGACCACCTTGACCTGCAGATCGAGACCGGGAAGTTCTACGGTTTCCTCGGCCCGAACGGCGCGGGCAAGTCGACGACGCTCAAGATGCTGACCGGCCTCCTGGCGCCATCGAGCGGCACGATGCGGATCCTGGACGAGAACCTGGCGGACCCGCGGCAGGCCCTGGCCGCCAAACGCCGCGTCGGGGTGGTGCCCGAGAACCTGGCGTTATTCGACAACCTCACGGCACGCGAATACCTGACGTTCATCGGCCGCATGTACGGGATGCCGCTCGAGACGGTGCGCGAGCGGTCTCAGGAACTCCTGGCCGTGATGGACCTGGAGAACGAAGAGAAGAAGCTGACCGTCGAGTTCTCGCACGGCATGAAGAAGAAACTGGCGCTGGCCGCGGCGCTGCTGCCCAATCCCGAGGTGTTGTTCCTCGACGAGCCGTTCGAGGGCGTGGACCCGGTCGCATCCCGCGTCCTGCGCGACACGCTGACGCGCTGCGTGGCGCGCGGGGCTACGGTGTTCCTGACGTCGCATATCTTAGAGATCGTTGAGAAGCTGTGCACGGATGTTGGCATCGTCGCCAAGGGCAAGCTTGTCTTTCAGGGCTCGATGGCGGAGATCCGGCAGGGCGGAGCGACCCTGGAGGACCGGTTCCTGGCCGTCGTGGGCGGCGACCCGGTCGAGCGCCAGGAACTGAGCTGGCTGGAGAGTGAGTCGTGAACGGGGAGCTGTTCAAGAATCTGCTCTGGCTGCGCTGGCGCCTGATGGCGAACCAGTCGCGGCGCAGCCTTGGCGGCAGGCTGGGCGTCGTGCTGACGGTCATTGCTCTGGTCGGAGCCGTCGTTCTGGCGCTGGGTGGCTGTGTCGGCGGGATTCTTGTGGGATACCTGGTGCCCCATCTCCACCTGGACAGCGCCTCAACCGTGCTGAAAGGGTTTTACTTACTGGCCGGCGCCTTCCTGTTCTTCTGGTTTGTCGGTTTGCTGAGCGAGGTTCAGCGCTCCGAAACCATCGACATCGGGCGGCTCCTGCACCTGCCCGTCGACCTGCGCGACGTGTTCGTGCTGAACTACCTGGTGTCGATCTTCAGTCTTAGCGTGGTCCTGGTCGTGCCGGCCATGATCGGCCTGGCCGGCGGCCTGGTGCGGAGCTGCGGGCCGGCCATGCTGCTGCTGTTCCCCCTGGTGCTCTCGTTCGTGTTCATGATCACGGCGTGGGTCTACTGTCTGCGCGGCTGGCTGGTCGCGCTGATGCGCAACGAGCGACGGCGCCGCGTGGTCATTGCCACAATGACCGTGCTGCTCGTCCTCGGATGTCAGATCCCCAACCTCATCGTCCAGTTCACCTTGCCGTCCCCCGGGCACGGGGTGCCCGGACGAGAGGCTGGAGCAGCGGGAATGTCCGGATCGATCCGTCGGGCCGCGATTTTCGCCGTCGCGCACGGAACGCTGCCGCCGCTGTGGCTGCCGTACGGCGCTGTGGCGTTGGGCGAAGGGCGGTACTGGCCGGCAGCCTGGGGCAGCCTGGGCGGGTTCCTGATCGGCTGGCTGGGGCTGCACCGCGCCTACCGCTCCACGCTGCGCTTCTACCAAGGCGTGTCGGACGCGAAGCCCGGCCGCGCCGCCGGCGCGGTCGCGGTCGCCCGGGCCGGCCCGGCCGCTGCGCCCCGAAGCCGGACGCGCCTGGTCGAATGGCGGTTGCCGGGCGTCCCTGACGAGGTCGCGGCGGGCGCGCTGGCCTGCTTCCGTTCGCTCACGCGCGCACCGGAAGTGAAGATGGCACTGATCATGAATCTGGTCATGCCGTTCATTATGGTCCTGCTGCTGTCCCGCCACGACCGTCCGACGACCGCCAGTGGCCAGGAGCTGAAACCGTTCATGGCTACAGGCGCGGTGGCCGCGGCCGTCGTGTTCGGCGCGTGGGGGTTGCTGATCAACCAGTTCGGCTTCGACCGCGACGGGTTCCGCTCCTACGTGCTGCTGCCCGTCGAACGGCATCTGATCCTGCTCGGGAAGAACCTGGCCGCTCTGCCGTTCTGCTTCGGCTTCAACCTGCTGTTCCTGGCGGTCGCGACGGGTATCTTTCGCCTGCCACCGGGCGCCGTGGTCGCTGCCTGTTTCCAGATTGCCGCCATTATCGCCGTGTTCATGACTCTGGGGAACCTAACGTCAATTCTGGTGCCCTACCGCTTCGCGCCCGGCTCCCTGAAACCCACCAAGATGGAAACGATTCCCCGGATCGTGCTGATCGTGGCCGCAGTGTTCGGCCCCTTGTTCGCGGCGCCGATCTTCGTGCCGCCGGCGCTGGGGATGCTCTGCAGTCGAATGGAGTGGCTGCCCGGTGTGCCCGTCAACCTGATTGCCTCTGTGGCACTGGCCGGCGTCTGCGTTCTCACCTACGCCCTGGTGCTACGCCCACTCGGCCGGTTGCTTCAGCGGCGGGAACGAGACATATTGAGCGCGGTGACCACAGAAGTGGAGTGACGTGTCGGCGGCCGGCAGCGGGAGGTTTCAGGTTTCGGATCAGCGACCCCGGAGGGCTAGGGGTTCGGCGCGTCCCGCGCCGAAGCGGAGTGCGCCGGCCGGGCTTGCCCGCCGTGGCGGATCCCGGCCGAGGGTCTCGGACCGGGACGGCCCGAGAGCACTCTGCTGCGGTCCCGGAGGTCCCGCGCCACAGGCCTGAACACTGAAACCTCAAACCCGTTCCCAACCCGGAGGTGCATGATGAAGATTCTCGCGATCCATGCCAGTCCCCGCGGCGACAAGAGTCGGACCCTGCAGTTGCTGCGCGCCGTGATCAAGGGCGCGCGTGACCACGGCGCCGACGTCGACGAGGTTGATCTGTGCAAGCTCAAGATCAACTACTGCATCGGCTGTGGCGGTTGCTATGCGACGGGGCGGTGTTTCCACAAGGATGATTTCGCGGCCCTGTACGCCCGGATCCTGGCCAGCGACGGCCTGATTTTCGCTTCACCGAACTACTTCCGCAGTGTCACGGCTCAGATGAAGACGATGTTCGACCGCATGGCCGACACGATCCACTGCCAGTTGCTGGCCGGCAAGTACGGCGTTTCGGTGGCGACCGCCGGCGGCCCCGCGTCGCACGAGGTGAACGACTACCTGAATGGGCTGTTTCAGGCGTTTGGCGCCAGCACTGTGGGGGCGGTGGGCGCGTCGCCGGCCATTCCCGGCGCCATGGAGGCGGCGGAAAAGGACGCCGTGACGCTCGGCAAAGCACTGGTCGATGCGATCCGGACCCAGCACGTCTACCCCGAACAGCAGGCCGTCCACCAGCAGATGCGCGAGTATTTCAAGCAGCTCGTCGCCATGAACAAGCGGATCTGGCAGCACGAGTTCGAGTACTGGCAGAAGCTCGGGGAACTCTGAGGCGCGGCTCAAGCCAACGATGCCGGCGTCTGTCCGGTACCGTGGAGCGACGCTCTGAGGAAGCAGGGCAAGGCTCCAGCCTTGCAGTCTTCCGCGCCGGGAGAGAACCCCGGCGCGGATCGCGGTGGACACAGCAAGGCTGGAGCCATGCTGCTACTTTGCGGTACACGCAAGCCACCGGCGTTAGCTTGATAGCAATGCCCTATTCCGGGGCGTTTTCGCGCCTTTCGCGTGTTGCGTGGTTGTTCTCTCCGCCCGCGTTCCGGAACACGGCCATGCGGTAGAGCTGCGGTGAGAGGCCGATCTTCTTCCGGAACAGTTTTGAAAACCGCGCCGGGTCCGGGTAGCCGCACGCAGCCGCGACATCCTTGACCTGCCGCGCCGGGTCCTCGAGCTCGTGCGCGGCCCGGGCCATGCGCGCATGCAGAAGGAAGTCGTGCGGCGACCGCTGCTGCAGTTGCCGGAACAGGCGTCGGAAGTGGCTGTAGGACAGGTTCAGTTTCCGGGCCGCGGCGGCGAAGTCGTACTCCCGGCACGGCGCGGCGTGCATCGCCGCTGCGAGGTCCGCAATCCCGTCGTAATAGGGTGATTCCATCGCCTCCTCGCCGCCGACGGTTTCCACCATCCAGAGGAGTTGTTCGAGTAGCAGCACTGCTTCGCCATGCTGCCGTGGATCGCGCGCGAGCACGAGTGCGACCAGCCGCGCGAACGTCTCGGCGTACTCGCGGGCACGGTGCACGTACAGATACCCGGCCGCCGACTGCGGCATGAAGCCCTGCTCCATGAGTCGCTGCGCGCGCGGGCCGCGGAAGGTCACCCAGTGGTGGTGCCAGTGCCGACCGTGTGCCGGACCGTACTGGTACGCGTGCCGCGGGTGGTGCCAGAACACCGCCGGCCGCTCAAGGATCGTGCGCGGCCCGCCGTCGATCCCGAAGTGCATGGCGCCGCTCAGCATGAACTGCAGGTTGAACATGTCGCGAAAGCTGTTGTCGATGACCGCGCGGCATTCGGGGATGACCCCGCCCTTGATGAACGTAATGTCGTCAAAGTAGCTGGATGGCATGGAATACTGAGCCTCGTAAAGAACTCTGCGTCAGGGGAGAGGTTTCGGTTTTCAGGGCGTCGATGATCTCGATGACCTCGAAGATCCCGAGCGGCATCGGGTTCCGGTTTCTCGGGTGCAGCGAAAAACCCCGGAGGGAAATCCGCCCGGGGGCCGCTGAACACTGAAACCTGAACCCTCTCCTTCTCGCGGCCGCCTCTCACTTCAGGCTCACACGCAGTTCGTGGCCGGCATGGATGGCGCTGGGCGGCACGCAGAGCTCGCGGACGCATGCCCCGGCCTCGATGCGGTACGGGGCCGAGACCGCGAACGTGCTCTCCTGCCACGGCGCCGGCAGCGCGACCCGCAGGCGGCCGCGGCCGGCCGTGTCCAGAGTCGCCTCGCGCCGGAACGGCCACTGCTCGCCGCTCCAGGCCATGGGGCAGGTCACGGTGACACGACCGTTGGCGGGGCCGTCCGCGAAGACCAGGACCGCGCCCGGGACGAGTTCGAACACCTGGACTTCCGGGACCAGGTGCACGCTGGCCTGGCCCTTGCCGTCGCCGGCGACCAGGCCGTAGCGCTTCTGCGAGTAGAAACGCGGCCGGAAGACGCCGGCGAACTCTTCGGCAAGCCCCCAGGACCGGTACAGCCGGAACGCGGCGAACCGGTTCATCCCCGGCAGGTACAGCGGTGTCCCGGGAGGCAGGCTTGCGTCACCGGTGACCAGCGGCGGCGTATCGCCGAGCGGCAGATTCAGAATCGTCCGGGCCGGCGTACTCACCACCAGGTACCGCGCCTTGGTCGTCGCCAGCGCCTCCACCATCGCCGTTGCGGACTCCGCATGCCAGACGGCGCGCAGCACGGGTTCGACGCCGACGTTCAGCGGGTCGACCACCGCCGGCCGCGACCCGAGCACGTTGATGTGATGCCCCATGGGCCAGGGGCAGAACACGCCGTACACAGGGGTGCCGTCCCGCGGCCCGGGGTCGGGCGTGTTGGCGGGGAACCAGGCGCAGACTTCGCGCGCCAGCGTCAGGCTGTAGGCCGAGCGCTCGTTGCTGCTACGCCGCAGGCCGAGGCTGAAATGCAGCGCCGCGGCCAGGACGAGCGCGGTGACCGCCACGACCGGGATCCACGCCCGGCGAGGCCCGGCGAACCACGGCCGTGCCTGCAGCCAGACGACGAGGTCCGCGGCCGCCACGGCAACCATGAAGGTCAGGAACGGCGAGAGCACCTGCAGGTACCGGTACTCGCGCAACCCGAAAGCCAGCAGAATGGCGGCAATCCCCCACGCCTGGCAGAGCCGCCGGCTCGCGCCGCGACGGTACCCCATCACGGCGATGACGATCGCATAGACGGCCGTGTAGACCAGCAGCCGAGTCCAGGGCAAGATGCCGCTCCAGGACGCTCCCACCGGCGAGACCTCCTCAGAAACCGCCAGTCGACCGGCAGCCAGGAACCGGTCGAGAATCGGGCGCAGTTGTCCGGTCCCGGCCAGGACCAGGCTGCCGAGCAGAGCCGCCACCAGGACCCCTGCCGCCAACTGCCGCCACGCCACCCGCCGCCCGGGTGGCGCCTCGGGGACCGGCAGGCGCGACGCGGCCAGGAACCCCAAACCGAGGCTCAAGAACCAGACAACGTGGAACGCCGAGAGGTGCATCCAATCCAAGGTGTGCAGCGGCAGCGGCGGCGACTCCAGCAGCCACTGCATGCCCCAGGCGGCCAGGCACACACCGGTTGGCATCAGGTACCAGCGCCAGGCCGTCGAGGGCTCGCGAAGCGTCTCTCTGGGTTCACCGGCAAACACGCAGGCCGACAGGAACGCCAGACCGAGCAGGAGTGTGCCGAACAGATGCCCTTCCGGAGTCAGGGCCAGGAGCAGGAACAGTCCAGTGGCCCAGGCCCACAGTCGCGCTTCGAACAGCGCCCAGATCATCAGCAGCACGGCCACCGCCGTAGCCGCATGGTGATCCAACGCGCCGTAGCGGAACAGCGAAAACCCATTGCCGCAGATTCCCGCCAGGGCGAGGCCCGCCCAGGGCGCGGCGCGCGGAATGGGCAGCGCCATGCCGATGCGGGCCAGGAGCCACAGCGCCAGGACTCCCGCCAGCGGCGGCGCCCAGGAGAAAACTCGGGCCAAACTTTCAATGTTGGCGGACAGCCCGGCGAGTTTCGCCAGGGTCGCGCCGGCGAACGCAGGCAGTGCCGGCCAGTACAGGCGATCGCCCGAGCCGAAGTGCGAGTACGCGTCGAACGCCGCGACGCGCGGGTACTCCTGCATGCAGCGCACGACGCGCTGGAGCTGGTACAGCGGGTCGGGACTGGCCAGCAGCTCGTTCCGCTCCCAGCCGAACGGCATGCGCCACACCAACGTACTCACCAGGATCAGCGCCAGCAACAGCCACTCGCGCCGGGACAGACCCCGCGTAGCCGGGGTGTCCGCCTCTGGTGCGTTCAGTTGTGCGCTGTCATCCATGCCGACTCGTGGTTGTGCCAGGCCGCGCCGCCGTTCGTGAGCACGTCAGGCCAGGGGCCGATACCAAGAATACGGACGTCGGCACGGATTGTCAAGGGCCACCGGTCCCGGCTCAGGGCTGTTTCAAGATCTGGCGCCGCGTCTCGGAAGGCCACGCCTCCGCGCGCACCAAGTAGGGGCGGCCTGTCCTCAGGCCGTCCCCCCCCGGCGTGGGACACGCCGGGGGTACTCACCGCACGCGACAGTCACGAATCTTGAAACAGCCCTGGTCCCGGCTGCGTAATGGTGGCAAAGGCGGCGAAGGTTGACGGACGCGACGTCGTACAATAGAGTAGTCACATGCACACGGTTGCCAAACACCTCTACTGGTCTGCCAAGGGACCGATGCAGGTCAACCTGGATGACCCGAAGCAGAGACTCTGGTGGCTCCAGCAGGTCCTGACGCACGGCACGATGGCCGACGTCGCCACGCTGGACCTCGATGGGGTCCGACGTTGTCTCCCCGCCTTGGAGTTGCCCGATGCCGTGCGGACGCTTTGGAGGGACTACTTTGCACAGCGACGTCCTCAGTCCGTTCCACCGCAAGATTCTTAGCGTCCTGGCGCCAAGTGCCGTCGATTGAGTGCCGCGTTCGGCAGCGCTCTACGCCACCCCCACCGACAGTCCTTCGCGGGCACTGCGGGCCAGGGCGTCGAGCACGGTGGCGGTGGTGCGGATGGCGACGAGCGTGCGCAGCGGCGCCTGGCCGCGAAGGATGCACTCTGAGAAGTGGTCGATCTCCAGCGTGTAGGCGTTCGGATCCGGCATCTCCGCCTTCTCGAGGACCGCACACTTATCGACGTCCATTGCCCGCTCCAGGGAACCGCCGTCTGCCAGCCTCCACTCTCCATCTTCCGCGCGTTTCGGTCCCTCATCAACCCGCCACCTCCGTGCCGCTTTGGTCGCGGGTGATGACGAACAGCCGGTCTTCGGCGCGCAGCGGCCAGGTGGCGGGCGGGTTCACGAGGTAGTAGCGCCGGGCCGAGTCGAGGTCCGGCAGTCCGGGTGCGGTTGTCGATTCGATCGCCAGGATGATTTCGTCCCGCCGTTGTTTGTGGCGGACCAGCGCCTCGGCGAACGGGACACCGGCCAAGTCGTCGGGCACGGCGATCTTGCGGAACTCGTTGTCGGTATTCGAGGTGAGCAGTTCATCCAGGACGTGCACCAGGCCGTTGGCGCGCGTGGCCTGGGCGATGAGGTTGCCCACGTACTCGTCAGCGACCACGATGTCCTCGACATTGGACAGTTGCAGCAACTGCACCTTTTCCTCGTCGCGGGCCAGCAGCTCGGCGCAGGTCTGCAGTGCCGGGTTCATCTTCTCGATGGTCAGCGCGGTCAGAATGGTGCGGGCGTCGCGGTCCTGGTCGGAGCGATCGGGCAGGGACTTGTCCGCCAGCAGCACGGCGGCGCGGGCGACGCCGACCCGGGCCTGCTCGAGCACGGCGATCGAGGTCGAGTCGCCGCTGAGGTAGAACGTCAATGGGTCGGTCGCATCGACCCGGTATTCCTCGGGTGGTTTGGCGGGTTCGGCGATGACCACTACCGGGACACGGCGCGTCTGCGTGTTCTCCCGGAATTGGCGGATGATCTTGGGCGCGGCCCGGTTCCAACCGCAGATGACGATATGCCCGGACAAGGAATCGAGGGCCGGCCGCTCCGGGAGTGCCGCCGTCCTCGCGCTGCCCGATGTCAGCACCGACCGGATTGGCGGGCCGCCGCGCGTCGCGTCACAGGGGATGCTGACCAGGATCAGGTCGTCGCCCGCGGCCAGGACCTGTCCGGGGGCCGGGTTCACCACGCACTCGCCGTCGGCTCCGGTTTCCGTCTTGCGGATCCACGCCAGCGGGATCTCGTTGCTCTCGGCCTTCCACACGCGCAGCGCCTCCACGAATGTCAGACCCGCCCGGGCCGACGGCACGGCACGGCGGACGAACTCGCTGCCGGTCCCCGAGGTGAGAAGCTCGGTCAAGACCTGCGCCAGACCGTAGGCGCGCACGGTGTGGGCAATCAGGTTGGCCATGTACTCGTCGGTTTCGATAATGTCCTCCACCCCGGCCTGTTCCAGCAGCCGCGTTTTGTACGCATCGCGTCGCAGCAGTTCGACGCAGGTGTAAATGGGCGTATGCCCCAGCCCGGGACCGGAGCGCATCTTCTCGATGGTCAGTGCCGCCAGAATGGTTCGCGCGTCGCGGTCCTGATCCGAGCGCGGCTTCGACTTGTCGGCCAACAGGATGGCGCGGCGCGCATGGTCGACGCGAATCCGGCGCAGCACTTCGGTCGAGGAGAAATCGTCGCGGACGAAACAGACCGACTCGCGGCGCATATCGACGTCGTGCAAGTCGGGTTCTTCCTCGAGTTCGGCCGCCACGACGATCGGCACGGGGCGTGTCTCGGCATTGCCGCGCAGGCCGCGGAGAATGCTCACCGCCGCCCGGTTCCAGCCGCAGATCACGTAGTGATCGCGTAATGTCTCCAAGTCCAGATGTACGTCCAGGCCGCCGCGCATCCGTTCGACCATGAACGCCGACACGGTACCGGTGAGAAACGCGAACAGCGTGAACCCGGACAGGATGATCACCATGCAGACCACACGGCCCAGAAGCGTTTCGGGCACGATCGGGGCTGGCTGCGCGCCCATGAGCGTGAACAGCGTGAACCACACCGCGTCGCCAATCCCTTTGACCTCCGGTTCCTCGGCAATACGCATACCGACGACACCAAAGACCAGGACCACGGCCAGCGCCGTAGTCACCACGGAATTCTCCGCCGGATTCCGGCTCACCGCGCTCATGAAGCGGCGTCCGCGCCGGGCCAGATAATACCCCAGGCGAACCAGTCGCAGCAACCGCACGATCCGCAGCGCCCGGAACGAACTCGAGAACGGCAGAACCGATACGATGTCGACCCAGAAGTCGCGCAGGAACTCGCGCTGCGAACGGGCCGCCACACTGCGCAGTGCCAGCTCCACAATGAAAATCAGATTGACGACCTGCCCGGCCAGGCCCAGCCACTGTCGGCGTTCCGGCTCCGTGGCGCGGGATTCCAGGACGATCAGCCCGACACTCGCGACAATAAGCAACGCCACGACTGCATCGGTGACTGGATGATGAATGAACTTGCGGATCGCGCTGCGCACAAACGTTCTCCCCTGGGACTGCGGAGGCACCGCGAACAGTACTCTGGCGGACCTGGCACGTCAAGAAATCCCCGCGCGGCGCGGGTAATGCGTCAAGACCCCTGCCACCTTGCGTGGCAGGTGAACGGGTTCATTTTGGTTACTACGCCGCACCGTGCCCCCTCTCTTCCCGTTCCCCCGTCCGCCGGCGGCGGACGGGGGAACGGGAAGAGAAGGGGGCGCCTACGTTTGGCAGGCGAACCCGATTCACCCGTGGCACAAGGCCACGGGGGTCTCACGCATGGGCCGGCACGCCGTCGTTCCACCCGCCACGGACGCTTCACCGGCGCGGCGCGCGGGCAGGGGGAAGACGGCGGTTCCCTGGAGCGCCCGCGGCCCCGCGGGCTATTCGCGTCGATAAGCGTATCGGTGCGTGAGGGTCGCAGCCGACGGATTAGAGGCGGACGGGAAGTGGGGCAAGGCTCCTGCCTTGCCGAGAAGGCTGGAGTCCCGGTGCGGGTGGGGAGAACTGCGATCTGGCGGACCGGAGGAATCGAGCAAGGCTGAAGCCATGCTCTACTTCGGCGGCGGACCGGTGCCGGGCGTCCCTTTGCCGCCACAGCTCAGAACTCCGCGACAACGCGATGGCGGGCGTGTAGCACAGACTCCTGCTTGAACTGCGTTTTGTACTGCGCGACGATCTCGCGGATTGCAGCGTTGGCCTCGGCGCTCGGGGGGTGGAGAATGATCACCAGTTTCGAGCGTTCCTTCACCACGTCGCCCTTCGCGCCGCGCCACTGCCCGTTGGCGTCGAGTACCGTGAGCCCGGCCGGGAAGCGCGGCGTCACGACGCTGGCGAGGAATTCCGTCCATTCCTGGTCCGTGACGGAACCGCCGTCTATTCTTGAGGTGCCGAAGTAGAGTTCATCCTGGACCCACGCCGGCCCCGACGCGCTACTGCCCGGCCCGTGCCCGGTGCACGGCCGCAGGCCGCAGCAACCGGTCCCGACGAGCAAGAGTCCGAGAGCGAGTGCGAGGCAGGCGGCGTGTCTGACGTTGCGCATGTCGAGGGTTCCTTTGGTTGCGGCAGTGGCGCGGGACCTCCGGGCCCGCAGAGGGGCGCCTCGGGGCCGTCCCGGCCCGAGATCCTCGGCCGGGGACCGGCCCGAGTACTCTGCTTCGGCCCGGGACGGTCCGAGCCACCGCACTATTACTTCTGCAGTTCGAGCACGACGTTGTCGAGGAAGAACACCACCTTGTCAGTCGCGTTGGCGACGTAGACGACCCAGTCCAGCGACTTGAACTTCGGGTTCACACTCACCGTCGCGGCAATCGGGTCCGTCTTGCCGGGCACGGTGACGACGATCGTTGCCGTGCGCGTGTCCTTGGTGCGGACATCGCAGGTTATGTCGACATGGAACCAAGTGCTGACCGGCGCCGTGCCCAGCACCTGACCGTTGAACTTGATCTCGCCGCCCGGCGTGGCATTGAAGCTCGGCCCGGCAACGAACGGGCTGCCGTTCGTGCGCCACTCGTGGTAGAACTTGGCGCCCGGCTCCAGCCGCACGTCGAAGCTGCCGTGCAGCACGCCGTCTTTGAGGTACGGATTCACGGCGATGTGCGGGTTCCACTCCTGGTCCAGCCCCGCGGCATCGGTGAACTTCAGGCTGCGCTTGCCCCCTGCGGCGGCCGTCTCGTCCGTCACGCGGACCTGCGCCTGCGGCGTCTCGCCGTACACGGTGCCGAACGCCGGCAGTTCGGCGACCGGCGTGTCCTCGAACTCGTCCTGGACAGGCTGCGGCGGAATGTCGGGCTTGGGCAGGAACACGGCCTTCGGCCGCTCGACGCGCTTCGGCCGCGCGGTCCAGTCCTTCGGCCCGAGCAGGCCGGCGGTGGCGATCTCCGCGTCGAACGGCTTGAACCCGAGCTTGAGCGCCGGCGACTCGGGCCGGAGCCGGAAGTCGAACTTCTCCGCGTTCACGAACAGCGGGTCGGCAATGACCGAGTGCTGGTCATAGCCCTTGACCTGCCAGGCGGCCAGGTCGAGGTCGCCGGGGAACGTGATCGACTCGCCGTCGGTGCGCCAGTACACATTGTTGTCCGCCGTCAGCGTGCTCATGCGCTCGATGAACCCGCCCTCGCGGAAGTACACGATGTTGTTCAGCAGCGTCTGGCTCGACTCCTTGTCCGCCCGGCCGAGGTGGATCTGGCTGCGCTGCCCGAACGCAAAGATGTTGTTGCGCACCACGTCCTCGCGGCCGTAGTGCATGGTGAACCCGCCCACCTGCGTCTCGTAGACCAGATTGTTCTCGATCAGTATCCCGGAACTGCCTTCGTCCGGGTAAATGCCGCCCGCGCCGTAGCCTTCCTCCCAGCCCCAGATGTGGTGGATGTGGTTGTAGCGGATGTTGGTGCCGGTCGAGATGCCGAGCGTGTAAATGGCGGCCATGTCGTAGAGCACGCCGCGGCCTAGATGATGTAAGTGGTTGTATTCAATACGGTTACGGTGACACGTGGTGGGGTTGAAGCCCCAGCTCCAGCCGACCGCGATGCCGGTGTAGTTGAAATCGCAGAGCTCGTTGTGCGTGATCTCGTTGTCGCTGCTCTGCCCGACCCAGACCGGGTGCGCGCCGTAGAACACGCAGCCGCCGTCGTGGATGAAGCAGTTGTGCACGACGTTGTGGTGCGTGCGGTCCCCCTCCTCCTTGCAGACACCCGGTTCGCCGAACCGCACACCGCCGGCGCCGACGTCGAAGATCTCGGTCTGCTCGATGCGGTTGTACGCACAACCGCGCCGGAACCAGATGGCGTAGTGGCCGACATTGCGGACTTCGCAACCGCGGATGGTAATGTGCGCCGCGCCATCCGCCTGGATTGCCGCGGGCACGGTCACGGCCGCCTGCCAGTCGCTGTGCCCCTCCGGCTCGACCGTGTAGTCCGTGCCGGCGAAGACGAGGCCTTCGAACGTGATGTGCTCGGCGTAGCGCCCGAGCGCCGACTCGCCCTGCAGGCGCACGAACTCGGTCATCCGCGGCGCCACCACGGAGACACGCGCCATGTCCTCCCCCGGTTTCGGGACATAGTACAGCATGCCCTCCTGGCGGTCGAGCCACCACTCGCCGGGTGCATCCAAGGCCTCGCGGAAGTTCTGCAGGTAGTAGCGGTCGGGCTTCACGAATTCCCACTTCATCGGCCCGGTGAAAACCAGCTTGCGAGTCGCCTCGTCGACCGACCGGACCGGCAGAATCGCCGACTCCCAGTTGCGCAGCGACACCATCTCGATCTCGGTGAGCCGCGGCCAGGCCTTGACGTCGCCCTCCTTGTACCGAAACGCCTGCTTGCGCCCGTCGACCTCTTTGCCGGTCGCCGGGTCAATGAAGCTGCCGCCCGGGCCGTCGATGCGGAAGTACTGGCCCTCGTTGGGCATGCGTGCCAGCACGCGCCGGTACCCGTCGACATAGAGCTGGTGGAAGATCCACTTGCCGCCCTTCGCCTCGGGCACGGGCGCCTTCCACACACCGCCCGCGTCCGGGGTCCAGCCGGTGATCCGCGTCCCGCCGGAGATGACCGCGCGCTCGCCCGGGTACGCAGCGTAGACGACGGGACCTTGCTCAGTGCCGGAATCCTGCGGCCCGAACACCAGCGGTGCGGCCAGTTCGTACGTGCCGCCGCGCACCAGCACGGTGAGCGGCTGTGTCCGCGGTCCGGCCGCCAAGCACTGGCGCACCGCCGCCTGCGCCGCCGCCAGACTCGCGAGCGGGCCGTCGCTGCCATCCGGTACGGGCTCCGCACGTTTGCCGGACCACGTGTCACGACCCTGCGTCGAGACGTAGAAGTCCGCCGTGGCCGGACGTGTGACGCCCGGCGCCGGTTGCGCCGGCGCACCCACCTGCCGGCAGCCGCCGAGCACGACCGCACCCGCCAATACCGCACCCCAAACGCACGACCCGTGTTGCTTCAGCATTAGGTAAGGCTCCTCCGTTGCGTTGCCGTGCAGGGAATGTAAACACCCGGCAGGTCGATGCAAACGCCACGCGCGGCCAGGCGGGACCACCATGTGGAGTGCGGGGCGAGGACCTCAGTAGCATCACCCCGTCCGCCCTCCTTCACCATTCCATGACGCGCCGGACAGCCGCCGCCACGTCTTCCGGTCCGGGAAGGACCATCCTCTCCAGCTCCGTGGAGGCGGGAATCGGCGCATCGGCAGCTCCCACCCGCAGCACCGGCGCCTCCAGGCTGCCCATGCATTCGGCGGCAATGACGGCCGCGACCTCCGCCCCCACGCCCCCGGTCACGCACGCTTCTTCCACGATCACGGCGCGGCCCGTGCGGCCCACCGAGTCGGTGATCGCGGCCCGGTCCAGCGGCTGCAGGCTGACGAGGTCCACGACCTCCACGTCCACGCCCTGGCCGGCCAGCGCCTTCTTCACCCCGAGGCAGACCGGGACCATGGCGGAGTAGGCAAAGAGCGAGACATCCGTCCCGGCCGCAGCCACCACGGCCTGGCCGAGCGGCAGACACACGTCGCCCTCGGGCGCCGGGCCGCGCTGCGGATACAGCCGCTTGTTCTCCACGAAAATCACCGGGTTCGGGTCGCGGATCGCGCTCTTGAGCAGGCCCTTCGCCATGGCGGGTGTCGATGGCGCGACCACTTTGATCCCCGGTACTCCGACCAGCAGGTTGGTCAGCATCTGCGAGTGACTCGGACCGTACCCGCCCTTGGCGCCGCCCGGGGTGCGGATGACCAGCGGCACCGTCACCTGCCCGGCGTACATGTAATGCAGCTTCCCCGCCGAGTTCAGGATCTGGTCCAGCGCCAGCGCGATGAAGTCCATGAACATGATCTCCACCACCGGCCTGAGCCCGAGCAGCGACGCCCCCACCGCCATCCCGACAAAGCTGTTCTCCGAGATCGGCGTGTCGACGACCCGCTTCGGACCATACTTGTCCAGCAGGCCCTTGGTCACCCCGAACGCGCCCCCGTACACCCCGATGTCTTCGCCCATGAGAAAGACGTTCGGGTCCCGGGCCAGTTCCTCGTCGAGCGCCTCGTGGACGGCCCTCGAAAAGTAGATCTCGCCGGCTCTGACCACTGCGTCAGGCATACACGCCTCCCGTCGCGTCCTCGCGGTCACCGTGCGGACAGGCCATGGCGCGGACGACCAACGCCGCCACAACCTCCTTGGCGCCGGCGACCGCCCCGTCCAACTCTGGCCCTGTGACGCCGTGCGTCGACAGCCATTCCCGGGCCAGCTTCAGGCAATCCCGCTCCGCCCACTGTGCCTCTTCCTCGCGGGTCCGGTAGACTCGCGCGTCGTTCTTCGAGTGCCCGCAGAAGCGGTAAGTGAGCAGTTCCAGCAGCGCGGGCCCCTTGCCCGAACGCACGTGGTCAATCAGTTCCGAGGCGTGGCGCCGCACCTCGAGCACGTCCATTCCGTCACACGTCTCGCCGCGCATCGAGTAGGCGGACGCGCGCTCCGACACGGGTGTCCGAGCGCACGCTTTCCCCACCTCCAGACTCATGCTGTAGCGGTTGTTCTCGCAGACGTAGAGGACCGGCAGGCCCCACAGACTCGCCATGTTCAGAGACTCATGGAATGTGCCCTGGTTGCTGGCACCATCGCCGAAAAACACCAGCACGATCCCGTCCGAGTTCTGGTACTTCAGCGCCAGCGCCGCCCCGGTCCCGATCGGCAACCCGCCGCCCGTGATGCCGTTCGTACCCAGAAAGCACTGCGCCATGGCCGACATGTGCTGCGAACCGCCGCGGCCGCGGCAGCAACCGTCGCGGCGGCCCAGTAACTCGGCCATCACGCGGTACGGCTCCACGCCGCGCGCCAGAAGGTGGCCATGGCCGCGGTGGTTTGAGACGATCCAGTCGGTCGGGCGGGCCGCCGAAATCACCCCCACCGCGCACGCTTCCTGGCCAATGCAGAAGTGCGCCGTCCCGCCGACCAGGTTCTTCGTGAACAGGTCGCTCAACGCTTCCTCGAAGAACCGGATCAGCAGCATCTGGTGATAGCTCGCCAGGACATCTTCAACCGCGGTATCCGTCATGTGCAGCTCCTCGAATCTGCGGCGTCCGCACCAACGGCGCAACGGCGCCGTACCCCGGCAGATGTTCTCACTATAGCGGAAACGTCGGCCAATGTCCACGCCGCGCGACGCGCGGCTTGCC